>NZ_JAYKBO010000003.1:0-183933 GCF_035282635.1 Parvimonas sp. D2
TTATCAGCGGAGTCTTTAACATAAGTTGTATGTTTTGGAATCTTATCCTTTATTACAACCTTTTGTTCTTTTCCAGTAGTATTCTTGTAAGTAACCTTGTAAAGTAGTTCTTGACCAGCCTTTACTTCTTTACCATCGATACTTGTCTTATCGTCTTTACTGTCAAAAACATTTTTTACTGGCTTTGTAGGTGTTGGGTTTGTTGTTTCATTTGTATCATAATCATTATGTCCATCAACCACATTTGCTTTATTAAGAATCTTTTCACCATTTACATTTTCATCAACTTTTACCTTGAATGTAACTGTTAAAGAATCACCATTTTCTACATCTTTAACCCATTTAATAGTTCCACCATTATCTACACCATCATTATCTGCAGAAACAAATGTTGTATGTTCTGGAATCTTATCAGTAATAGTTACAGTTTGTTTTGTTCCTGTAGTATTTTTGTAAGTAACCTTATAAAGTAGTTCTTGACCTGCTTTTACTTCTTTACCATCGATACTTGTTTTATCATCTTTACTATCAAAAACGTCTTTTACTGGTTTTGTTGATGTTGGATTGTGAGTCTTGTTTGTATCAGTTTCATTAAATCCATCTTTAACATGAGATATGTTGTCTATTGGATTACCATTAACATCGTCATTAACTTTTACTTTAAAACTAACTGTTAGAGAAGCTCCATTTTCAACTTCCTTAACCCATGTTATTACTCCACCGTTTTCTACACCATCATTATCTGCAGAAACAAATGTTGTATGTTCTGGAATTTTATCAGTTATTGTTACAGTTTGTTTTGTTCCTGTAGTATTCTTATAAGTAATATCATAACGCAATTCATCTCCTGCTTCTACAATCTTACCGTCAATACTAGTAGTATCACTACCTTTAAAAACATCTTTTTTAGGTTCAGTTGGAGTATAAACAGTAACTGGTTTAGATTTAACAGTATAATCATTATTTATAGTCAAATCAAAATCATTATCATATTTTGTTCCTTCTTTTGTTACTTTACCAGTAATAATAGGAGCAGATATTTTTATTTCTTTATTTAAATCAGCATTAATTGTATTTAAATATTCTGCTTTTGCAGTAAATGTAATTTCATTAGTGTCCTTATCATAATTTACATCATAGTTAGAACTTGCTTGTTTTGTACCATCTAAATCAACTTCATATCCTGATGGAAGCTTATCCTTAAATGAAAGTGATTCAAGCTTTTTATGTCCAGCTGGTAAATTTGCAACATTTAATACAAATTTAACAACAGAATTTGTAGCAACAGTTTTATTATTTATATCAGCATCACTTTGATTAAGAACTTTCTTTTCAACCGGTGGTTGATAGAAAAATACATCATAATGATATTTAGCTTCTACTTTTGGACATTTTGGTTCAGTTGGAGGTGTTGGTTTTGTAGGTTCCATTGGTTTTATTGGAATACCTTTAGCTTTAATTTTTGAGTTAAGAGCAAACCAAATATTACCACAATAATTAGATGACATTTCATAATTAACTGTCTTACCTTTTGCCCTTCCAACAATTGCTCCATACCAACTAAGTTTAGAAGTTTCAGTATCCCATTGACCAGTTGTATACTTAGAGCCATCTTCTATATTTGCATTACTAGTATTAGCATAAGCAGAGCCACTATGATTTTTAATACTAGAACCATTTATTTCTAGTAATTCTCCATTGAAATTTCCAACTTTTTCAATAGCATTTTTATAATTTGGTAAAACTTTTGGAGTATGTCCCTTATTAAGAGATGCAAAACTCAATAATCCGCCTGTTAAATCTACAGGTTTATCATTTTCATCAAATAGTTGAAAATTAACCCCAATAGTAGTATTCCCAAAAAAGTCTGTGTACCAAATTGTTGCAGTAGGATCTTGTTTGATAATAACAGGAACTTTATTTGGTAATGGTGATGTTGATTTCAAAGTATAAGTAAATACAGCCTTTGTAATTTTTACACCATTCATATAAGATTTTTGAAGATTAGTATAAGTTACTGTTACAGGTTTTCCCTTTTCCAAAATCACTCTGGAATCACCAGCAACTAAAGGAGTTGAAGTACCTTTAAGTCCTTTATTTAATGCATCAAAATACGCATATCCCCAATGTCCTTCTTTATATCCCCAAGATCTAACAGTAGAGTCAAATTCACTTTGTGAATATACCTTTGATCCTGAAATACTCATCTTAGCTTGAGGCTCAGAAGAAAACTTTAAGTTTTGAGATACTGGTTGAGATAAATAACCATCTTCCTTATTATGCTTTTTCAACTCTTCCATTGACTTGTTATAAGCCTCTAAATCCTTATCATATTGTTCCTTCGATTTGTTATATCTTTCTAAGGCTTCGTCATATTTCTTCTTTTCTGCCTCATAAGCTTGAGTATCTTTGTTACATTTTTCAATTGCTTCTTTAGCTTTTTTTAGCTCTTGTATTTGTTGAGCATAATCAGCCTTAACTTCAGCCACTTTAGCATCTACATCTGCTTTTGTCTTCACAGTTCCCTTTTCTTCAGTAGGAGTCTGTGTAGGATTTACTCCCAAATCCTTAAGTTCTTTTACAGCTTTATCCAATTCAGTATGATCAGCATTTATTTCTAAACCCTTATCTGGATCAGCTGCATGAACTTGAGATGCAATTGGCATAAGCAATGCGAATATAGTAAGTATAGATACCAATTTATTAATGATTTCCCTTTTCTTCACTATCCATTTCTCCTTTCAATAACAAATATTAATTTTTTACATCAAAAAAATTTAATATTAGAATACAAAAGTCCTCCAAAAAATTAATATTCCTATTTTTCTAATATTTTTAAAAATCATATTTTTAAAGAAATCTTTTCACTATATTTTATCATATTTTTTAATTTAAGTCCATAATTTTTTTCAACAAATGTTTAATTTTTTTGTCATAATGCAATTAATTTTACATCAGAATTTGAATATATTATATTTTAATTACTGTATTTTGCGCTAAAAATTAAAAATTATTTAATTCAAAGTAACTCTTTTTTACTTAAGATTATTCCAATTATATATTTTAATATTATTCATAATCTCCTCTTAAATCATCTATAATTCTCCATCCATCACTTATATAATCTTTAATTTTAATTGGTATAATTGTACATAAAAATTGAGCTAAATTAGAATAAAATAAGAAGCAGATACACCAATATAATAATCCAGTCTTGTCAGTACAAAAGTTAAATAGATATATAATTATGAAAATAATTAAAATTAAGTTTACCAAAGGTCCTCCAGCACTAACCATAATTGAATTAAGTTTATTATATTTTTTATAATTGTAATAAATATGACCAGTTAGCATTTTTGGATAAATTGTAAATCTTCCAATTTCAAGTGATTTTTTCCCTTTTGATCCAATCTCAATTCTCCAATTATTCTCACGATAAAATATAAGATACATTATCAAATGACCCATCTCATGAAAAAATATTGATATAAATAATAGCCCCCACATAAATGGTATCATTAATATCCATTTAATTATAAACATTAGTACATCCATGATATTCTCCTTATATAAAATAAGCATCTCAATAATATAAATATTATTATGTCTAGCATTATAAGAAAACCTTTTTATTATATTTAAAATGTAATGCTTTTATCTATAAGTATATTGTATCAAATACATTTTTTATGTCAATAATTTTTTTGACTTCTTAATTTATACAATTAAATATATTAAAAATAGACTATTTCTTTTAAAAATTATTACCCACAAAAAAACTCCGCTAGTAAAACTAACGGAGTTGGTGCAGAAAAAGGGATTCGAACCCTCACAAGCTTTGCTCACTACCCCCTCAAGATAGCGTGTCTACCAGTTCCACCATTTCTGCATAATTCGGACTTAAAAAGCCCGTTACTAACCTAATCTATTCGGAAATACTTTACATTCCATTTTTTTTGCTGATGGACAAGCTGCACATCCGCCTAAAGCTGTCTCTCTCAACGTTTCAGGTAATGCATTTCCAACTTCATACATTGCTTGGACTACCTCATCAAAAGGCACTATACATTCAACCCCAGCAAGTGCAATATCACTTGCAACAAGAGCATTAATAGTTCCTGTTCCATTTCTTAATGCACAAGGAAATTCTACAAGCCCTGCTACTGGATCACAAACCAATCCCAATACAGAAAGCATTGCAAAGGATGAAGCTGTCAAAGATTGTTCTGGAGTTCCACCATGCAATTCAACTATTGCAGCTGCACTCATTGCCGCTGCTGCACCACATTCAGCTTGACACCCACCTTCAGCTCCAGAGATTGTTGCATTTGTTGCAATAATTCTCCCAATTGTTCCAGAAACTAAAAGTGCCATTAACATTTCATCATCAGTAAAATTATATTTATCTTGTATCCAAGAAAGACTTCCTGGTAAAATTCCTGCTCCACCAGCAGTTGGTGCTGCAACAATTTTTCCCATTCCTGCATTTACTTCTGAAGTTGAAAAACCTCTAGCAATTGCTGTAACCATAGACTCTCCTAAAATACTTTTTCCACTTTGTGCATATCTTAAAATTTTCTTTGCATTTCCCCCAGTTATTTTGAATGGATTGATTTTATCATTCGTTATAACATCAGATGCTGAAGCTTTCATTACTTCATAAGTTTCCCTAAGCATCTCTAAAAGTTCTTCCTCTGTTATACCCATTTCTTCTAGTTGATGTTCTAATGCAATTTCACTAATTTTTTTGTTTTTTTCTTTACATAATCGTAATAATTGTGCTCCTGAAGAAATCATATAACCTCCTATAATGGTTTTAAAATCATACATTCCAACATATCTGGTAGCTTACTTATTCTATAAATAGCCATTTCATCAATTCCACCATCAATTTCCATAATTGCTGATGCAACTCCCTCTTCTCTATTCATAACTAAACTACCTATGTTTATCTTATTTTCAGCTAAAATTGTACTAACTTGTGCAATCATTCCATATCTATCATTATATTTAAGGATTATTGTGTTATAAACTCCCCCAAATTTAACGTCAACCCCATTAATATTTGTAATTTCAATGGCTCCACCACCAATAGAAGATCCTATTACATAAAAGCTCTCTCCATTTGGATCAATAAATTCAGTTTTAACTGTATTTGGATGTGCAAATAACAAGTCCATAGGAACAAAGGAAAAATCTATACCTCTACTTTTAGCAATATTTAAAGAATCTCTTATTCTTTCATCATCAGTATCATAACCTAGTATTCCACCTACCAAAGCTCTATCAGTTCCATGACCTTGATATGTGTTTTTAAAACTACCATGTAAATGAAAAATTACTTTCTTTATATCTCTTGCATAAATAATTTTCGAAATTCGTCCAAGCCTACAAGCTCCTGCAGTATGAGAACTTGAAGGCCCAATCATTATAGGACCAATAACGTCAAAAAGTCCATAGTTTTTCATTATTTTTTCACAACTCCTTCAAAATTATTAAACAAGTCTCCTTGTCTAAAATTATTTTTCTCCATTTTTTCTAAAATTTCATCTCTAATTTTCCACCAACTCGTATTCCAATTACAAAATAAACTGTTTTCTTCAGGAACACGACCAAGCAGTCTTTGTAAAACTATTTTTTTATCTAAATTTCTTAAAAAAGAAATAACTAAGTCAATAAATTTTTCCTTACTTATTAATTCTATTTCACCTTTTGAATACATTTCTCCTAAAACTGTATTTTTTACAATATAGAGTGAATGTAATTTTACCTCTTCAACTTTTAGAGCAGATAAAATTTTTGCAGACTCTACCATATCCAATTCATCATCCCAAGGAAGTCCAACGATGATATGAGTACAAACTCTAAACCCAAATTTATGAATTAAATTAACAGCATTTATAAATTCAGCCAAAGTATGACCTCTGTTGAGTTTTATCAAAGTTCTATAATTTACAGTCTGTAATCCCAATTCAAAGTCTATCTCTAAATTTCTGTTCTTTTGAAAATTCTTTAAAAATAACAATTGCTCTTCTAAAATACAGTCTGGTCTTGTTGACAGAGAAATCCCAATTATGTCCTCATCAACAATACTATCTTCAATCATCTTTTTAAAATCTTCCATTCCAAGATATGTGTTAGTAAAATTTTGAAAATAGACAATAAATTTTTTTGCATTATACTTTTTTGAAATATAAGACTTATTTCTCAAAACTTGTTCTTCTACTGACATGGAAATATTACAATTTTCAAAAGAACCGCCTTCTTCTCCACAAAAAATACAACCACCTGTTGCAATGTTACCATCTCTATTTGGACAGCTCAAATTCAATTTAACAGGTAGTTTATAAACTTTTTCTCCATAAATATCTTTAAGATATTTTGAATAGGTTCTGTAAAAATCTTCCTCTAACATTATAATTCCTTCAATGCTTCTAAAACTTTTATTGCATGGTCTTTAGCTTTTACATTTCTAAATTCTTTTAAAATATTTCCCTTGTCATCCAAAATAAATGTAGATCTAACAGTTCCCATATACTCCTTACCACACATTTTCTTTAGTTTCCAAACATCAAAATACTCTTGTATAGAAATATCTTCATCAGAAACCAATTCAACAGTTAAATTATGTTTTTCAATAAATTTCTTGTGGCTAGCAAGAGAATCTTTACTAACTCCAATAACAACTGCATTTAACTTTTCAAATTCATCTTTAAGTTCGCTAAATTGAATAGCTTCCAAAGTACAACCTGAAGTATTATCCTTTGGATAAAAATATAATACTATCTTCTTTCCTTTAAACTTATCTAAAGAAAATTCACCATTTATTCCATTAAACTTTAAATTACAAGCCATTTTTTTCTCCTATAACATCCTTAAATAATTTCTTCAACTCGAAATATACCCCATCCTCGTTGTTTGTAAATTCAGTAACATTATTTGTCAAAGATTTTAGTTCATCAATTCCATTTTTCATTGCAAAACCAATTCCTGAATTTTTAATCATTGATTTATCATTAAATTCATCACCGAAAGATACTACATCTGAAAGTTCAATATTCTTACTCTTAAGATAATTAGTTATAGCAACCCATTTATCAGCTTTTTCAGATTGAAATTCCAAAACTTTTTTTCCATTTGGAATCATATACCTATTTTTAACCAAACTATTTTCATCTTTAAATAATCCATAAAATTCATCAATCTTTTCTTTTTGATCCAAGAAAGCTATACATAAAACAGTTTCTAAAGATTTCATATCAACTTGGCTGAAATACCTAATACTATCTGTGGCAATCTTTTTATCTACAATATTTTCTTCAAAATGACTTTTCTTAGGTTGCCCATCTTTAATCGCAAGATGATAACCATCGACAAAAGAATCTACATAAACATAAGGATTCATTCCACAATCTAGAGCCTTATTATAAACTTCCAAAAACTTAGAATTATTTACATATTCAACATTTACTAATTTACTGGATTCCTTAAATCTACTCATTGCTCCATTATTTGCACAGACCATTATATCTCTTTTTAAAGGTTGTAAAAAGCCTGATGCCATATAAAAATGTCTACCTGTAGCAATCACAACCTCAATACCATTTCCTATTAAATTGTCCAATAAAGTAAAACTACGAGGAGATATTTTTTTGTCATCATCTAACAAAGTTCCATCTAAATCTAAACAAACTGCTTTTAACATAAACACCTCTTTCAAAAAAATAAAGTGCCGATAACGGCACCTTATAGACTTTAATCCTATTCGTCGTCTTCTTCAACTAAAGCGTCAAATGCATCAGAAACCTTATTGAATTCTTCATCATCTTCGATTTCTTCAACTTCATATTCTCCGTCTTCTTTTTCTATATATTTGCAAAGTAATATACTTCCGTCTTCTTGACTTTGAAGAGCCATATATTCTTTTTCTTCAACTTCAAAAACTCCTATAACTTCAAAAGTTTCTTCTTTTCCATCTTCATTTTCAAAAACTAATAACTCAGCTTCCATTTCTTCTTCGCAACCGCAACCACAGCCACATCCACAGCCTTTGTTTTCTTCCATTTTGTATGTCCTCCTTAAAATTTTTTAAAATCTTAAATTTTAAATTGATAAAATATATTTCTCACAAAATTATGAAATATATATCTACAATAATGATACCACATTTTTAAGAAAAAGCATAGCTTTTAATTAAAATTTTAAAAATTTTTCATTAATTTCTCTCTAATCTTACATTTCCAGCTTTTGATTTTAAACTAATCTTTACAGAGTTAACTCCAGATCTATTTTTATTAAAATCTTTATCTACTGATATATTCCCTACCTTTGACTCTAAATCCAAATCATAATTTACATTTTCATTATACACTAAAGAACATTTTATATTTCCAGCCTTATTTTCAACCTTTAAAAATTGAGATATTTCAACATTTGAAAAATTTACATTTCCAGCTTTCTGCTCAACTTTACATAAATGAAATTTAGAATTT
The DNA here is from genome assembly GCF_035282635.1 of Parvimonas sp. D2. Taxonomy (NCBI): domain Bacteria; kingdom Bacillati; phylum Bacillota; class Tissierellia; order Tissierellales; family Peptoniphilaceae; genus Parvimonas; species Parvimonas sp. D2. Next base: position 8,493 of record NZ_JAYKBO010000003.1, read on the forward strand.
GTAAACTCAATATTACCCGCTTTGTTCTCAGAAGTAAAATAATTAGAATTATTTACATTATCCAAATAAATATTCCCAGCTGAATTTAATAATTCTATATTTTCTGTCTTTAAATTTTTTAACTTACAAGTTCCACTTTTTAAATTAAGTCTTATATTTCTAAAATTGACATCAGAAATATCCACTTTTCCACTAAAATTACTAAAACTTAAATTTTCCAATTCACTTTCTGAAAGATATAGAATAAAAGAGTTATCAGAAACTTTTCCATTAATCAGAAAATTTTTAAAAACATTTAGATTAAGTTTAATACCAAAAGAAAAAGATTTCTCTTTTTGTAAACTTTGAATAAATAATTTCTCGTCATCTAATTTAATACTATAATCTTCTTCATTTTCATATAAATACTCAACATAATTTTTCCCATTTTCTGATTTTCTAATTTCAAAATTAGAATTAAAAAACTCGACTTCAACAGAAGAAATTTTATCTAAATCTTTAGTATATTTATTTATTTTTTTATTCTTATACATATTATAGCTATCTATATCTGCGTCTGCCAAATAACCTAACCCTCCTGTTTGCATTCCTGAAAACAAAAATACAAAACCTAAAATTAGCATTAAAATAGAAAATTTAAATACTTTTTTATTCATATATCTCACCTCTTTTTCTTGAAATAAAAGAAATAGACTTCTTAAATAAATAAATCAAAAAATCAACTGTGAATTTCCCAGCAATAAACAACAATCCAGTTATTCCCAAAACAATCAAACCACTACCAAGTAAAATTATTCCTCCAGAAACAGATGAACTAAAAATTGTAATTATTCCTACAACAGCTAGCTTAATTGTTATCAATATCCCCGCAAAAGCAAAAGAAAAAGAAGCTAAAACTAGTGATATACAAACTATAAAAAACGAAAAAGTTATTGCAATTGCGGCAATTGTAAGAGGAATGCCTATAGGAGCCGCAAAAATGCAGAGAACTGCAATTAAAAAAGTTCTTGAGATTCTATTTTCTCCAAAGTGAAAAAATTTATCCTTACTTTCTCCCTTTGAAATATTTTCATTCAATAATTTTGATAGAATTTCACTTGCAGCAACGCTTGGAGATCCTAATTCTCTAATTAAATCTTGTTCTCCTTCAACACCAACTTCATCAAAATATTCTTCAAAATAATTCATAGTATCATCATAATCTTTTTTGGGTAATTTTTTCAAATATTTTGAAAGCTCTCTAAGATATTCTTCTCTATTCATCAGACAATCCTCCTATAATTATTTTGTCAATTTCATCTCTATAACCAATCCACTCTGACTTTAAAAACTTAAGTTGTGTTTTTCCACTCGATGTAATTCTATAATATTTTCTCTTTCTTCCGTTAAACTCTCCGTCATATGTTGTCAAAAACTCATTTTGCTCCAATTTTTTTAAAATTGGATAAAGAGTTGATTCCTTTATATCTGAAATTTTTTTGACGCTCTGACTAATTTCATAACCATAAGAATCTTTAACATCTATAATTGATAAAATTAAACACTCAATTAACAATGCTGAAATTGGATAATACATATTTCACCTCGATTTAAATTATTAATATATAATTTTTATATATATAAAATTTATATATATAATTTATTTATATATTATCATAAAAAAAATATTTTGTAAATACATTTTTAAAAATTTTTTATTAACAATTTTTTATTGTGAAACAACAAGGTTCCCGGCTACCCTCCCGATGCATAGCATCGTGGAAGGGTGGGGTTCTTATTGTAAAAAATAGAATTCTAAAATATCAATTTTATTACAATTGTAGTGAAAAGATATTTTTGAATAATATTATTTGTATTCTTTTATAACTGGAAGATTTATTACTGAAAAATGTTATTATGAGACATCAAATGATAATTAAAAAAGAAAAGAGCTTTTTATAAAATTGTGGATAAGTTGAATAACTTGTGGATAAGTGGATATTTTGACCTTTATTTTGTGGATAACTTTTATAAAAATGTGGGATAACTTTTAATTTTTTATAGGAAATCGGGAAAAAATTGTTTATTTTAACATTATCAATAAGAACCCCACAACTCCACGATGCTTTGCAATAAAAAAGTTTATCAAATATAAATCTGATAAACTCTTTTAAATAATAGAATTATAAACTAAAAACAAAATATTTTTTTAATTAATTATTTTTTACTTTTAAACATTCTTAGATAAAGAATATAAACTATATATCCAAATCCTGCAATTGCTGCTAAATAAACAAGAATAGATATATATAGCATTACTGTTGATAAATGTCTTAAAGCTGACTTTAAAAGCAATCCAGCTACTACAACAACAACATTTGCACCTATAAAGTATAAATTCTTAGTAAGTTTAAAGAAGTCATTCTTCTTATCAAGAACAATACTTTTATAAATCATAACAAGAATTAATACAATTGATAAGAAAACTAAGAAGTGAGAAAAATCTCTAAGATTAGCAACTGTTCTTAAACTTGAATACTTAGAAGCAGCTTTTGTTATTCCAGATAAATAATTTTCTGTACTACTTCCTCCTCTACCAAGACTACCTACACTTATAAGTTTTATAACCATATAAAGTAAATCAAGTACAAAAACTACTGAAATACCACACATTATATATTCTAACAAATTCTTTTTAGAAATAAACTTGTCAAAGCTTTCTTTCACATCAACTTGAGATTCTTCACCTTCATTAGAATTAGCATTACTTTCAACAGTTTTTTCTTCAACAATCTTTTCTTCTTCTATTTTTTCTTCAACAACTTTTTCTTCAGCGTCATTTACTTCAACAGATTCTTTAATAGTTTCTTGTTCTTTAATTTCTTCAACTGGATTTTCTTCATGTTTTTCTTCTAAGTTTTCCTTAGTTTCAAAATCATCATTTTTTAAATTATCCATAATATCCCTCCTTAAAAATAAATTATATAATTGCATTCATTATACTATTTTATTATACTATTATATAAAAACTTTTGCAAGTAATTGTATAAAATGGATACTAAAAAAGCTGTTGCAATTTGCAACAGCATTTTTTATACTTGTTTAGCTATTATATCCTTAACTTTCATAAGTCTTGTAATAGTAGCCCTTTCATTTTCATCTAATTTCATTCTAATGAATTTAATTGTTTCTTCCAAATCAGGAATTGTTCTATACTCAAGAGCATTTACCCTTCTACGAGTCTTTTCAATTTCATCTGCCATTAATTGACAAGCTTTTTCAACTTCTGCAAGTTCTAATAGCTTATCCATTACTGAATGTAATTCTAAAATCGCATCGTCAAGTTCAGAAGAAGTTTGAGCATAACCATAAGGGAATATTGCTCCACTTGATTCTGTTCTGTCAAATTTCATTTTAGGAATATTTACACTCATTACATTTTTTGTTTCAATGGCAACGGATACCTGTTCTTTTGGAAACGCCACAGCTTGTTCCAAAAATTCAGGACTCATAACAGCACTCGCTAAAAGAAAAGATTTAAATGAGTTTGAGAGTTCTTCTTCAACTTCAAGACGAAGTTTTTTGTTTTTTCTAATCATTTCAATAAATCTTCTCATAAGTTCATCTTGTTTATCTTTAAGAAGTTTATGACCTCTTTTAGCAGTTACAAGTCTTCCTTTGAGATTAGAAAGAGCCATACGTGTAGGATTTACATTTAGCTTTGCCATCTATATCTCCCCTTTATTCTGTCTTTCCTAAATATTTATCAATATATTCCTCTCTAATTCTCTTAAGTTCTGTTCTTGGAACTATACTTAATAATTCCCAACCTAAGTTTAAAGTTTCTTCTATCGTTCTGTTAGTATCATATCCTTGGTCAACATATTTCTTATCAAAAGCGTCTGCGAATTTTGCAAAAGCCTTATCTGCTTCTGACAATGCTGATTCACCCAAGATTACTGCCAATTCACGAGCCTCTCTACCTGATGCATAACCAGCATAGATTTGGTTCATTGTATCTGCATGATCTTCTCTTGTCTTTCCTTTACCGATACCTTTATCCTTAAGTCTTGATAATGAAGGAATTACAAAAATTGGAGGTTGAATACCTTGTTTATATAATTCCCTTGAAAGAATAATTTGTCCTTCTGTTATATATCCTGTAAGGTCAGGTATTGGATGGGTGATGTCATCTTCCGGCATTGTTAAAATAGGAATTTGTGTAATGGATCCCGGTCTACCTTTAAGTCTTCCTGCTCTTTCATAAATTGTTGAAAGGTCAGTATATAGATATCCCGGATAGCCACGACGTCCCGGAACTTCTTTTCTTGCTGCAGATACTTCACGAAGTGCTTCCGCATAATTTGTAAGGTCAGTTAAGATTACCAAAACATGCATTCCCTTTTCAAATGCTAAATATTCTGCACAAGTAAGAGCCATACGAGGTGTTGCAATTCTTTCGATTGCAGGGTCATTTGCAAGGTTCATGAATAATACTGCTCTATCTATCGCACCAGTTTTTGTAAAGTCGTCAATGAAAAATTGAGCTTCTTCAAAAGTAATTCCCATCGCTCCAAATACTACGGCAAATTTTTCTCCACTACCAAGTACTTTTGCTTGTCTGGCAATTTGCGCAGCTACATTGTTATGTGGAAGACCTGAACCTGAGAATATAGGTAATTTTTGTCCTCTAACTAATGTATTAAGTCCATCTATTGTAGAAATACCTGTTTGAATAAATTCTGAAGGATAATCTCTTGATACAGGATTGATTGGAGATCCGTTAATATCAATCTTCATTTCAGGAATAATTTTTGGCCCCTTATCGATAGGATTACCAAGGCCGTCGAAAATTCTTCCTATCATATCTTCAGAAACTCCAAGTTCAAGAGGATGACCTAAAAATCTACAAGATGTATCTCTTAAGTTAATTCCTGCTGAACCTTCAAACAATTGAACCATTGCTTTGTCCCCATCAATTTCAAGAACTTTCCCTCTTCTCTTTTCTCCGTTTTGAACTCTAACTTCAACTAATTCTTCGTATTTAACACCTTCAACACCTTCAACAACCATCAAAGGTCCTACTACTTCTTTTACTGTCTTATACTCTTTAAGCATTAGAGTTACCTCCTTCGCTTATTAATTTTTCTATGTCAGCTTTAACTGTTTCGAATAATTCATCAAACTTTTCCAATTCATTTTCAGAAATATTTTTACTTCTTGTTATTCCTTCACGAGATTCAATCTTCAAAATTTCATCAAGATATACTCCTGCATCTAAAGCTTTTTTTGCTTCATCATAGAAACCTAAAATAAGATTTAACATTTTGAATTGTTTTGGAAGAGAACAATAAGTATCAACTTCGTGGAAAGCATTTTGTTGTAAGAAGTCTTCTCTTAAAGACTTAGCAACTTCTAGCTTTAATTGATCCGTTTCTGAAAGTGAATCTCTACCTACAAGACGAACAACTTCTTGCAAATTTGATTCTTCTTGTAAAAGTGCCATTGATTGTATTCTATGTGCAGAGAATTTTCTATCAATACTTTCATCCATAAATTTATCCATCTTATCTTGATATAATGAATAAGAATTCAACCAGTTAATAGCAGGGAAATGTCTTCTATAAGATAATGCATAGTCAAGTCCCCAGAATACTTTTACAATTCTAAGAGTAGCTTGTGAAACTGGTTCAGAAATATCTCCACCAGGAGGAGAAACTGCACCAATTACTGTTAAAGCACCTTCTCTATCTTCACCTAGACATTTTACATAACCAGCTCTTTCATAGAAGTCTGCAACTCTGGATGCAAGATATGCTGGATATCCTTCATCACCAGGCATTTCTTCAAGACGACCGGACATTTCACGAAGTGCTTCTGCCCAACGAGAAGTTGAGTCAGCCATAAGTGCAACTGAATATCCCATGTCTCTAAAGTATTCTCCGATAGTAATACCTGTATAGATTGAAGCTTCACGAGCAGCAACCGGCATATTTGAAGTATTAGCTATAAGAACTGTTCTTTTCATAAGTGATTGACCAGTCTTAGGGTCTAAAATTTCAGGGAATTCCATAAGAACATCTGTCATTTCGTTTCCACGTTCTCCACAACCTACATAAACTACAATTTCTGCATCTGCCCATTTAGCAAGTTGGTGTTGAACTACTGTTTTTCCTGAACCAAAAGGTCCTGGAATCGCTGCAGCTCCACCTTTTGCAACTGGGAAAAATGTATCAATGATTCTTTGACCTGTTACAAGTGGTCTAATTGGATCCAATTTTCTTGAATATGGACGGCCACGACGTACTGGCCATTTTTGAATCATATTTAATTCTTTAATTCCATCATCAGTTTCTATTTTACAAATTATTTCATCAACTGTATGATAACCAGGTAAAATTTCAACAATTTTACCACTTACAGCTGGAGGAACCATAATCTTATGTGAAACAACTGTTGTTTCTTGAACTGTTCCGATTATATTTCCTTCTGAAACTTCATCACCAACATTTACTGTTGGAACAAAATCCCATCTTTTTTCTCTATCTAAAGGTGATACACTTACTCCTCTTAAAAGGAAATCTCCTGCTTTCGCTTGTAAAGCTTCAAGAGGTCTTTGTATACCGTCAAACATTTGTTCTAACATTCCAGGTCCAAGTTCAATAGAAAGTGGACTACCTGTTGAATAAACATCATCTCCAGGTCCAATACCTGTAGTTTCTTCATAAACTTGAATTGAGGCTCTATCACCTCTCATTTCTATAATTTCTCCAATGAGCTTATTATCAGAAACTTCAACAACATCATATACGTTCGCGTCTTCCATTCCTTCTGCTACTACAAGAGGTCCGGAAACTTTAATAACTTTACCGACTTTCAATATAAGCCCTCGCTTTCTATAATATATTTGATCCAACAGCTTTTTCAACATTCTTGTTGATATTTTCTAAGCCTATATTCAAACTACCCCTGTTGCTAGGTATTAAAATTACTGCTGGAATAACTTCATTGTTATATCTTTGAATAGTTTCGGGAATATCTTTTGCCAATTGCTCAGTAATATAAATAATCCCATATCCTTCTTTTGCTAGTTTGTCAATAATTCTTCTGGCATCATTGCCTTCGATTGCAGTAAAAACATGAACTCCAAGAGCTCTAAAGGCAAGAACAGAATCCTTATCGCCAATTACAGCTATTTTATACATAAACTTCACGCAACCTTTCCTTTATAAATTCAGGAGATAAACCATTGACTTTTCCTACTAAAATAAGTCTTAAATTTTTAATTTCCAATTCTTTAGCAAAAAGAAAACTAAAAATAACTTCAGCTCCATAGTGGATTGATTTAGTTTTTCTTACTATTTCAATTAAATAATCATCCATATTTTTTTCAAAACTATTAAGAGAACTAGTATTCCTATATTCATCTACTATTTTTGCTAGAACTCTACCAATCTTATATGACTTAAGCTTAATTGGTAAAACTTCTATATCATCGTAGAACATATCTAAAATCCTTTCAGTTTCGATATCTCCACCTTTTATTAAAACTTTTTCCAAAGTTTCTTTTACTTGATTTTGTTTTCTACATCTTATAAAAGTTCTCAGATTAATAAAATCAATCATTGCTCTAAAATATTCAGAAATCATATCAAGTTTAAATTCTTCCGCTAAGCTCAAAACTTTTTCAAAGTACTTTTTATCTATAAAAATGTCAATATCTTGAGGGTCTTTTGTTTTATCATAAAATTCTAAACATTCCTTAAAATCTTTTGACAATCCCTCATCATTTTTTAAGGCTAATTCTCTGAATGTTTCAATACTACTTTCATCTAACATACAATACATTGAGTCAAACTTTTCTTTTAAAATATGTTCTTTTACCAAAACTTTTAGATTATGATAATTATATTTGCAAGAAAGTATCTCAACCAAAGACTTATCAGGAGAAATTTCCATAACATCTCTGTATGTTTTGTTTAAAACATCGGATAAAACTTCTTCATAATTTTCAGGCCTATCCAACTTAGAAATTTCGCTTGAATAAGAAGTTTCATTAAGTAGCTTAATAGCATCTTCAAGACTTTTTGCATCCGCCAGCCTTTGAAGTTGTTGTTTAGTAAGGAGTTTTTTCTCAGCATAACGAATTCTAACACTTGATTGGATAAAATCTTCTCTATCCATAATACACCTCCTATTAACTAAATAATCTAATCGCTACTTCTTTCTCTAAGTCTTCCTTTTGTAAATCTATTAGACTTGAAAATTCATTATTTAATATTATTTTTCCATTCTTTAATGAAAATCCACTTTCAACAGTTTCATCTGCTACTTTAATTCCAAATAGTTTTTCTCCTGCAAGTTTCTTTTCACTTTCAGTAAGAATAATTTCACTATCTTCTTTAACATCTAAAATCTTTAGTGAATTTTCAACAAATTTTAAATAATCTTCATGATTTAATGTTTTTAATTTTTCTTTAGTTAGTTCAAAAACTTTATTTATCATTTCTTGTTTTGCAACTAAAATCATATCTCTTGCTGTTAAACTTGAGTTTGAAATTATTCTATCTTTTGATTGTGCGCCCTCTACTTTTGCCTTTTCAATGATCTTATCAGCATCTTTTTGAGCTTCACTTTCTGTTTTTCCAACAAGATCCGCAACTTCACTTTTAGCATCTTCTACTATTTTTTTAGATTCATTTTTAGCATCTTGAAGGATTTCATCTATAATATTGTCCAAATTAGACATTCAATCACATCCTTTTTAAATTATTTAATGCTTATTAACTGAATGAAATGCTTGAAAGTAATAAGAATGACATTGCAAATGCTAAGATAGCGTAAGTTTCAACCATTACTGCAAGGATAATACCTTTAGTTTGATGTTCTTCGTTTTTAGCTAAGATATTAATACCAGCAACGGCAACTCTTGCTTGATAGTAAGCTGATTTTAATCCTACAATACCAACAGGTAGAGAAACCATAACATAATATAAACCTTCAACTAAGCTCATATCAACTCTTAATTTGAACATTATGAAAAGACCAATTACGAATCCGTAAAGACCTTGTGTACCTGGTAATAATTGTAATACCATCGCTTTACCAAATTTTTCAGGTTCATCAATAACTAATCCAGCAGCAGCTTCCCCTGCCATTTGAACACCTCTTGCAGAGCCAATTCCTGCTAATAATACAGCAAGAGCTGCCCCTAATATACCAAATACAACTCCACCATTTTGTGCTAATACAGCCATAAAATCTTTCATTACAAAATCTCCTTTTCGTTTGTTTTTTTATTTTTTATTTTAGATTTATTTTACTTCTATATATTTGTTATCACTTCTAAATTTCTTAAATGCCTTTCCGCCACCTTCATAGAATTTACTAAAGAATTCTACATACATAAGTCTTGAAGTATGAACATAAGCTGATAAGAAACTTAAGAATATATTAAACATTTGAGCAAATATAAAAATTATTACTCCGAAAATTATTCCTACAATTCCTCCACTTACAAGCATTTTTACAATTATATTGATTGCTACTGCAATAAACCCACCTGCAAGTCCAAGAGCCATAAGTCTAAGGTATGAAACAAAATCTCCTATATAAGATGTTATTCCATAAAGTGAATACAATCCACCAGCAATTCTTCCAGCGATACTTTTTGAATCTCTAGCTCCAAAAGCTATGATTCCTAACATACCAACTATCATTCCATAAAATGCTATTGTATTTACAATACTTGGCAAAGTTACTACCTTCCCAACAATAACTAAAATAACAGTTGTTAAAGTTAAGTACCAAAGGAATACATCGTAGAATGCATCCATAGGCTTTCCGTTCTTTATTAAAACATAAGCTTTCATTCCTAAGCCAAAAGCTAAATGTACTCCACCAAATGCTAAAGACAACATCAAAACTTTCATAAAATCTTTTGATGAGTCCAGTATTTGAGTTGGTAAAGTAATCAAATCTCCGAAAGCTGATCCGTAAATCAATCCCCATATCATAGTTGAAAAACTAAGTGCAAAGAAAAATTTTAAGAATTTTTTTGTTGAATCTTTAAATTTGAATACTTTTAAAGCTATTCCTGAGCCTATACATAAAATTAATCCATAAGCAAAGTCTGCAACCATCATTCCGAAGAAAATCCAATAAAATATTGATAATATAAATGTTGGATCTACTTCATCATACTTTGGAAGAGCATACATATTTGTAACTGATTCAAAAAGTGATGCTATCTTATTATTCTTTAGGATAATAGGAACATTAGGATCATCCTTTTTTGCATCTTCAATTTCCAAATATATCTTTGATGCAGAAACTTTTTCAAGTAAAGCTTTAAAATTTGTTTCTTTATCTGCCGGTATATAGCCTTGAATAATGTCTAGCTTATCCGTAGCTTTAAAATTAGAAACAACTGTATTTCTAAGAGCTAAATTTTGATAATACTCATAAACACTTTGCATCTTTTGAATATTAACAGTAAATTTTTTAATTTCCTCAGTCAGCTTAGAATTATCATCTTCTAATATTTTCTTCTCAGCTTCCAACTTCTCAATCTCTTCAGAAACAACACCTTTAAATTCAAGATTAACTTCAGAAAAACCATTTAATCTTAAGTTTTCAAGAGCCATTTCTTTTTCTAACTCATTAGTGAAGATAATACAATATGAATTTTTCCCTACTATATCTACTTCTTCAAAATAAGTAAATTTCAAATCTACAGTAGATGTCTTAAATTTTTCAAGATTCTTAGTCGGTAAATATCCCATAATGAATTTTGATTTTTTAAATGAATTCAAGTCGTCAATAGGTTCTTTAATAGATTTCCATGGTGATAATTCTTTAATTGTATTATCTATAACTGTTAATCTTTGATTATTTGAATCTACCTTTTTACTTATTTCACTCAAAATATTAAAATCTGGAATGTAATCATAAGAACTAGCTTCTTTTTCAAGTTCACTAAATGTATAAACAACGGGACCTTTTTTCAAAGCGGATAAACCTTTTTCCTTTTCGACAAATCTCCCCACATAATCAATCATCCATTTAATTCTTGTGGATTCTTCAATATAATTATTATCTATAGTAGATACTTCCACATCTTTAAGATAATCAAATTGTTCAATAGAGTCAGATTTTGAAAAGTTTACATAACCAAATCTTTGAAGTTCTTCTAACAATCGCTTTCTTTCGGCTTCAAAAGCAAATAAAGTGAATTTCTTCATCTTAACTATTGCCATTTACACTCACAATCCTCTCTACTATTGAATTAACCACAGATTCTAACTTTTTATCGTCAACAGATTTAATATGCTCAACTTCTCTTTTAGCTTTTTCAATAACAGGTTTTGCCAACATTTCACCTTCATTGATTAATCCGAATTTGATTTCATCAGCTTTTTTATTCGCTTCACTTATAACTTTATCAGAAATTTCAGTACATTCTTTTCCTGAAGTTTTTTTCAAATTCGTAGCTTCAAGTTTAGCTGCATCAACTAAAGATTTTGCTTCCAATTCTGCCTCTTTAACTCTGTTTATAGCATCAGTAGTCATTTCATCACCTCCTAATTTTAAATAGAATTTTAAATTAAAATTTACAAAATAACATTTTCATGATAAATGTATAAAATTTATGTAATTTAAAACACTAAGTTTTCTATTACGTTAAAATAAAGTAACGACATTTTCAAAAACAAAAAAATCTCCCCCATTTTAATCGTAAGATTATTATAAACTTTTTTTTTCATTTTTTCAAGCACTTTTTTTATAAAAAACCTTCCTAATTTATAAAAAAATTCGCTTTAATTTACTAGATTAAATATATTATAAAAATCAATTAAAGTCAATGATAATTATAAAAGAAATATGTTAAATAAATGCTCAAATTTCAAGAAAAACGATAACTTTTACGACAGAATTTCATTTTCTTTTTCAGCATAAAAATTTTTTATTTATAACAATATAAAATCTCTATTTTTTTGATCTACTTAACATATGAGAAATAACTAATAATGGATGATGAAATAGAATTCTAGGTCCTGAAAATTTCATGATTTGTTTTATTTTTTCTTTCATTTTTGGACTATAACATGGATTTTTACAATTTGAACAAAAAGTTTTCGTATCCATATATTTACAATTATCAATTCTTTTTAAAGAATAATCTAAAATCTCCTTACATTCATCACAAAGGTCTTGATTTTTATGATTCTTTTTGCAATACAATTTCACCATTTCAGTTATTACTTTTTTCTCTCTATCTCTTTTCTTTTCAATACTTTTTTCCATATCTTTATTCTTCAAATTCTATAATTTGCCTTTCGACATCAACTTTTGCATTTACTCCAAAAGGAATGATACATCTTGGAGTACTATGTCCAACATTTATATTATATACAATTGACAAATCTTGATTTTTTATTTCATCAAGAAGAATTTGTTTATACTCTTCATAATATTCTTCGTTTTGTGGTTTTCCTATAATCAAACCTGAAATAACATCAAATATTTCATATTCTTGAAGTTTAACAATCATCTTTCTAAATAACTCAGGTTTAGGCCTTTCTTCGCTAGTTTCAAGAAGCAAGATTTTATTTTTCCACTCGTCTAAACTTGGAAATAATTCATATTTTTTACATAGATATACTGTATCTTCATATCTTGTGTTATCAAAAATATCAAATAAAGTATTTATGCATCCTCCCAATATTTTACCTTCAAATTTTGCATTTCCTCTTAATAATTCAAATCCTCTATTATGATGTTCTTCCATAGAAATTCCAATACTTTTTTCACTAAAATCTTCCCTCTCGTTATACCAAACATCGCTAGGATAAATTTCTTTAATTTTCCCGTTATTAATCAATTCTTCAAAAAAATGCTTTGAATATTGTAGCATTTCATTTGACAATTCACAAACATCGGGTAAAAATGCCTGTCCATAGAATGTTTTTATTCCTACTTTATTGAGCATTAAATGATTAATTGTAGTATCTGAAAAGCCTAAAAATATCTTTTGCTTTGCTACTTTTTCTAATTCATTATTTTCAAACAAATAAGGCAATAATCTATAAGTATCATCTCCACCTATCGCACATAATATCATATCTATTGAATCATCTTTAAAAGCTTTTATTAAATCTTTCGCCCTTTCTTTAGGATTATTTTTTATAAATTCAATACCCTTTTTTGAATTAGGTAAAAATTCAACTTCAATTCCATATTCTTTTAGTCTTTCAATTCCAATTTTAACTTCATGAGCAACAAAATCTTCTCCCAATACACCACTGGATAAACTTACTATTCCTATTTTTCTTACTTTCATATATTCCTCCATAGAAAAAATCAGCTAAAGAACCGACCAAATGGTCGGTTATAAAGCCGATTATTTTAAATTTATTCTATTTACACTTTTTTCAATTAAGTTTACGATATAATATCCCTTTGTATCTCCTTGTCTTGGAAGAGTTGTACTACCGGGATTTAAAACAGTTATTCCATCAACTCTTTCTCTTAAATGAACATGAGTATGTCCGAAAAGAGCATAATCCGCCCCAACTTCTTTAGCTTTTTCAACTATTTTATCAATTCCATTGTCAACATCATAATTATGCCCATGAGTTAAAAAGAATTTTTTTCTTCTAATTTCTAAAACTAATTCTTCTGGAATATCTTTTGAATTTTTATCACAATTTCCTGAAACTGCATAAATCTCCATTCCAGTTATCTGTTCTATTTTCTTTGCATCTTCTGCATCATCTCCAAGATGAAGAACTATATCAACCTTATTTCTTTGTAAACTGTATGCTACAGGAAGTACAATTCCATGAGTATCACTAACAATTGCTACTATCATATCTATCACCTAAAATATTTTTTAAATCTTCTAATGCTCTTTTTCTATGACTAAATTTATTTTTTTCTTCGGAACTGATTTCAGCCAAAGTCTTTTCCATATTTTCAGGAATAAAAATCTTGTCATATCCAAAGCCGTTTTCTCCTCTTTCAACTTCTGAAATAGTTCCTTTTAAAATTCCCTTTGCAATAAATTCTTTTCCATTTTCATCAACAAAGACAATTACTGTTTTAAAATATGCGCTTCTATCGGACTTTCCTTCAAGATTTCTTAAAAGCTTCTCTCTATTTGCTTCACTATTTCCATGTTCTCCTGCATATCTTGCAGATAGCACTCCTGGTTCTCCATTTAAAGCATTTACAAAAAGTCCCGTATCGTCTGCTAAAACGGCAAAAGGACAATATTCTCTTAGTTTTTCAGCTTTTAGTTTTGAATTTTCCTCAAGTGTATCATAAATTTCTTCAAATTCTTCATTTACACCTAATTCGCTTTTTGTTACTATTTCAAAATCATATTTACTTAAAATCGCAAGCATTTCCTTGACTTTATTTTTGTTATCCGTAGATAGAGCTACCTTTTTCATTAAACTAACCTTTCTAAAATCAATTCATTGAATTTTTGCGGATTACCCTTGCCTTTTGAAGCCTTCATACATTGTCCCATCAAAAATCCTAATGCTCTGTCTTTTCCATTTTTATAGTCCTCTATTGAAGATGGATTATTTTTTAGAACTTCTTCAACTATTTCAATCAATGCACCATCATCTGAAATTTGAATTAATCCTCTTTCTTCAACAACTTTTAGTGGATCAAAGTCTCCTTTTTCAAATAATTCTCTAAGAAGTTTTTTTCCGACATTTGCATTTATCTTATTTTCTTTAACCAATTTTAAAAGACTTGCAAAAGATTCAATATTTAAAGGAATTTCTTCAAATTCGATTTCCAAATCTTTAACTCTTCTTAAAACATCAGAAAGCAACCAGTTTGAAACAAGAGTTGCATCATCAACTTTTTTAACTACTCTTTCAAAATATTCAGATAAATATTTATTTTGAGTTAATACATTTGCATCATATTCTGAAAGTTTGTATTCATTTAAAAATCTATTTTTCTTATTCTTTGGAAGCTCTGGCATTTTTTCATTAATGGCTTCAACAAAGTCTTTTTCAAGTTTGATATATGGAATATCAGGCTCAACACTAAATCTATAATCATTTCCCTCTTCTTTATGACGCATAATTATAGTTTCAAGCTTTGATTCATCCCAACGTCTTGTCTCTTTTTCACCAACAATATTATTCTTAACATTTTCTATATGTCTTTTTTGTTCATATTCCATAGCACGAAGTGCAGCCTTAAATGAATTTAGATTTTTAATTTCAGTAATTTTTGTCTTAAATCCACTTTCTTCATCAACAACATTTAAGTTTACATCACAACGAAGTGAGCCTTCTTCCATTTTAACATCTGAAATTCCAAGATATTTTATAGTTTCTTTTAAATTTGTCAAAAAGGCAATAGCCTCTTCAGGACTGTTCATATCAGGTTCAGATACAATTTCAATTAATGGAACTCCCGCTCTGTTATAGTCCATTAGAGTATGTCCATTTTCATTATGAATTGACTTTCCTGTATCTTCTTCAATATGAATTCTTTGTAATCTAAGTTTCTTCACTCCATTTTCAGTTTCAATTTCTATATATCCATTTTTACAGATAGGAGTTCTCTCTTGAGTTATTTGATAACCCTTAACCAAGTCTGGATAAAAATATTTTTTTCTATCCATTTTCATGTCCATAGAAATTTCACAATTAAAAGCATTACCTGCCATTATTGCATATTCAATCGCTCTTTTATTTATTCTTGGAAGAGTTCCTGGATGTCCTAAACAAATTGGACAAACATTAGTATTTGGAGGACAACCATATTCATTTTTACAACCACAGAACATTTTTGTATCAGTTTGTAACTCAACGTGAATTTCAAGTCCTATTATTGTTTTTAAACTCATATTAAAGCCCCCTTTCAAAATTCATTGCAAGATTTAATAATCTTTCATCATCAAATCTCTTACCTATAAATTGAACACTTCCACCAATTTTTTTAAGATTTAAAGGAATTGATATAGCTGGAAGCCCTGCAAAATTCACAGGTACATTAAAAGTATCACCAGCATAAGATTTTAAAGCATTATCCTTTTCAGCTCCAATCTTGCTTGGCAGACAAGTTGTTGTAGGAGTTAAAATAAAATCATATTCTGCAAGTACTTTATTAACTTCTTTACTTATCAAATCTCTAACTTCCAAGCCTTTTTTATAAAGAATTTGATTGTTTGAGCTTGCAAGATAGAAAGTTCCCATTGCAATTCTTCTTTGAACTTCTTCTCCAAAACCTTCACTTCTAGTATTTGTAAAAAGTTCTCTTGTTGAGTCGTAATTTTCAGTTCTATATCCATATCTGATACCGTCAAATCTTGACATATTACTTGAAACTTCAGAACTCATAATAACATTATACACATTTGTAGAATGTTTAATATATTTAAAGTCTACTTCTTCAATTATAGCTCCTTGATTTTTTAAATTTTCAATCGCCTTTTTATAATCTTTTAAAATAATTTCATCAATTTCATAATTTTCAATATTAGAAACTGTTGCAATTTTAATACCCTTTAAAGAAAAATCTTTATCTTCTTTAATATCTAAAGCATCTCTCATTGTAACTGCATCCATTTTATCCAAACCGCCAATTGTATTTAAAACAGGCAAAATTGATTTAACATCACTTGATAAAATTCCTACTTGATCTAAACTACTTGCCATAGAAACAACTCCATATCTTGAAATCATTCCATAAGTAGGTTTATATCCTACACAAGCACAAAAAGATGCAGGATTTCTAACAGAACCGCCTGTATCGGATCCCAAACTAATCATAGCAAGGTCAGCACTTACACTACTTGCAGAACCTGAGGATGAACCACCGGGAATTAAACTTTCGTCAAGTGGATTTTTTGTTGCTCCAAAATAAGAAGTCTCGCCTGAACCACCCATTGCAAATTCATCCATATTAACTTTTCCTAGAATAACAGCGTCTTCTTCCAAAAGTCTATCAATAATTGTAGCATTAAAAATTGGAGAATAATTTTCCAAAATTTTTGAACCACAAGTATTTTTATATCCTTTAACTAAAATATTATCTTTAACGGAAACTGAAACTCCAAAAAGAGAGCCCAATTTTTCTTTATTTTTTAATTTATTATTTAAAAATTCAACTCTTTCCATAATTTTTTCTTTAGAAAAATCAAGAAAAATATTCAAATCTTTTTTATCTTCAATTCTCTTTATAACATCAGTATAAAATGAAATCAAATCCACCTTACCACTGATAAAATCTTCTCTTATACTTAAAATATCCATTATTTCACAACCCTTTGTAATCTAAAATATCCATACTCTTTGTCACTTGCATTCAAAAGTGCATCTTCCCTTGAAATACTTTCTTCAACAACATCTTCTCTCAAAGGACTGTTATGTTCAACAACAATTTCTAGTGCTTCACAATCTGAAGTATCAAGTTCCATAATTTCATTGGCAAAAACTAAAACATCGTCAAACTTTTTAGCAATGGAATCGAGTTCTTCTTCTTTTACATTCAAGTTTGCAAGATAATAAATTTTCTTTACTTCTTCCTTACTAACCATAAAAATCTCCTATCTAAAATATTAATTATCAAGTATAATTTTAACATATTTTAATTAAAAAAACAAAAAAAGGCCGCTTTAAATCAGCCCTATATTCACAGCCTAATCAGAATATTTTAATTTCTTTTTAGTCATATTTATTTTCTTAATCTTTTTAAATTTTTGTTTATTAACTTTAGGTTCATCAGTTTTTTGAGTCATTTTTTTATATTCCGTTTTAAAATAATTCAAAATAGATTCAAAACTTTTATTTAAAACTTCATTATCTGATAAATTCAAATCCTCTAATGCTCTATCTATTAAATTTTCGTGGAATTCATCATGAATTTTTAAAATATCTCTAGCCTTATCAGTTATTTCAACTCTAACAACTCTTCTATCATCCTTATCTACATATTTTGTTAGATATCCTTTTTTTATAAGTCTGCTAGCATTAACTGAAAGGGTTCCCTTTGTAACTAACATAGCATCAGCAATATTACCTATTGTATTATTTTCAATTTTTGAAACATTTTCAAGTAAATGAACTTCATACATTGTCAAAGGCACACCTTTTTCTTTCATATATTTTTCTTGTATATACAGTATAAAATTAAATAAATCAACCAATAATTCATTTAATGTCTGTCTAGTTTTACATTCAGCCATTCTTAACCTCCCAATTTATATTAAAAGTATATAATAGTATTTTACTTTAGTCAATATAGAAAATCAATATAGTTGTATTTTTAATAAAATTTATATATAATTAGCATATGAAAACTTTAAAAAATAACTTAAATATACAAGAAATTCAAAACAATCTAAAGCATAAACATAATATTGAAATTTTCGATAGTATCGATTCAACAAATAAGTATTTAAAATCAAAGATAAATGAAAAAAACTATGGTACTATTGTAATAAGTAATGAACAAACTAATGGTTATGGAAAAAAAAATAGGCAATTTATGTCCAATAAAGATGTAGGAATATATATGTCCATTTTAATTAATCCAAATTGTTTAATCAAAGAATCTTTAAAAATCACAATTTTAACGAGTGTTGCCATTCTATCTGCAATAAAGTCTATCTATAATTTAGATGTAAAACTAAAATGGGTCAATGATATAATTTTAAATGATTTAAAAGTTGGAGGAATTCTTTGTGAAAGTCAAATAAACCTAAGTACCAACATAATTGATAATATGATTGTTGGAATAGGAATAAATGTAAAAGAATTTGAATTTCCTACAAGTTTAAAAAATATCGCAACATCTATTGAAAATCATACAAATATTAAAATTTCAAGAAATGCATTAATTTCAGAAATAATAAACTTTTTTGATTTATATTTTATAGAAAAAGCAAATTATATCGATCTTTATAAAGAAAATTCCTATGTTCTTGGAAAAGATATTAAAGTAATTCAAAATGATAAACAATTCTATGCAAAGGCAATAGATATTGACGATAATGGCTCTTTAATAGTCCAAGAACAAGAAAAAATCATCAAATTAATCAGTTCTGATATAAGTATAAGATAACTTATACTTATATCAGTTTTTTAATTTCCAACCGAACAGATTATTTCTCCACTACAAACAATCTTGTTTTCAACTGTTGCACAAACTTCTGCAATATAAATATTCGCTTTGTTATTCATAAGTTTTACCTTTAAAGTTAGCACATCACCAGGCAGAACCATTTGTTTAAATCTCATTTTATTTATTCCTGCAAAATATCCAATTTTGTTTTTATTTTCTTCTTTGCTAAGTAATAGAACACAGCCTGTTTGTGCCAAAGCTTCGACAATTAAAACACCCGGCATAACATGTTTATTTGGAAAATGTCCAATAAATTGCATTTCATTTGCACTGACACATTTTGTCCCAATTATTTCAGTTTTATCTTCACTTATATAATCAATTCTATCAACTAACAAAAACGGATATCTATGTGGTATTATTTCTTGAATTTCATTTGAATTATAAACCATATTAGTCCTCCCATTTTTTCAAGATTAAACTTGCATTATGCCCACCAAAACCTAAAGAGTTACTCATTGCATATTTTATATTTTTTTCTAATCCTTTATTTTTTACGATATTCAAATCACATTCTTCATCAATTTCATTTGTATTCAATGTTGCAGGAATATAAGAATTTTTTAATGCTAAAGTTGTAATTAATGCTTCAACGGCTCCACTTGCACCAAGCAAATGTCCTGTTGCAGATTTTGTCGAACTAACAAGCACATCTTTATATTTTTCTCCAAAAGCGTATTTTATTGCTAAAGTTTCTGACTTATCATTTAGAGGAGTACTAGTTCCATGAGCATTGATATATTCAATATCTTTTGGTTCTAATCCTGCATCATTAATCGCGTTTAACATCGCTTTTCCTGCTCCACTACCATCACTTAAAGGAGCTGTAATATGATTAGCATCACAAGAATTTCCATATCCCACAACTTCAGCATAAATTTTTGCATTACGTTTTAAGGCATGTTCCAATTCTTCAAGAATTAATACGGCACTTCCTTCTCCCATTACAAATCCATTTCTTTCTTTATCAAAAGGAATACTCGCTCTATTTTTATCAGTGCTTTCACTTAAAGCTCTCATACTGGCAAATCCAGCTACAGCAAGCGGAGTAATTGAAGCTTCACTTCCTCCGGCGACAACAATATCTAAATATCCATCTCTAATTTTCAAAAATCCCTCACCTATTGCATTTGTAGCTGCTGCACAAGCCGTAACAACACTACTACAATATCCTCTCGCATCTAAATCTATCGCTACTGTTCCTGCTGCAATATTAATTAGTGCCATAGGAATAAAATATGGAGAAACTCTACTAGGCCCTTTTTCATTCAATACATTTTCACAATTTGAAATAGTTTCTATTCCACCTATTCCACTTGCTAAAATTACTCCCATTCTATCTCTATCAATATCTTGAAGATTTGAATCTTCATAAGCCTGTTTAGTAGCAATTCTTGCAAATTTTACAAAACGATCATTAAATTTTAAATCACGTTTATTATAATACTTTTCAAAATCTAAATCTTTAACTTCTGCTGCAAGTTTTACCTTATGTTCGCTCGTATCAAAAAAAGTAATCTCATCAATTCCGCACTTTCCATTTTCTATGGAATTCCAAAGTTCTTCCTTATCATTTCCAATTGGAGAAACAACTCCCAATCCACTTATAACAACTCTTCTTTTCATATCACACCTACATTATCATTCCACCGTCAACATTGATTACTTGACCAGTTATATATTTTGATTCATCACTAACTAAAAATTTAACTAAATTTGCTACATCTTCAGGGCTTCCCATCTTATTCATAGGAATTGATTTTAATATTCCTTCTTTTACATTTTCGGAAAGTTTGTCTGTCATTTCTGTTTCTATAAAACCTGGAGCTATTGCATTACATCTTACATTTAGTGAAACTAATTCTCTTGCAACAGATTTTGTAATTCCTAAAATTCCTGCTTTACTTGCTGCATAATTAACCTGTCCGATATTTCCGGAAAGTCCAACTACACTTGAAATATTTACAATAACACCAGATTTTTGTTTCATCATAATTCTTGAAACATTTTTTATACAATTAAAACAGCCCTTTAAATTTACATCTATTACTTTGTCAAAATCTTCTTCACTCATTCTTAAAATCAATGTATCTCTTGTAATTCCGGAATTATTAACTAAAACATCGACTCTTCCCATCTCTTTTACAACTTCTTTAAACATAACTTCAACTTCTTCAAATTTTGAAATATTACATTTATATAACATAGCTTTTACATTATATTCTTCACAAATCTTTTTTACTTCTAATGCCTTTTCATAGTCGGAATTGTAGTTTATAACTACATCATATCCCTCTTGAGCAAGTTTTATAGAAATAGCTTTACCTATTCCTCCACTTCCTCCAGTAATCAATGCAACCTTATTCATTTAATAACTCAACCACCTTTCCAATAGACTCAAGACTTTCAACAGGATAAATATTTACATCGGGATTGATTTGTTTAACCAAGCCACTTAATACTTTTCCAGGTCCTATTTCAACAAAAGTATCAACTCCATTTTCAATCATAAATTCAACGCTTTGCATGAATTTTACACTAGATTTTATTTGATTTTTCAAAAGGATTTTAACATCCTCATCACTTGTCTTTCCAATAGTATTAAAAACTATTTTTTTATTAGGTTCTTTAAATTCAACTTCTTTTAATACAGAAAATAATTCTTCACTTGCATTTTTTAGATAACTTGAATGAAAAGCCCCACTTACATTTAATTTTTTTGACTTATATCCCAAATCCTTTAATTTCAAAATGGCTTCGTCAATACTATTCATACTACCAGTAATTACTATTTGTTTAGGACTATTGTAATTTGCAATTTCTAAATTTTCTATATCTTTTATTACATTTTCAATTATTTCTGCCTCACAATTAAATATTGCAGCCATTCCTGTATTTTTAGGCACAGCATTAGACATAATCTCACTACGTTTCTTCACAAGCTCTAAAACATCTTTAACGGAAATTGCTTCACTATAGGCTAAAGCTGTATATTCTCCTAAACTTAAGCCCGCTGCATATTCACAGTCGACACCTTTACTTTTTAAAACTTTTGCTATTCCTAAAGAAACTGCTACTATACAAGGTTGGGCATTTAAAGTATTATTTAAGTCTTCTGCAGGACCTTCAAAACAAATCTTTTGTAGATTTGAAGGTAGATATTCAAATACTCCTTTAAATGCCGAACTATTTGACAATTCTTGTCCCATTCCTACATATTGAGCCCCTTGACCAGCAAATAAAAATGCTATCTTCATATAATCACCTCAATTCATTATTCGCTTCAGAAACCAATTCCGAAATTAATTCTTTAACAGTTGTTATCTTATCTATTCTATAAGCATTAGTTCCTGAAAATATTAATCCGTTTTCCACATCACCTTTGACCGCTCTAATTAGAGCATCTGTTATACAATAAACTGTATTTTTAGGATTACATGGTAAAATACAATCAACACAGTATCTTACTGGAATTCTTCCCTCACTATCCAATCTTTCTGTAAATTTATTTCTTATAGCCCTTCCAGGAAATCCTGCTGGACTTTTAACTATAATGATATCTTCTCTTTTAGCTTTTACAAACATCTCTTTGTATTTTTCGTTGGCATCGCATTCTTCTGTTGCAATAAATCTAGTTCCTATTTGAACTCCACTCGCTCCCTGTTTCACATATTTTGCTATATCTTTTCCTGTAAAAATTCCACCAGCTACAAAAATCGGAATTTTTTGATTATATTTTTCTTCATAATCAACAACTAATTTCAAACATTGTTCCAAAATTTCATCTATACTTTCACAAGTATCATTTAGAACATCGTCTTTTTTAAATCCGAGATGTCCTCCAGCTTCACTTCCCTCAATTACAACAAAATCAGGAATTTTATTATGATGTTGATCCCATCTTCTAATGATAAGATTTAAAGCCTTTGCACTTGAAACTATGGGGGCAATAAGAACGTCACTTCCTTTAGTCAATTCAGGCAAATTAAGAGGAAGACCTGCCCCTGAAATTATTGCATCAACACCGAGCTTTACACATTCTTTAACATAAAGTGCATATTGAGAAGTAGCAACCATTATATTAACTCCAAGTAGTCCTTTTCCTTCAGAAATCTTTCTAGCCTTATCAACCTCTTCTTTCATTGCAATAAAATTATCTTCAGAAGTTTTTGTTATAAAAGTACTACGATTATAGCCTGGATGAGCAAAACTTAAAACTCCCATACAATTTTCTTTCATAACATTACCAACTAAATTTGATAAGGAAATTCCAACTCCCATACCTCCTTGAATAATTGGTACTTCTAAAATTTTATCTTTTAATTTAATAGAATTAAGCATTATCTCCCCCTATTAAATTTTTTAATCTTTCAAATTCTACTTTACTTTTTTGCATAATATTTTCAAAAATTTCTTTCAATGTTTTTTCTTCTTTTATCATACCTGAAATTTGACCAAGCATAACTGAACCATTTTTAACATCGCCTTCAACCACGGCTCTTTTTAAAGAACCTAAAGTCAGTTTTTCTAATTCTTCCCTTGATGAAATTTCTTTTTCTAATTGTAAAAATTTTCTACTCATATCATTTTTTAAAATTCTAACCGGTGTATTTATAGTACGACCAGTAACAACTGTGTCTATATCTTTTGCTTTAATTACAGCATTTTTGTAATTTTGATGTATTGGACATTCTTTAGCAACTAGTAGACAAGTACCTACTTGCACACCAATTGCTCCCAAACTTATAGCAGCATTAAAACCTCTGCCGTCTGCAATTCCTCCTGCAGCAATTACTGGAATATTAATCGCATCAACTACCTGTGGAACGAGAGCCATTGTTGAAAGTTCTCCAACATGCCCTCCAGATTCGGTTCCCTCAACTATAACTGCATCAACACCAACACTTTCCATTCTTCTTGCAAGAGCAACACTTGGAACAACTGGAATAACTTTTATTCCTTGAGCTTTTAATTTTTCAACATAAACTCCCGGGTTTCCTGCTCCTGTAGTAACAACTGCAACTTTTTCTTCTAAAATAACCTCAATTATTTCATCGCAATAGGGATTCATAAGCATTACATTAACTCCAAAAGGTTTGTCCGTAAGTTCTTTACATTTTTTTATAGACTCCCTTACCATTTTGGCATTCATTGCACCAGTTCCGATAATTCCAAGAGCACCCGAATTACTAACATCTGCTGCAAATTCTGCAGTTGAAATATTTGCCATTGCACCTTGAAAAATCGGATATTTTATTCCTAATATTTCATTTATCATTATCTTCTCCTATATTTCAATAATTGTAGAACCCCAAGTTAATCCTCCACCAAAGCCAACTAAAATTACTTTATCTCCTTTTGTAATTTTTTTCGATTCAAAGGCTTCACAAAGAGCCATTGGGACACTTGCAGCACTTGTATTTCCATATTTTTCTAAATTAACGAAAAATTTATCATTATCTACATTAAGTTTCTTTGCAACATTACTAATTATTCTCTGATTTGCTTGATGTGGAATAATCAAATTAATATCTTCAATTTTTAAATTATTTATATCTAAAATTTTATTTATAGATTTTTCTACAACATTTATAGCAAATTTAAATACTTCTTTACCATTCATCTTTAAAAATCCTGATTTAAGAACTTTATTTTTCATTTCAAAATTCATTTCTACATTTTCTGCAACGAGATCTTTGTCATTTCCTAAACTACAAGTATAAAATTCTTCGTTCTTTTCGTCTTTTTCTACAACAATCGCTCCAGCTCCATCTCCAAATAAAACACATGTATTTCTATCTTCAAAATTTATTATTTTACTAAGTGTTTCACAGCCTATTATTAATGCTTTTTTATGATATGTATTAAGCATAGAAGCTACAATTTTTAAGGCATACACAAAACCTGTACATGCAGCATTTACATCAAATGCAGTAACATTATCTCCAAGTCCTAACTTTTCTTGTACCATACATGCTACTGATGGAGTAAAATTATCCGGAGTCATTGTTGCACAAACAATTAGGTCGATTTCATTTTTATCAATATTTGAATTTTTTATCGCATCAACAGCTGATCTATATGCCAATTCACTTGTGTTTTCATCGGAAATTCTACGTTCTCTTATTCCTGTTCTCTGAAAAATCCACTCATCACTTGTTTCTACAAATTTTGAAAGATCATCATTTGTAACAATTTTTCTAGGAACAGCTTTCCCAAAACCTAAAATTTTCATTAATAAACTCCAATATTCCTATATTTTTTATATCTATTAGAAAGCAAAGTACTTTTACTAACTTTTCTCAATTCTTTGATTTTTTTATAGATACATTCATCTAAAAGTTTTATCACTTCGGAAAAATTATTTTGTGCTCCACCAAAAGGTTCTCTTATAATTTCGTCAACAATATTTTTATCTCTTAAATCTGAAGCTGTAAGTTTCATCATTTCACTAGCTTCTTTACATTTTGTTTCATCTTTCCATAAAATTGATGAGAATCCTTCTGGCGATAAAATAGAATAAATTGAATTTTCAAGCATAATAATACTATCGCCTACACTAAGAGCAAGAGCTCCACCGCTTCCACCTTCTCCGATTACAACACATATTATAGGTGTTTCAATTGTCGAAAATTCAAATAAACATTTAGCAATCGCCTCTGCCTGTCCTCTTTCTTCTGCATCTTTTCCTGGATAAGCTCCAGCAGTATCAACAAAAGTTATAATTGGTCTGTTAAATTTTTCCGCCTGTTTTGCAAGTCTAATTGCTTTACGATAACCTTCCGGATTACTCATTCCAAAATTTCTTTCAATATTTTCTTCTGTAGTCTTTCCCTTTGCTTGTGCTATTATAGTAACAGGAATGTCGTGAAACATCCCAATTCCCGAAATTATAGCCTTATCATCTCCATAATAGCGATCTCCATGCAATTCAATGAAATTTGAAAATAATCTTTTAATGTAATCTTCTGCTTTAGGATGAAACTTATTTCTTGCAATACAAACTCTATCCCAAGAAGTTAAATTCTGATTTGCTTCATAACAAAATTTTCTTATTTTATTTCTTAAAATTTCTTTTTCTTTTTCATCTGTTGCACTACTTTTTTTCTTTAAAAGATCCTTTATAATTACCTCATAATCTTTATATTCCATTACTTCACTCCATGTAAAATTAAAAGTTTATGTATAGTTTCTTTTAATTTATTTCTAGTTACTATAAAATCTATAAAGCCTTTTTCTAACAAGAACTCACTTCTTTGAAATTCTTCTGGCAAACTTTCATTTATAGTTTTTTCAATAACTCTCTTTCCAGCAAAACCTATAAGAGCATTGGGTTCTGCAATAATAATATCTCCTAGCATTGCAAAACTAGCACTTACACCTCCTGTAGTTGGATCTGTTAAAATAGTTATATATAATAAACCTTTATCATTATGTTTTTTTAAAGCTGAGCTGGTCTTAGCCATTTGCATTAAAGAAATAATTCCCTCTTGCATTCTGGCACCACCACTTGCAGTAACAATGATTAAAGGTAATTTTTTTAATGTTGCATATTCAATGGAACGTGTAATCTTTTCTCCTACAACTTTTCCCATACTACCCATCATAAAATTACTATCCATAGCACAAATAACGACTTTTTTTCCTGAAATTTCTCCAATCCCACAAACTACAGCCTCATTTATTCCACTATTTACTTTAGCTTTTTCAAGCTTTTCTTCATATTGATAAAAATTTTCTTCATTAAAGGTAGTAACTTCAGCATCAAATTCATCAAAGGAGTTAATATCACAAAGCTCTCTAATTCTCTCTGGAGCTCCAATTCTCAAATGATGTCCACATTTGCTACAGACATACAAATTAGACTCCCACTCTTCATTAGTAATATTCTCATTACAATTTGGACAAGCTTTAAAAAGATTATCCGGAATTTCCTTTGGTAAAAATGTAGTATTATTTTTTCTATAAATTTTAAGTTTACTTATTTTATTTTTTCTATTATTAAATATACTCTGCATTTTCACTTAACTCCTTTATATATTTTGCAACATATCCAGTATCATATCTGCCATTAATAAATTTTGGACTATGTAATAACAAATATTGAAACTCTATATTCGTACTTATTCCATCAACAAATAATTCTTCAAGAGCAGCTCTCATCTTCTTAATACAAGCTAATCTGGTAGGAGCATAAGTTATAACCTTCATTATCATAGAATCATAAAAAGGTGGAATTGTGTAGTCATTATATACAGCAGTTTCAATACGAACTCCATTCCCGCAAGGTACATTCAAAAACTTAATCTTACCTGGAGAAGGTGCAAAATTATTCTTAGTATCTTCTGCTGTTATCCTACACTCAATAGAATATCCTTTGATTTTTATATCCTTTTGCTTTATATTTAGCTTTAATCCTGACGCAATACGAATTTGTTGTCTTACTATGTCAACCCCTGTAATCATCTCTGTAATAGGATGCTCTACTTGAATTCTGGTATTCATTTCCATAAAATAATAATTGCCTGATTTATCAACCAGGAACTCAATAGTTCCAGCTGAATAATATTTCAAATGCTTACAAATTTTAACAGCATCTGCAATCAACTTTTCTCGAATTTTTTTATCGAGAACATGACAAGGTGCCTCTTCCAAAATTTTTTGATTTTTCCTTTGCATTGAACAATCACGTTCATATAGATGAATTACATTACCAAACATATCCCCTAAAACTTGCACTTCAATATGTTTTGGTAATTCAATATATTTTTCAATATAAACTCTATCATCATTGAAACTAACTTTTGCCTCAGACTTTGCGGTATTAAAATTTTCAGTAAAATCTGAACTATTCCAAACTATTCTCATTCCTTTACCTCCACCACCACTAGAGGCTTTGATGATAACTGGATAGCCAATTTTTTCTGCTTCTAAAAGTCCTTCCTCAGCATTTTCAATTACATTTTTTGTTCCAGGAATAACTGGAACTCCAATATTTATCATTTGTAATCTGGCCTCATTTTTATCCCCTAACATACTTATCAATTTATGATTAGGGCCTACAAAAATTAAACCACATTCTTCAACTAATTTTGCAAATTTAGGATTCTCACTTAAAAATCCAAATCCAGGATGAATTGCATCACATCCGCTACTACAAGCAGCTTGAATAATATTATTCATATTAAGATATGATTGTAAAGGATTATCAGGACCTATACATATTGCTTCATCTGCCAAATTAACATGTAGTGCGTCCTTATCTCCAACTGAATAAACTGCAACAGATGTTATGCCCATTTCTTTGCAAGTTCTTATTATTCTTACTGCTATCTCACCACGATTAGCAACTAGTAACTTTCTAATCATTTTAATCTCCTATCAAGATAAGCTCCTCATTAAATTCAACCATATTTCCATTTTGTGCTTTAATTTCAAGTACAGTTCCACTCTTATTGGACTTTATTTCATTCATAACTTTCATAGCTTCCAAAATACAAATAACATCGCCTTCATTTATCTTTTGTCCAACTTTTACATAAGGCGACTCATTAGCACTTGGTGAAGCATAAAAAGTTCCAACAAAAGGAGCTTTAATCCATTCACCATTAGTATCATCGGATTGTTTTTCTTCTATCACAGGTTTTATAGGATTACTTTTCTCTACAACATTTACAATTTCTTTAGTAACATATTCAACTTTATTATTTTTTAAATTAATCTTAAAATCTTTAAGTTCTAAAGTCATTTCATCTAAACCTGAATTTTTAAACAACTCAATAATACTATTTATCTTATCAATATCCATAAATTTCTCCTAAAAATTTAGTAAGCTAATTTTTTAGCTTACTACTTAGTTTTTGCTTCAATAATGTCTATTACATCTTGTACAGTTTGCAATTTCATTAATTCCTCATCTTCAATTTTTATATCGAATTCTGACTCAATTTCCAATGCAAGTTCAATAGATGATAAAGAATCAATTCCTAAATCTTCATTCAATCTTGCAGTAGGAACTACCTCGCTTCCTTCAATATTTAATGACTCAACTAAAATTTCTCTAACTTTTTCTAACATAATTTTATCTCCTTTTTTATTTTGATTATCAAATATTTGACAGTCAAAGTTTTGACAGTCAAATTATATATTATTTATTTTATAATGTCAAGCATTTTTATAAAAAATAAATTTTTATGAAAATTAATTTATAAAAACACATAATTGAGCAATAAAAAACAACACCCTTAAAATATGATAAAAAATCACTAAGAGTATTGTTTTTAAAAATCGTTAAAAGTTCTATTTCTTTAATCTAAGTATTTTTCTATATCCAATGATTGCAACCACACAAGAAAGTATATCTCCCGGTAAAAAAACTAAAAATAAATTATAAAATAAATAACTAAATAAATATACTTTTCCATTAAGAACATATTGTATAAATATAAAGTAAATCATTCCAAAAAAATAAATGATTAACATTCCAATTGCAGTACTTATATAAATATTTTTTTCCTTAAAGCTAGAAATAAAATAAGTTGCAAATATAAATGCTAACAAATATCCAAAAGTTGGACTAAAAATATAATTTATTCCACCACCATTCGCAAATATAGGAAATCCTACGAGTCCAATCATTATATATACAATTACACTTAAAACAGCCAATCTTCGTTCTAGTACTAATGCTGATAAAACAACAAATAGAGTTTGTAATGTAATTGGAACAAGTAAAAATGGAATTTTTATAAATGCTCCAACTGCAATTAATGCACTGAACAAGGCTACTAAATTAAGCTCTTTTGTACTTATCTTCATAATTTCTCCTTTCTTTATAAATTTACATAAGAATTAGAACACAAAAAAATCTTTTTGTCAATATTCTTTATTAATTATTTAAAAATGTGAAAATTTATTTAATATAATTTAAGTTTATATTACATAAAAAAAGGTCTGTCAAAATCACCTGACAGACCGTTTTAAAAATTTTTAATTATTTTTTAAATATTTTTTTATTGCTTCTTCTCTTATTTTACCTTCAAGTTCAAACTCTTCCGGATAATGATCTGCTTTTTCTAATTCTATTCTGAACTCTGATTTTTTACCTGAAAGTGAAATTTTACCAAATTTCAATCCTGATATCATATACCATGGATCAGTTTCCGAATGTCTTAAAAACAGTAAATATTCCTCATCCTTTTCCATTAACTCATATCCTGCAATATGATAAATCTTTCCAGTTTCCTCATCTATTCCGGCACTTTCATAAACATCTATAACATCTCCCGGTTTAAAATTACCTTTAAAAACCTTTTCTATTTTAAAATTCGAGATTGTATATGCCCCATAAACACCTCTATAAACTTTATCCTTTTTTATTGTAGATGGATTTTGTTTTATTTTTTTACCCAAAACAATTACTTCCGTTTCCTTTTCAACATCATCCAAATTTCCATAATAATCTAGCTTAGCCTCTGCAATAACGTGATTCCCATATTGATTTTTTCTAAAATTATTTTCATACGATTTAGTTCTTCCATTGCTACAAGAAGTCAATAAAAAGAACGATAGAAATAAAATTTTAAATTTATTTTTCATAACATCCCCCTTACTTCTTATTTTTAAAAAACAACTAATGGCAAAAAACTATGCATTAGTTTCTTACAATTTTTATTCACATATTTATTTAGGGTCACCCTTTTTATATTCCGTATTAGTTTCAACATCAACAATGGTTTTTTCGTCTTTTATCCAAAACTTCTTTTCAGGGAAAAAATTAGCTGTTAAATACTTTTTTCCATCTTCTTCAAAAATTTTCGGTTCTAAAAAGTTTCCATCATCCGTAAAATCACCACGAAGTTTTTTAACGGACTCTTTTGAACATTTATCAAAGTCTATAGGTTTAGCCTTATAATACATACAAGGCACACCATAATATTCACCATTATCTAAAACAATTTGTGAATCATAAGCATAATAATATCCACAAATTTTTTCAACCTCTTTACTTGCCTTTCTAACTACTTGCTTTTTTGTATTATCGTCATCAACTTTGGAACTTTTAGAACAACCAGACAAAGCAATAAAAACAGGCAAAATCAAAACAAACTTCTTAAAAAATTTTTTCATAATATCCTCCTTGAAATTTTTCAAAGTCTAACCTAAAATATGTACATTATAGCATTTTCCAAAAATTCTAAAATAATTATTTATTATATTCACAGTTAAATTTAAGGAATAATATCTCCTTTTTTTACCAAAGCAAAAATCCATTCTTTTTTTATCTTCCAAATGTTTGCTTGAACTCTGTAAATATCCCATTCATCAATATCGAATATTCTAGTCCAACTGTCTATAACTATTTGTCTTTCCTCAGGATAAAAATTCTTATACTTTCCTTCAAAAAACTCAAAACCATTATCTATACCTTTATCTTTTAATCTTTTTTTATACTTTTTATCATCTTCTTCATCTAATGGAATATAATGATGATTGAGTACATAATCCCATTTAACTCCGTCAAAGTAGATTACTTCTTCTTTAGGAACATCCAAAACATATAGAACTGAATTTTCAATTGGAGGCATACAATTTTTATTACTTACTCCACACCAAACCGGCATTTCAACTTCTTCTGGTTTTGGAACTCTTTTACTTGCCTCTTTTACAAAATAATTATAACAATTTAAAATATAGTCAGAAATCACTCCAAAATTTTCTTTAACATAAGAAATTTTATTCGTAAAGTAACCTTTCTCTTCAATTTCTTTTAAAGATCTAATATCTTGTCTAGTATATAATCTTACAGTTTCCATATATTCACATCCCTTCTTATCTCTATAATTTATTATATTACATTAAACCGCAAAAATCAAATTGAAAATAATACACAAAAAAGCTATTGAAAAAATTCAATAGCTTCTGTTCTTAAGTTATTATCTTTGTATAATCTTTTCCGTCATCATCAAATACCATAAAATTTTTAATTCTCAATTTGATATTTGCATTTTCTTCATAAACTCCGTAAGTTTCAACATGGTCTATAACTCTGACTACATTGTCATTTCCCAAATCCACCTTACAGTCATTTACATCTCCAAGATAGAATTGACTTACAAGCTTAGCATCAATTGTTCCATCTCTTTCATCAATTCTAAGAGCTTCCGGTCTTATAGCAACTATAACATTTCCAGTCTTATCTCCGTCATAAGGTAATTTCTTTCCGGTATTTGCAAGTTCAACAAAGCCGTCTTTTGCAACTCCCTTGATGAAATTAACACGACCAACAAAGTTTGCAACAAAAGGATTTACAGGATTTCTGTAAATTTCTTCTGGAGTTCCTATTTGTTGAACCACACCTTTATTAATCAAAATAATTCTATCGCTCATTGTCATAGCTTCTATTTGATCATGTGTTACATAAATAACTGTAATTTCAAGCCTTTTTTGTATTTCCTTTATTTCAAAACGCATTTCTTCTCTTAGTTTTGCATCCAAGTTTGAAAGAGGCTCATCAAGCAAAAGCAATTTAGGTTTAGCAATCAAAGCACGTCCAAGTGCAACCCTTTGTTGTTGTCCACCTGAAAGTTCTGATGGAGCTCTGTCTTTATATTGAGATAAGTGAACTATTTCCAAAACTTTTTCAACTCTCTCTTTAATTTCTTCTTTTTTAACTCCTGCTATTTTTAAAGGATAGGCAACATTGTCAAAAACATTCATATGAGGCCAAACTGCATATGATTGAAATACCATTCCTATTCCTCTCTTTTCAGGTGGAAGGAATGTTTTTCCGCCTGAAACAACTTTATCTCCTATTAAAATTTCTCCACTTGTAGGTTTTTCAAATCCAGCTATAAGTCTTAACATTGTAGTTTTTCCACAACCAGAAGGTCCTAATAGAGTTATAAATTCACCATCTTTAAAAGTATCTGTAAAAGGTTTTAAAACTTCTACATCACCAAAAGATTTACTTAATTCTTTTATAGTAATTGTTGACATTTTTCCTCCTAAATTGAAAACTTACCTTTTGTAAGTTTATTTAAAATCCAGTTAACTACCAATACAAAAATCAAAATTGCAGTAGCAAGCACACTTGCTATTTGTTGACTATGATATGTTTGATAATTGTAAAGTTCAAAACCAATCGTCTTAGTATGAGATGAATACAAAATTGTACTCATAGTAAGTTCATAGAAACAAGGCATAAATATTAAGAATATACCTGCAACAATTGAAGGCATAATAAGCGGTGCTGTAACATCTTTAATCATCCTTAGCCAACCTGCTCCTGAAATTTGTGATGCCTCTTCTAAAGAAGGATGAACCTGACTCATTCCTGAAACAACAGT
Source organism: Parvimonas sp. D2 (assembly GCF_035282635.1). Lineage (NCBI taxonomy): Bacteria > Bacillati > Bacillota > Tissierellia > Tissierellales > Peptoniphilaceae > Parvimonas > Parvimonas sp. D2. The sequence goes on from NZ_JAYKBO010000003.1 coordinate 41,981, forward strand.
CCTCATTCCCATTAACATATACTTAATCATATATGCGATTATCATAATATAAATTGTATTATAAATATTTATTCCAAATTTTCCACTCATTGTCATTATTAGAGCCAGTGCTATTGCAATACTAGGAGTTCCTGAACCTACAGTTATCAAAAAGTCTGGAATTTTTCTTCCCTTTACTTTTGTTCTTTCAAGCAAATAAGCCATCATACAAGAGATTATTATCCCTAAAAATGCTGCTGCACAAGCTGCAATTAAACTGTTTATTGTAGAACTCAATATACTATCTCTTGTTAGCATTTGTTGCCAAAATCTAAATGAGATATTTCTTGCAGATAAAGGCTTACCCATATTGATAGTTATAGAAGTAAGAGCAACTGTTATAAATGGAACTATTACTACTACAAAAGAAAAAATTGAAACCAATATTGTAAGAGGTAATCTCCATTTTCCTAAATCAACTATTGTAGGTCTTGTTGATTTCCCACTCATAGTTATAAATTGTTTCTTTCCTAGTACAAATGTTGAAAAATACAAAACTAAATTTGCAATTATCATCAAAAATACTGCTAAAGTTGTAGCATCTATTATACCTTCTTCATTTCCTATATGAACAAACTCTATTATTCTAGTTGTAACTGTATGAATTTGCCCTGGAGCTCCGATTATTGACGGAATACCATAACAAGAAGCGGCTGTTACAAAAACTAAAAGTCCTGCAGCGATTAAACTTGGTGTCATCATCGGAATTGTAACAGTAAATAAAGTCTTTAAAGGACTTGCTCCTGAAATTCTAGCAGCTTCTTCTAAAGAAGGATCCATTTTTTCCATTGCACGAGAAATTGTGATAAAAGCATAAGGATAATAAAAACAAGTAAGTACCCAAATCATTCCCCATACACTATAAATATTAAAGATTGGTTCACTTAATCCAAAAATCTTTTGAAGAAACATATTTAAAGTTCCAACTCTTGGATTTAAAAGTCTAAGCCAAGCCATTGCTCCTACATAAGGAGGAACCATATATGTAATAACAAACATAGTTCTAAATATTTTTTTGCCATATAAATTAGTTCTTCCAACTAAAAAAGCAAGTGGAAAAGCGATTAACATTCCAAAGAATGTTGTTGCAACCGCAGTAACAATAGTATTTCTAATAGCTATAAAATTGGCATCATAACTATAAACTCTTTTAAATGCCTCAAAAGTAAAACTTCCATTAGGAAATACGGATTTAACAAAGAGATATAAAAGTGGAAAAACTTCAAAAATAAGTAAAAGTGCAACAATAGAAAGCATTATTATCCACTTTATATCTAATCTAAATTTTCTTTCTGTCTTTTGCATAAAATAACCTTCCATTAACAAGAGGGAGTTTCCTCCCTCTATATTTTTATTGTAAAACAATAAGCTCCAATTTTTTATATGGTTCTTATTTCTTATTTTTTACCAATTGTATCTGTAAACATCTTTCTTAGAGAATCTCTGTCTTTAACTAATTGTTCCCATTTAACATTTATACTATTTGCTGTAATTTCAGAAGTTTTAATTGCATCATAAGGAACTTCAGGGAAATCTTTTAGTACAGAATGCATCCATCCCTTAACTATATATTTTTGACCTTCTTCTGATAAGAACCATTTTGAAATTGCTTCTGCAGCTTTTGTATTTTTATTTTCTGTTAATTTTTCATCTACAACCATAATTGGTGAAGGAACTACAATTGTTCCATCTTTAGGATATATAACTTCTAATGAAGAATTATCATCTTGTCTTTTCTTTAAAACAGATTCTTCAAGAATCATTAGTTCATCCATTTCGCCAGTTTCAAGTTTTGTCAAAGCAACACTACCTGCTTCAATAGCAACTTTTCTCTTAGCTAAATTAGCAAAATATTCATCATTATATTTATCTTTTAATCCACTGATAGCTGCAAGAGCTGTACCTGATTTTAAAGGATCTGACATTGAAATCTTTCCTGTAAGGCTTTCCTTTTCAGCAAATTCTTTAAAAGTTTGGGCTAAATCTTCTTTCTTTGTTTTTTCCGGATTATAAGCTAAAACCATATTAGAAATTCTAACTGGATACCAATATCCTTCTTTATCATATTCGAAAGCTAATTTATCTTTGTTTTCGATATCAAATTTATGTAATACATTTTTTTCTTTTAATTCATAAGCATAGGAAGGTTCTGCAACCATTATAATATCACAAGCGAGTTTTCCTGCTTCGATTTCCCCAGCAATTTTAGTTTGTAAAGTTCCAGTTCCGCCTTGGAAAAATTCAATTTCACAATTAGGAAATTTCTTTTTAAGTGCAGGTTTCATATTAGCAATTATATCTTCATACATTGAAGTATAAATTCTAACTTTTCCAGAAACTTCTTCATTCGCCTTCATATCTTTACTTGTATCATCTTTCTTATCAGAGCCTCCACCACAAGCAGTTGCACCAATCATTAATGCTGACAACATAAGTGCCAAAAATTTCTTTTTCATAAATCCTCCTAAATAGAAATAATATCTTTTTCGAGTACACACTCCAGAACTAATTATATTCAAAATTCTAAAAAAAATCTACAATTTTTTTGGTGATTTTCTAAATAATTTAAAATTTTTCTAAAAAAATTAAGGGACTATTTTGTCCCTATAAAAAATATTATCCCTATTTATTAGTTCTTATCTAAATTATACAAAAAGTAAATTTACACTAAAAAGAGAGATATTTTATGAAAAATTGTCTCTCTTTTAAAAAAATATTAAATTTTTGAAATAATCACTTTGCAAATTTAAATAAAGATAAATAATAATCAAAAAATTAATTTACCTATATTCTACTTCATCCACTCATTAAATTTATTCAAAGTTTTCTCTCTACCAATGTCAGTAACTTTAATAATATCATTTTCTATATATGCAAATTTTTTATTCAATAAATTCTTTAAAACTCTTTCAAATTTATTCTTTGCATAACATAGATGCTCATTTATTTTTACAACATTACATTCAATATCAGCTCTTTGAGTATTTTCGTGGTTTATTATATGAAGCATCATTGTAACCTCTGCAAATTCAGCTCTTTTTCTGTTTTCATTTAATATTTTTTTGATAATTCCATTTCTCGGTTCAAATATAAATACTAATAAAAATATCAATCCGTTAACTATGGCTATTGTTCCTGCAATAGAAAGGTCATAAATATATGCCATATAAAATCCTATTACACTACTTAAAACTCCCGTGAAAACACTTAGAAATATCATTTTCTTCAAATCATGTGTTAATAGATATGCCGTTGCAGACGGAACAACCATATATGAAATTACAAGTATTGAACCTACAGCGTTAAATGCTCCTACAGTTGTTACCGAAACTAAGCTCATTAGTGCATAATAGATGACAACAGGTGTAAACCCTGAAATTAAACTTAAATTCTTGTCAAAAGTAGAAATTTTTAATTCTTTAAAGAAAACCCAAACAAAGATTAAATCGATTAAAAATATTACAGCCATTACAAAAATAACTTTTGACATTTCATATCCGAAAAACTCTATTCTTGGAATTATTGAAAAGGCTACTTCCCCAACTAAAACTGAATCGACATCGAGATGTACTCCTCTTAAAAACTTTGAAATCATTATTATAGCAATACTAAATAAGAATGGAAATACAAGTCCAATTGACGAATCTTCATGCAAAGTTGTCTTTTGATTTATAAGCTCCGTCAAAAATACAGTAAGTATTCCAACCAGTCCGGCACCGACAATCAGCAAAGGACTTGTCAAATCTTTTGTAATGAAAAAAGCAATTACGATTCCAAGTAAAATTGTATGAGTTATAGAATCTATCATCATAGACATTTTTCTAAGAATTAAAAATGGTCCCAATAGTGAACAAGCAGCTGAAACTAAACTTACAGCTATTAAAATTTCTAATTGTCTCATTTAGTCCCTCCTTGCATAGTTCTCTTTTTACTGAATAAAATTCCTTTTTTAGGCGAAAATAATATACTAAAAAATACAATTAAACTTGCAACTATCGCTATAACTGGTCCTGTTGACAACCCCTTATAGTACATACTTATAAATGAACCGGTAATTCCTGAAAAAGCTCCAAAAATTCCTGATAAAATCATCATAACATTGAATTTATCCGTCCATTGTCTTGCAGCAACAGGTGGTGCAATTAACATTGTACTCATAAGAATTACTCCAACTGATTGAATTCCCATAACTATTGAAATTACAAGTAAAACTATTAATATTCCGGTCATTAAATTTATAGAAAATCCCTTTGTTTGTGCAAACTCCGGATCAAAGGAAAAAAGTTTTAATTCTTTCCAAAATAGTAAAATTACAAACAGTACCAAAATAATTATTCCGATTAAAAAATATATATCTTTTTTCAAAAAAGCGGCAGCTTGCCCAAATATAAATTTATCAAGACCTGCTTGATTAGTATTTGCCTTTCTTTGAATAAGTGCAAGTAAAACAACGCCAAGCCCAAAAAATGTTGACAAAACAATTGCCAATGCACTGTCAAATTTTACTTTTGATTTTAAATCAATTCCGAAAATAAGAAGTGCAGCTATAACTCCTGCAATAAAAGCTCCAAGAAGTAAAAATTCCAAATTTTTAATTCCAAGTACCATAAAAGCAATACAAACACCGGGAAGAGTTGAATGGCTGATTGCATCACAGATAAGTCCTTGTTTTCTCACTGTAACATATACTCCCATAATTCCACTTAAAAGTCCCAAAAGTCCTGAACCTAAAGCTATCATCAAAAAAGTATAGTCAGTAAGTAAATCTAAAATTCCGTTCATAATCTACACCCTATATGCCTTATTTATATTATCTTCTGTAAAAACATCCTTAACGGAACCTGAAGCGATAACCAATTTATTTAAAAGTACAACCTCATCAAAATATTCCTCAACAGTTCTCAAATCATGATGAACAACTATGATTGTCTTTCCGCTATCTCTAAGTTCTTTCAAAATTTTCATAATTTCTTTTTCCGTTTTAGCATCAACCCCTTTTAGCGGTTCATCTAAAAAATAAATTTCACTATCTTGAACTAATGCTCTCGCTAAGAAAACTCTCTGTTGTTGGCCGCCGGAAAGATCGCTTATTTGCCTATCGACAAACTCTTCCATTCCAAGTTTCTTTAAAGCCTCTAAAGACAATTCTCTTTCTTTTTTACCTGCTCTTTTTATCCAACCGAGCTTCCCATAAGTTCCCATCATAACAACATCCAAAACATCTGTCGGAAAATCCCAATCGACAGACTCACTTTGTGGCACATAAGAAATATCTTTTCTAAATTCCTTATAAGGCTTGCCGAAAAATGAAATTTTTCCGGATGAAATGGGGATTAAATTTAACATTGCCTTTAACAAAGTCGATTTACCTGCACCGTTTGGTCCCAAAATCGCGGTAAGTTTACCTCTTTTAATATCCAAATCCACATCCCAAACTACAGGTTTAAGATAATAGGCAATAGTTAAATCTTCAACTTTTACAGCTATTTCGTCCATTTTTTCCTCCAAAAAACAAAAAATCTCCACAATATAAGTATATATATTTAGGAGATTTTTTTCAAGTATTATTTTAAAGCATCAACTATAGTATCAATATTATATTTAAACATTGAGATATAAGTATTTTCTTTTGTATTATCATCTCCTAATGAGTCAGAATACAACTCTCCACCTATTTTAACATTATGTCCTTTAGCTTTACAAGATTCAACTAAAGATTCAATAGTTTTCTTAGGAACTGAAGATTCAACAAAAACTGCTTTTATTTTTGTTTTAACCAAGAAATCTGAAAGTTTCTTTATATCAGCTGCACTTGCTTCTGATTCTGTACTGATTCCTTGAATAGCCTCTACCTTAAATCCGAATTCCTTTGCAAAATAATTAAAAGCATCATGAGCAGTAACTAAAACTCTTTGATTTTCAGGTAATTCAGAAACTTTTTTCTTTATATAATCAGAAAGTTCATCAAGTTCTTTTTCATATTTAGCAAGATTTTTATCTATTTCTTCAGCTTTTGAACTATCAGTTTTCTTCAAACCTTCTGCTACATTTTTCGCAGCTATTTTCCAGTTCTTAACACTAAACCAAATATGTGGATCATTAGGACCTGCTCCTTCTTCATCCCAAGGAAGTAATCTATCTGATGGAATATTTTTTGCTGCAGTTACAACGTTCTTATTTTGTTTTTCTAAACCTTGTAAAATTTCTCCCATTTGTCCTTCCAAATGTAATCCGTTTACAACTACAACATCTGCTTTTTCAAGTTTTTCAACATCTCCTGCTGTTGGTTTATATAAGTGAGGGTCAACTCCCGCTTTCATCATTCCCTCAACTTCAAAATTATCTCCACCTATTTGCTTTACTAAATCTGTAAGCATTGTACTTGTAGCAACAACTTTTTTCTTTGAAGTCTTTTGCTCAGTTTTCTTTTCTCTCTCTTTGTTTTTACTATCATCTTTTTTGGTACAAGCTCCCAAAACCCCAACGGAAAGTACCAATGCAAGTAATAATATAATTTTTTTTCTCATTTTTTCCCTCCTAAAAAATCTGTAAAGAATTTAATTTCTCTTACTCATATATATTACCACATTTTTTTAAAAATATCAATAATGATTATCTATTTCACAAATATTTTTTTATCTTTATTTTTGACTATAATTAAATGGATTTCTAATATGACAATAATAATGTGCTATATAATTTAAGTGATACATTTTCTTTTAAAACAAAAAAGTAGTATAAAAATTATACTACTTTTCATTCTAAAATTTTATTATTTCTTTTCTGTATATCCTTGTTTAATCAAGCCTTCTTCAGTCTTTTTCATACTAATCTTAACTTTTGCTGGGTCTTGGAAATTATTTCCTAAAACAGTTTTTGACTTTTCATAATCAAGATTTTCATAATCTATTTCGATATTTTCTACAAACTTTTCATCTTGATAATCAATAGATTCTTTTATACCTTGGATGCCTTGATATTTTTCTGCGATAGGTCCAACTATTTTTTGAAATTCTTCTTTAGTTCTAGCTGGCTTTAATTTTGCATATTCGCCTTCAACTACAGTATTTTGTTTAATAACCTTGTCTTCACTTTCAATATAAGTATAAGTAATAGTTGTTTTCATACCATCTTTTTCTAATTCGAAAGTTTTTGTAGGATTACTACCTTTACTTGAACAAGCAGTAGATAATACTACAACAGATATCATTAATAATGATAAAAGAATATTTTTTAATTTTCTCATAATTAACCTCCATATAAAAAATAATTCAGTTTATTTTATCATAAACACATATTTTTTTCAAATAGACCCAGGATAAAACACTGTATATTTTCATAATTTATACTAGTGTAAATTAGACATAAATTCTATAATATAAACTAAATTTTCACAAACCCACTAAATTACTGTAAAAGATTATCTTCTAAAATTTTATTACAATTTTGCAATAAAAAAGTAGTATAAAAATTATACTACTCTTTGTTCTAAAATTTTTCTATTTTTGTTCTTTATATCCTTTACCTAATAGCATTTCTTCAGTTTTTTTCATGCTAATTTTAGTCTTTGAAGGATCTGCAAATCCACTTCCAAGAACAGTTTTTGCTTTTTCATAGTCAATATTTTCATAATCAATTTCCAAATTTTCAATAAATTTATCATCTTGATAATCAATTGATTCTTTTATTCCTTGGATTCCTTGGTATTTTGCAGCAATTGGATCTAATACCTTTTGAACTGCTTCTTTTGTCTTAGTAGATGGCAATTGTTCATATATACCTTCATTTACAGTTGTTTGCTTAATAACTCTATCATCTTTTTCTATATAAGTATAAGTAATAGTTGTTTTTAAGCCATTCTTATCCAAAACAAAAGTTTTAGTTGCATTAGCTTCTTTACTTGAGCAAGCTGTTGCTAAAACTACAACTAAAAGCATAGCTACTGATAATAGTATCTTTCTAAATTTTTTCATAATTTTCCTCCGCGTAAAAATTTTATAATTAATTTTAACATATTAAAAAGTTTTTTTCAATCTAGTTTAAGTTCTAAACTAATCATATTATCACTAAATCTAAAATGAAAAAGACGATATTATATACCGTCTTTCAAATCGTACAAATATTATTTTTGTTCTTCAAATCCTTGTGATTTTAACATTTCTGCACTTTTTTCCATGCTAACTTTATTCGTGCTAGGATTTCCAGTGAACACCATTCCTGGAAGGCCTTTCGCCTTTTCATAATCAAAGTCTGTATAATCTACTTCAACTTCTTCAACAAATTTATCTTCTTGGATATCTAAAGTTTCTTTTAAACCTTTAATCCCTTGATATTTAGCAGAAACATCTTGTATTTGTTTCTTTAATTGTTCTATGTCTCTGCCTTGAAATGCTGAGAATAGAGCCTCAGTTTTACTTGTTTGTTTAACAACTTTGTCGTCCTTTTCAATATAAGTATAGACAAGAGTTACCTTAACACCATTTTGTTCCTTTACAAAAGTTTTTGTAGCAGTAGTTTCTTTACTTGAGCAAGCAGTTGATAATACTATAACAAAAAGCATTGCTAAAGATAACATAACATTTCTTAATCTTTTCATAATATTCCTCCATAAAAAATATATAAGTAATTTTATCACATAATAATCAATTTTTCAATTACTTATTGTAAAAAAATTTATAAAAACTCAACTAAAAAGCACTCTTACAAGTGCTTTTTAAACTATAATAATATTTTCCTACTAATCCCAACTTGGTGGGTTTGCTTTTGATTCCGTATTTTGGAAATATTCATATTCATGGAATCCTAACATTCTTGAAATTAAAACTATTGGGAAAGTTAACATTGATCTGTTAAATCTAGTAACAGTGTCATTGTAAATCATTCTGGAGTTCTTTACATCTTGTTCATAAGAGTCAATTTTATCCATAGTATTTAAATACACTGTATTAGCTTTTAATTCAGGATATGATTCAACTACAACAGCAAGTCTTGATAGAGCTTGAGTAAACATATTATCATCAGCTTCAATATCTTTTACAGAACTGTTACTATTTAATCCTCCTCTTGCTTGAACAACTTTTTCCAATGTTTCAGCTTCATGTTGTGAATATTTTTTAGTTGCATCAATCAAAGATTTTAAAGCATCCCATCTTGATTCAACATTTGCAGCTATTTGTCCCATAGCATTTTTTACCATTTCTCTAAGTCTTATTAATCTGTTATAACTTGAGATAATCCACAATACAAGTAGGACTACTACTGCAAGTACTACATATAAAACAGTCATATTTTTCTCCTTTCTAAATTTATATATTTCATTGAATATATACCCAACTATCTAGTTCCACCACCGGAACCACCACCAAAGGAGCCTCCGCCACCTCCGATACTTGAAAAGCCTCCGCCTCCGCCAGAGGAACTTTGAACACTTTTTGAGTAAGCGTCTAAAAAGTTACTAGAAAATACATGAGAATAAATCATAGCAGTATGCAACGAATAAACATCAACATCGTAACTTTCCAAAAATTCTGGAGATAATTTCTTTAATTGCTTTTCAACTTCTTCTGCAACATCAAAAAGAGTTGCATAAATCAATAAATCTTTCCAAACTTTTATTTCAGAAACTTCTCTTTCACTTAATAATGAGAAATCTTTTAAATAATTATAATACTTAATTAGACGAGCAGTAAAATCTTTACCTTTGTCACTATAAGTATATACATATTTATTTCTGCTATTTTTAACAAGCAAGTCATTTTGTGTTGCATAAGTAACAGATTCTTGTTTCAGACTTTCTTGTATAGCTTTAAACGCATTTTGATTTTTTGTCTTTCTTAAATATGCAGTAAATTCATTTTCCTGTAGTATTTCATCATCTCTAGCAGCTGCCTTAACCATATCAAATAATTTTCTCTCTGTAGAAGTCTCAAATTCGTAATTTGATTCAGAATTTATTTTCAAAGATAAAATTTCTCTTTTAAAGATAAATCCTTTTTCTTCAGTCATAGGTGTTAAAAGTTTGGTTTGAATCCACTTTAGAAAATAAGCCCTAATTATTGACTCTGGACCATCAAAACCCGCACATTTCAAAATATGGGATAATTTCCACCATTCTTTTTCAGGAATATCTCTGTAATACTCTCCTTTAAAATCTCCTTTTTTGTATCCACCTTTAAATTTCTTACTAGATGAGATTGCAGCAGAAGATCCAAAAAGAGCAATAAATAAAAATATTATGGCTTTAATTATTGTTCTGTAAGTAGCTTTAGATGTTTTTGTATTTTTAGTTGTATTTTTCTTATAACTTGAACCTTTAAATGCCATATCTTTATAATATGAAAAGTCTTTATCTATAACTTCTCCAGAAGTAAATTCTCCCTTATTCAACTGTGTTAAAACAGTTACATAATTAGAGCCAGAAAGTGCTGATAAACTAGTAAAAACTATATTTCCATCTAAAAATTCTATTTTTCCTTTATTACCAAATGCCCAAATCTTAGCATTAGTATTGTCAAATTTTCCTTCTGCCTTTGAAATAGTAACTTTTACTTCTTTTGGTGCTGCACTTAATCCGTCATTTACAAACTTCCAAAAAACCATATCCGAGTCAGTTAAAAGTTTTACAAAATTCGTAACCCTATATCTTAATACAAAAGTCTTTCTCTTATATTCTCCAAAACCAAAACAAAGCTCATACCCTTTTGTCGTTTTTACAACTCCAGACTTTTTTGCCTTTTGTTCTCTTGTTTGTTTTACATTCCAAGTCTGTAAACTCTCATAAGGAACTTCTTTTCCTTCTTGAATTTCAGAAACTGTAAAATTTAATATTTCACTTTTCCCTAAATTTTCTATAGGAATATAGTATTCTGTTCCTTTAGTTGGCATAAAATCCATAATACTTTCAATATCAGCACTTCCGTCTTTATTAATTTTAACTTTAATTTCATTCTTATAAAAAGTGTCTGCGAAAGAATTATTGGAAGAAATTATAAAAATGCCAACTATTATAAATGAGAATATAAAAAGTCTCCTGATAATACTTTTAAAATTTTTCATAAGCCTCCTATATTTCCTTAAAATCATTATCTATTTTGTCTTAAATACTATTAACGAGTTCCTCCACCATCTCCGCCACCGAAGGAATCATCTCCACCGCCGATGCTTGTAAAGCCTCCACCTCCATCAGAAGCCTCTTCAACACTTCTTGAATAAGCATCTACGAAATCATTAGAGAATGCATTAGAATAAATAACTGCCGTATGCAATGATTCTACATCCATATCTATATTTCTCAAAAATTCCGGAGATAATTTCTTTAATTGTTTTTCAACTTCATCTGCAACATCATAAAGCGTTGCATAAATTAACAAGTTTTTCCAAACTTTTATCTCTGAAATTTCTCTCTCACTCAATAATGAAAAATCTTTCAAATAATTATAATTTTTTACTAATTTTGCAGTAAATTCTTTGCCTTTTTCACTATAAGTATGAGAATATTTTCCTTTACTACTTTTTTCAAAAAGATCATTTTTACTTGCATATTCATTGGATAGTTCTTCTAAATCTTCTTCTATTGATTCAAATTCTTCTTGATTATCCGTATCTTCCAAATAATCAGAAAACTCATTTTCTTGTAAGATTCCATCAGCTCCGGCAGCACCTACAAACATAGCAAATAGTTTTCTCTCTACTTTTTCTTCGAAATCATTGTTAAAACCGCTCTTTATTTTCAAAGCCAATGTGTCTTTTTTAAAAATAAGTCCCTTTTCTTCAGTTACAGGTATTAATATTTTTTCTTGTATCCATTTTAGAAAATATGCTCTAATTATCGATTCTTGACCATCGAAACCTATATCTTCTAAAATATCGGACAATTTCCACCATTCTTTTTCAGGAATATCTCTGTAATATTCTCCTTTAAAGTCTCCTTTTTGATATCCATTGCTCTTTTTCTTGCCAAATATTTTAACAAGAGCAACAATGGCAACAATTATACCTCCTGCAACATAAAAAATCTTATTGCTACTTTTTTTATCGGCTTTTTTAGTATAATCGGAGCCTTTAAAAGCTAAATCTTGATAATATGAAAAATCTTTATTTATAGTTTCACCAGAGGTAAACTCTCCTTTATTAATCTGAGTTAAAATAGTTACATAATTAGAACTAGAAAGACCTGTTAAACTATTAAAAACTATTTTTCCATCTAAAAATTCAATCTTTCCCTTATTTCCAAAAGCCCAAATCTTTGAATTTGAATTGTCGAATTTACCTTCAGCTTTAGAAATAGTAATTTTCACTTCTTGTGGCGCTGAATTTAATCCCTTATTGACAAATTGCCAATAAACCATATCAGAGTCTTTTAAAAGTTTTACAAAATTTGTAACCCTATATCTTAAAACAAAAGTTTTTCTCTGATACTCACCAAATCCAAAACAGAGTTCATAACCATTTTTAGTCTTTACAACTCCGGCTTTCTTTGCTTTTTGTTCTCTAGATTGTTTTACATTCCAAGTTTTTAAAGTTTCATAAGGAACTTCTTTTCCTTCTATAATTTCAGAAACATCATAGTTTAAAATTTCACTTTTTCCTAAATTTTCTATAGGAATATAGTATTCAGTTCCTTTAGATGGTTCAAAATCCATAATACTTTCAACATCGGCACTTCCGTCTTTATTAATCTTAACATTAATTTCATTCTTATAAAAAGTGTCTGCAAAAGAATTATTGAAAGGTATTACAAACAAAGTTAATAAAACAATGGAAAATGCAAAAACTTTTTTTGCTAAATTTTTAAGATTTTTCATAAGACTTAACCTCCTATTTCAATCTTCTCAAAATTTCTCCCTTACCTAAAATTTCTAAAATATTTGAAAGTTCAGGTCCGTGAACTTGACCTGTAAGCAATGCTCTAACAGGCATATACAAGTCTTTGCCCTTAAAACCTGATGCCTTTTGAACTTTTTTCATAAAGCCCTTAGCAATCTCTTCATCAATTTCGTCAATTTGAGATAATTCTTCCTTGATTTTTTCCTTTAAAATTCCTATATGTTCTACATTTCTCATTTCTAAAGCATCAGCCTCAACTTCAACTTCTTCAAATAAGAATCTTGATTGATCTACAATTTCAGGAAGTCTTGAAATAGACTCTTGGAAAGTCTTTGTGATAAGCTCAAGTCTCTTTTCACAAATATCTTCTTTTATAAAACCAGCTTCAACCAAATAAGGTTTAACAAGTTTTGCAAGTTCTGAAACTTCCATCTTTCTAATGTATTGAGCATTAACCCAATCTAATTTATCTACATCAAAAACTCCACCAGATTTTGAAACTCTATCGAAAGAGAATTGTTTAACCATTTCATCTAAGGATAAAATTTCTTCATTACTTTCAGGACTCCAACCTACAAGAGCAAGATAATTTATAAGTGCTTCTGGTAAATATCCTTTTAATCTAAAATCTTCAACAGACGCATCATCATTTCTCTTGGATAATTTCTTTCCACTCTTATTTAAAACTGTTGGTAAATGAACAAAAGTAGGCTTTTCAAAGCCAAGAGCTTCATAAAGATAAATATGTTTTGGAGTTGATGAAATCCATTCATCTCCCCTTACAATATGAGTAATTCCCATTAAATAGTCATCAACAACTACTGCAAAATGATAAGTTGGATAACCGTCAGCCTTAATTAAAACTTGGTCATCCATATCATTTGTATTTATTGTAATTTTGCCTTTGATTACATCTTCAAAAACAATATCTCTATTTTCCGGTAATTTTAATCTGATAACATAACTTTCGCCGTTTGCAATTCTCTTTTTAGCATCTTCAATGCTAACGCCTCTACAAAGTCCGTCATATCTTGGAATTTTTCCATCAGCCTTTTGTTGATTTTTTATATCATCAAGTCTTTCCTTGCTACAAAAACAATAATAAGCATATCCCTTTTCAATAAGTTCCTCTGCATATTTATTGTAAATTCCCTTTTCAACTCTTTCAGATTGAATATATGGACCACAATCTCCAACTTCTGTAATCTTATCATTTTCATCAAGACAAACCCCTTCATCTGCCTCAACTCCTGCCCACTTAAGTTCGTGAATTAAATTTTCTATAGCTCCTTCAACATATCTTGTTCTATCAGTATCTTCAATTCTAAGCAAAAACTTTCCTCCATTTTGCTTAGCATATAAATAATTATATAAAGCAGTCCTAAGTCCTCCTATATGTAAATATCCTGTTGGACTTGGTGCAAAACGTAATCTAACCATTCCTTTTTCCCTCCTAAAAAATAAACATAAACTTACAATAATTATATATTAATTGCACTATTTTGTAAAGAATTAGTACAAAAAACATAATTAATTTCATACACAAAAAAAGACGTTATCTCTACCGTCAAAAATTCTATAAATTTTTTTATATTTAACAATTTTAATTTATCAATCTAAAATAAACTCATATTCTCTATATATTTTTCCATCTTTAAAATCAAAAATATCCAAAGAACGAACACCAAAATTATTTACTAAATAAGTGGCTATTCTATTTCCGCTTTTAGAAATCTGCATATCTATACACGAAAATTTAGAATCCGTATTTAGATATGCATTTTTTATAGTTTTCATATAATTTTCTATTCCAACAATTTTTTTCTTTTCTTTGCTGAACAATTCCCAACATACTTCTTGATGTAAAAACTGTTTGTACAATTCCCAATTACGCTCATTTTCAGCCTTAAAAAAAGTATATAAAATATCTCTATTATCCATAATTTCTCTGCTTTCATTAAATTCTAAATTATCAAAATACTAAATACGTTTATTCATTAGTTTTGTGATATTGTAACATATTTTTCCAACCGGACTTGCTTTCCTTTACAATAGGAAAGAACGGATAACAGTGAAACAAATTTTCTCCTATTTCTGAAATCACGTTAACTCCATCATTCTCAAGTTTATCTTTTATCCTATCATATGCAGCATAAAGCACTTCATCACTTCCATAAGAAAGATAGACTTCCTCTACTCCGTGATAATCACCCTTTTCAAGATACAGCATATACTCTGGCATATCTTTTCCATGAGCCATAATTTTACCAAAAATTTTAACAAATGATAAAGTCAATAAAATATCTTTTTTATCAAGAATTTCTCCTTTTTTTATCAAATCTTCATCTTTAAAACATTCTCCTGGAGATGATGCATATATTTTCTTTGGAACTTCAATATCTTTCTTTGAAATATTTATATATGATACAAGTCCTAATGCAAGAGTTGCACCGGAAGAACTTCCTGTAACAAGAATATCTGAAACATTATATTCATTAAGCATTGACTTATATAAACTATACATCCATTCATACACTTCATCAATTGTATGATTTATACATAGTGGATAATATGGAATAACCATATTACGACCACTTTCAAGAGCTACCTTTAAAGCTGTTTTAATAGAATTCTTACTTGGATGCATAATCATCCCTCCTCCTATTATAAATAGACAAGCTTTTTTTGTCGGCTTTTTATGTGTTATATACACAACCTTTGCTCCATTAAACTCTTTGATTTCATAGTTGATTTCATTATGAGAAAGAACTGGAATTTTTGTTTTTTTCATTCTCTTTCTAGCGTTTGAAATAATTTCTGTTTCACTTTTATTAAAATATCTTTTAACTCCAATAAGTTTAATAATCACTTTTAAAAAACGATATTTCAAAGATAACTTAGACATTTTTCATTCCTCCTAAATTTGTAATTTAACTATTTCTTTCTTGCAACAAAATAATATCTGTGAATTCTACCTCTAATTACTCCTTCTTTTTCAAGAATTTCCTGTGCTTTAAAGAGATTTTCTTTATACTTTTCAACTTCAAAATAAGGAAATTCCCAATCTATAATCCTTGCAAACCAAACTAGAGCTCCAACATCATAAAACTCTATCGGTCTATAAGTTTCTGCTTCTTCAACAATCTCAAAACCATTTTCTATAAATTCTTCTTTTGAAATATTCAGATAAGCTTTAGGAAATGGAATATCAACATCTCCTATTAAAAGTTCCACTAATTCTCTGTCATTTTCTGCACCAACCTGTTGTGTAAGAAATAATCCTCCACTTTTAAGAACTCTTTTAAGCTCATTAATATTATATTCACCATGTCTATTTGTAATAATATCAAAATAATTATCTTTAAAAGGAAGTTCATCACCACCATCGGCTGGTTTAAAATCTATTCCCAAAGGAATAAGTCTCTCCTCACATATCTTAATATTTGGCTCATAGCCTTCAATTGCTGAAGTATATTTAGGATTTAGTAGAAAAGATAAAAGAAATTCTCCACCACCTGTTTCCATATCCAACAAATAATCACTTTCTCTTAAATAAGATTTTATAATGCTCGCAAAATCCCATGGAATATCATCTTCTTCTCTATATCTTTCTCTAATATGAGAAAAATCCCAGCCCTTAATATGGGCAATTTCCTGCTCATGTAACCATTCATTTAAAAGTGTCTTTTTATCCATATTTTTCTCCTTAAATATCTATTTTATTTATCTAACAATTGAATTATCCGTCATCAAATTAGCTATATGATGAGGAATCATAGAAACTTGCATTGACATTTCAACATAATAATTTTTATCTATACATTCATCCCAATACTCAAGATGCTTTTTATCTATCCACGAATCAGACTCTTCTACTCTTATTCCATTTTCTCCCTGAATTGAATACCAATAAAGATACTCTTCATCATCACATTTTTCTCTAAAAATAGTTTCTACATACATTCTCTCTCCGCCCAAAGTAAGTAATACTTCCTCCATGTTTTCATTTAAAAAATTCATCCACTTATCTACTACTTCCGACTTACCTTTTCTGACACGAAATCGTGATAATTCTATATTCATACTTTTCCCCCAAAAATAGTACTTTTTTTTATATTTGACTTTCTAAAAATTTACAATATTCTAAATTATCTTCTGTAATTTTATCACAATGCCCATAACCTTCCCATACTTTTAATTTAACATAAGGTAGTTTTTTGGGTATCACCTTCTTCGCTTCTTTATAATCAAACTCTTTAGAACCATAACAAAAAATCAGCTTTTCTTGCTCATCCTTAGATAAATCTGGAATTTTTACAAAAGAACAGTCGTGAATTATATTCACAATACTTTCATCATCCATCCTTATAAAAGACTCTGCCATTATTTTACCAAATTCCGCTCCATATAGAGTAGTCATTTTTTTTACAGCAAAATTCTTATCTTTAAGAGCTTTCTTATGTTTTCTCAAAAAAATTTTCTTAAAAAGAAAATCTAAAAAATAGGCTTTTTGCCACAAACTAGCTCCTTCAAAAACACATTTATCTATAATTATATCCTTGCTATTTAATAAATTTAACAATACTACTCCACCTAAAGAGGCTCCAAAAGCTAAATTTATCTTATCTATTCCGTTTTCAATTAAATAATTCTTTATTTTATTAGCTTCCATTTCCGCTGACTTATATACTTCTCTTGACTTTCCATGTGCTGATAAGTCCGGAATTATATATCTATAATCCCCTAATATATTGTCAGCAATTAAAAATTTCATTCCCTCAGCAGAAGATAACATAGGATGAATAAGTAATATTACCTTTTCGCCACCCTCATTAATATCAACAAAATTCATTTTTTGCTCCTTAATTTCCGTATTATCAATAATCTTTTTAATTTAATTCTATTATACCACTTGTTACAATTCTAATCTATATATAAATTTAAAAGAGAGTGATTTCTCACTCTCTCAAATAGTTTTTTGCTTGCAAATTAGAAAAATTTATACAAAAATGTATATTAATCTTTATTGGAGCTTTAGGAGATCTTCAGAGCAACTGTATCTTTTGATACAATTGCCCCGTCAGACCTACTATTGCTTGTAAACAAGCAAAGTTAGGGCTAGATTGACTTCGTTTCACTTCACTCGAGATGACATGTTGGGGGCATTACTTTGCAAGTTGCTATGACGTGAAATATTTAGTTTCATATAATATTTTTATTAATTATAAATTTTTTTTAAACACTTAGTATACTTTTTGAATTTTTGAAAATTATTTACTTTTGACGTCTTGCCACTAATAAAAGAATTTTACTTTATACGTCATCTCGACCAACGTGGAGAGATCTCATACTTTTGCTTTAGAAAAAGTAAATGTATCGAAGATACATAAAATAGATTTGTCATTTTTCTCACATAAAAAAGACGGTATATCTACCGTCAAAAATATTAACATAAAAAATTCAATTTTTCGATATTTTTTCCCATCTTTTGTTTATTACTAAACTTCTAATTTTACTATTTCTTTCTTGCAACAAAATAATATCTGTGAATTCTACCTCTAATTACTCCTTCTTTTTCAAGAATTTCCTGTGCTTTAAAGAGATTTTCTTTATACTTTTCAACTTCAAAATAAGGAAATTCCCAATCTATAATCCTTGCAAACCAAACTAGAGCTCCAACATCATAAAACTCTATCGGTCTATAAGTTTCTGCTTCTTCAACAATCTCAAAACCATTTTCTATAAATTCTTCTTTTGAAATATTCAGATAAGCTTTAGGAAATGGAATATCAACATCTCCTATTAAAAGTTCCACTAATTCTCTGTCATTTTCTGCACCAACCTGTTGTGTAAGAAATAATCCTCCACTTTTAAGAACTCTTTTAAGTTCATTAATATTATATTCACCATGTCTATTTGTAATAATATCAAAATAATTATCTTTAAAAGGAAGTTCATCACCACCATCGGCTGGTTTAAAATCTATTCCCAAAGGAATAAGTCTCTCCTCACATATCTTAATATTTGGCTCATAGCCTTCAATTGCTGAAGTATATTTAGGATTTAGTAGAAAAGATAAAAGAAATTCTCCACCACCTGTTTCCATATCCAACAAATAATCACTTTCTCTTAAATAAGATTTTATAATGCTCGCAAAATCCCATGGAATATCATCTTCTTCTCTATATCTTTCTCTAATATGAGAAAAATCCCAGCCCTTAATATGGGCAATTTCCTGCTCATGTAACCATTCATTTAAAAGTGTCTTTTTATCCATATTTTTCTCCTTAAACTCCTACTTTTTTTATCTAACAATTGAATTATCCGTCATCAAATTAGCTATATGATGAGGAATCATAGAAACTTGCATTGACATTTCAACATAATAATTTTTATCTATACATTCATCCCAATACTCAAGATGCTTTTTATCTATCCACGAATCAGACTCTTCCACTATTATTCCATTTTCTCCTTGAATTGAATACCAATAAAGATACTCTTCATCATCACATTTTTATCTAAAAATAGTTTCGACATACATTTTCTCTCCGTCCAAAGTAAGTAATACTTCCTCAATGTTTTCATTTAAAAAATTCATCCACTTATCTACTACTTCCGACTTCCCTTTTCTGACACGAAATCGTGATAATTCTATATTCATACTTTCCTCCAAAAATATTATATTTAATTAAACAAATAAGGATTTATTAAAATCTATAAATCAGACAAAACTTTGTCAATATCTAATAAGAACTTTGATATACAATTTTTTAATTCGTATAATGTATCTGTGTTAAATTTGCTTGGAATATCTGATTCGAGATATTCTTCACTCCATTGCTCATTATCCCATATATTAGTAGAAGTTTTACAAGAAAAATAGTATTTTTGTGTGCCATTAGATATAATACACATTATAGGAATTGTTCCGGATTCCTTTGTATATTTTTTATAGTATGCATATATCGTTTTATTTTTTTGCTCATCTAATAAAAGGGTAAAAAATACACTTTCTAATATGCTGTCTGATTGTTTGATAATTTCTTCGTGAATCCATGGTGCATATAACAAACCAGCAAGCAACTCATTGCCATATTTATTTGCTACACTCATCCAATAGCTCTCCTCTTTTTTCATCTTATCTTCAAAATCATCGGGTGATAACAATTCATATTCTTGATGCTTGCAGTTAAAACCATGCCATTTTCTATATGGTAATGTTGCTTCTATTAGAATCCATTTATTATTATCCCGAACAGCAGCACATATATGGTCTTGTTCGTCTCCATAACAATCTTTATGTATATATGCATATTTTACTTCATATTCTAATTTTTGAAATACTGAAACCAATAAATTTGAATAATCACCGCAAGTTCCAGCCTGCATTGAAATAACATCTAAATCACTTCTTTGCAAAGGAAAAAACGGAGCGTTTAATCTACTGTATCTTACATTTTTATCAAACCAATTAAATAGTTCTTCACATACAGCTTTAATACTACTTCTATCCTTAATGTTTTTTTGGATAAACTCATCTATCACTTTATCATCAGAATGAATATATGTCATTTTACCTCTCCAATACAAATTCTTAATTATAATTTTTCGATACTCATACCTTATACTTTACTTACATTCTCACAAATTTAACTCTATTATACCACTTGTTACAATTCTAATCTATAAAAATTTAAAAGAGAGTGATTTATCACTCTCTCAAATAGTTTTTTACTTGAAAATTAGAAAAATTTATACAAAAATGTATATTAATCTTTATTGGAGCTTTAGGAGATCTCTCGACTACGCTCGAGATGACGTGTTGGAAGCATTACTTTACAAGTTGCTATGACGTGAAATATTTAATTTCATATAATACTTTTAATAATTATAAATTTTTTTCAAACACTTAGTATATTTTTTGAATTTTTGAAGATTATTTACTTTTGACGTCTTGCCATTAAACGAAGATTTCTCCTTATACGTCATTTCGACTGGAGCGTTAGCGAAATGGAGAAATCTCATAGTTTTGCTTGTAAACAAGCAAAACTAAATGTATTGAAGATAAGTCAGATATAAAATTTTCATACTAAATGAAACTTTAGAAATTTTGTATAAATAGCTATAACTATTTTGTTTTTTTAGACTTTTATAAAACTTACTATTATTTGCAAACAAATAATAGTAATTAGATCTCTCGACTACGCTCGAGATGACGTGTTGGGGGCATCACTTTGCAAGTTGCTATGACGTGAAATATTTAGTTTAATATAATTTTTTTAATAATTAAAAAATTTTTTCAAACACTTGGTATTTTTTAGAATTTTTGAAGATTATTTACTTTTGACGTCTTGCCATTAAACGAAGATTTCTCCTTATACGTCATCTCGACCAACGCGGAGAGATCTCATAGTTTTGCTTGCAAACAAGCAAAACTAAATGTATCGTAGATACATAAAATAATAAATTATTTTTTACAACAAAAAAGACAGCATCTCAACCGTCTAATTTCTTTTAATTAAAACACAAAATCTACTAATTCTAAAAAACAATAAACTTTGACTCGTTTTTATTTCTATTAATTTTTTTCAATCCTATTTTTATAAATGGATTTTTTGCTTTACTTATACGAGCATTGTTATGACAAGCCTTTACACAAGCCATGCAAACAATACAAGCATTCTTGTCAGTTACAATATTATTATCTATACAAGCTTTAGGACATTTTTTTATACAAACACCACAATTATCACAAAGCTCGTAATCAGTTTTAGGAATAGTAAATATTCTTCTCCCAGTATGTACAGGTTTTATATCAGCAACTTTGCCTATAAATCTATCAAATAAGCTTAAGCTTTTATTCTTTTCTATATTATTTTTTAATCCCTCTTTTATAGCCTTTCCAAATGAAATTGCCATATTAATATCTTCTGCATTCGGTCTATTTATAGCAACAGGTAGTTCTTTTGTTGAAAAAGAATGTTCTCCAACAAACTCTCCATAACCCACAACATTGCCATTATTCTTTTTTACTATAGAAACAATCTCTCTTTTTGAAAACATAATTGCAGCATTTCCATATAGTAAAACTATAGCGACAGCTTTATTATTAAAATCAATATTCTTTATATAATTTCTAAATTCTTTATACAAAAATCCACCATAAACTGGTGCCCCTAAAATAATTAAATCATCTTTAGTAGTGTCAATTTTTTCTTTCTTTGAAATTCTATTATCCTTTGTTAAATCAACATACTCTACTTGCTTTGACTCAATCCCTTTAATCACATTCTTAATTATTTTTTTAGTAGTTCCTGTAGGTGAAAAATAAATTACCTTAACTTTTGGAGAAAAAGATTCTCTCTCATCCAAAATATTATCATCTAAAGAAAAATCAAAATTTTGATGACTCTTATATTCCATGGCACTACTCATATCTGTTCGCCTCTTTTCAACTTTAGTAACATTATTTTAAATATACCCTTTGCCAAATTTAGCTAACAAAAATAAAATCATTGATAATAACTTATTTTAATAAATATGCTCAATTATGATTTACATTATTTCACCAATCAAATCAAACAAAATATAAATTTTAAAATTATCGATATAATAATATACATAGGGGTATTACTATGATGTAAGTAGTTTTTTTGCATAATATATTACATATATATAATTTACATAAAAGTTTTATAAATTTACTTCGATTTTTTGAATTAAATTTTGATACTTTTAATATTTTTAAAAAAGAGCAATGGTATAAATTACCACCAAAAGATATTTTGATTATGATGAATGAAAGGAGGAATTTTATGACTAATAATAAGATAACATCATCAGTAAAATCAAATAACAAATCAGCGCATAAGCTGGGATTTTTTGGTTTTTTTGCTATTACAGCATCTATGGTAATGACGGTATATGAATATCCGTCTTTTGCTAGTTCTGGATTTCAACTTGTATTCTTTCTAATTGTCGGAGGACTTTTTTGGTTCTTGCCTGTTGCATTATGCTCTGCAGAAATGGCAACAGTAGAAGGATGGGAATCTGGAGGTATTTACTCATGGGTTGGAAATACTCTAGGTAAACGATGGGGATTTTCAGCTTTATTCTTTCAATGGTTTCAAATAACAGTAGGATTTGTTACCATGGCATTTTTTATACTTGCAGCATTGGCATACGTATTTAAATTTGATGCACTTTACAATAACCCAATGGTTATGTTTTTTGGAGTTGCAATCATTGTGTGGGTTCTAACATTTACACAATTAGGTGGAACAAAATATACAGAAAGAATTTCTAAGATTGGTTTTCTTGGAGGAATAGTTCTTCCAGTTATTATACTTTTCATTGGCTTAATTGCATACTTTAGTACTGGTGGTGTTTCTCAAATTAAGATTACGACAGAAACTCTAATTCCAAATTTCAAGGAAACAGGAACTCTTGTAATTTTTGCTTCTTTTATTCTCGGTTATATGGGCGTAGAAGCGTCAGCATCTCACGTTAACGAACTTAAGAATCCGACAAGAACATATCCTTCAGTTATGATTGTTTTAACTATACTTACAATTGTACTTGATGCTCTTGGCGGACTTGCCATAGCAACAACACTTCCTGACAAAATATTAAATGGTAATCTATCTTATGGAGTAATTGAAGCCTTTGAAACAATCTTTATAGAACATTTTGGTTCACAATATAATTGGCTTGTTTTAATTGTTGCTATTCTATTAGCTCTTGGTGTATTAGCAGAAATATCTTCTTGGATCGTTGGCCCATCCAGAGCGCTTTTAGAAGCTGCAAATGATAAGATTCTCCCTCCATCTTTTGCAAAAACTAATAAAAATGGAGTGTCAGTAAAAACAGTTATACTTCAAGCAATTATAGTAACAATTTGGGATGCAGTTCTATGTGGTTCTATAGCATTGGCAGGAGGTTCTGATTCATCAGTTGGTTATTTAACAGCAATAGGACTTACAGTTGTAATCTATTTGGTTGGATATATATTATTCTTCTTAGGATATTTCGTTTTAATATTGAAAAAATCTAATTTAAAACGTACATTCCAAGTTCCTGGTGGAAAAGTATTTAAAATAATTGTTGCTACAGTAGGATTGCTTATTACAATAGCAACTTTAATTATTTCATTTTTCCCATCATCAAAATTAACAACTGCAGATAATCAAGTATATCAAATTGTGCTAATTATATGCTTTATTATCTCCTTAATAGTTCCTATAATTATTTATTCAAATAAACATAGATGGGCAACAAAATATGATGATAAAAGTAAGTAGTTATTATAAATTATTAAATACATTGATATAGTTCAAATTTTATTTAAAGAAAGGAAGATTAATATGAGTAAAAAAATATCAAAATCAAGTAGAAAAAGCACTAATCATATCAGTGATATTCTTGAATCAATGAATCAAGAAACTAGATATCTTACACCAATTTTCGGTACAGAAGCTAGCGATATTGAAATGCCAAACAAAAAAATAAATGAAAATCCTGTATCACCTCAAGTTGCAGCAGAAATTATTAGAGAATATTTAAAAACAGAAGGAAATGCAACACAAAACCTTGCAACTTTCTGTCAAACTTATATGGAACCAACTGCAACGGCATTGATGGCAGAGAATTTTGAAAAAAATGCAATTGATAAAGATGAATATCCAATGACTGCAGACCTTGAAAACAGATGTGTCGATATTATAGGAAACTTATGGCATATGAATCCAAAAGAAGAACCTATAGGAACATCTACTGTCGGTTCATCAGAAGCTTGTATGCTAGGTGGACTAGCTATGCTTTTCAGATGGAAACATCTTGCAGATAAAGCAGGAGTTAATAGATTCACCAAAAAAAGACCTAATCTTGTAATTTCTTCAGGATATCAAGTATGTTGGGAAAAATTCTGTCGCTACTGGGATATTGAAATGAGAACTGTTCCACTAGATATGGAACATTTATCCCTTAATATGGATACAGTAATGGATTATGTTGATGATTACACAATAGGTATAGTTGCTATTTTAGGTATTACTTATACAGGAAAATATGATGATGTAAAAGCTCTTGACAAACTAGTTGAACAATATAATAAAAAGAAACCTGATTTACCTATTAGAATCCACGTTGATGCTGCTTCTGGAGGTATGGTTGCTCCTTTTATAGAACCTGAATTAAAATGGGACTTCAGATTAAAAAATGTATGGTCAATTAGTACTTCAGGTCATAAATATGGTCTTGTATATCCGGGAGTAGGCTGGGTAATTTGGCGTGGCAAAAAAGCTCTTCCAGAAGAATTAATTTTCTGGGTTAGTTACTTAGGAGGGGAAGAAGCTACTATGGCAATCAACTTCTCACGTAGTGCATCTCAAATTGTCGGTCAATACTATATGCTTATGAGAAACGGGTTTAAAGGCTATAAAGAAATTCATCAAAGAACAATAGATGTAGCAAGATACATGGCAGATGAAATCAAAAAAATGGGAATATTTGAACTGCTTGAAGAAGCAAATCAAATCCCAATCGTATGCTGGAGACTAAAAGAAAATGCAAATGTACAATGGACATTATATGACCTTGAAGATAGACTACGTATGCATGGTTGGATGATTCCTGCATATCCTATGCCTGAAAATATTAAAGATGTAGATGTACAAAGACTTGTTCTTCGTCAAGACTTCGGTATGCCTTTAGCAATTCTTTGTATAAACGAAATGAAAAAACAAATTGAAATATTAAACGGTTCAAGAGTTGTTCTCCATGATAATGAAAAGAATGCAAAACCTGATAAGGGATTTGACCATAGTGGTAGATAATTAAATTAAAACACTAAAAGGGGGCTGGTAACAGTCCCTATTTTAATGTATATTTAGTAATAAGAATCTCATCTAAAAAGTATTTTTAAGTTTTTTACTCTTAACGTCTTGTTCTTAATCGGAGTATCTTCCCTAACATGTCATTTCGACTGGAGCGTTAGCAAAACTAATCTAGTCCTAACTTTGCTTGTTTACAAGCAAAAGTAAATGTATCGTAGATACATAACCCACACATATTTACTCTAAAACCAATTCATAAACAAGCAAATCCTCGCTACTTATTAACTTAAAATTGTTATTTGTTGCGATTTTTTGTGTTGCTAATTGTCTTCTATCACATTCGATAATGAGTGAATGGATATTTTTATTTTTTGCATAGTCAATTAGTGATTTTGTTATTTCATCTGCTATGCCACATCCCCAATAATCTGAATTTAAGATAAATCCAATTTCGTAGCTGTCTTTAACGTATTTGTGAAAAATAATATGTCCAATTAATTTTTTATTTTCTTTATATTCCAAAGCAAATACTCGTGGAGGATAAGACAGTGCATTTTTGTTTAAAAAGTCTTTTGTGTTTTCCAAAGTGAAAGGTGCTTCAATGTATTCCATCACTTTAGGGTTACTTAATATCAAATATAGGTCATCTACATCTGATTGTTTAAATTGTCTTATCCTACACCTTTTTGTTTCTATATTCAAAAAATATTCCAAGATTATCACTCCTGATTATTTCTATTCAACATCTTTTAATGATTCAATCATCGGAACTTTGCTAAGCATTATTTTTACTATAAAGTAAACTACAAATGTGAATAGTAGTGTTACTAGTGCTGAGTAAATGTAGCTTATAAGTTTTACTTTGTTGAAAAATCTGATTGAGTCCATAGCAAGTTGTTCCATTATATTTATGTGCAGACTGTGACCTACAAAGACTCCGAGCCCTATTCCTATTATTGTTAGTATTACAGTTTCTTTGTAGATGTAGTTGTCAATTTCTAAAGGATAAAATCCTAAAACTTTAAGGGTTGCAATTTCCCTTTTTCTTTCGGATATATTTATATTACTTAAATTGTATAAAACTACGATTGACAAGAAGCCTGAGCATATTACGATTACTAAAATAATTGAGTTTATGCTGTAAGATGCGTCATCAATTATCCTTTTCAATGAGTGTATGTTTGTGCCTTTTACGGCAACTGGATCTTTTTCTAATTCATTTATTACTTTTTCGATATTGCTCTTGCTTCCATCATTTAAAATTAGTAGCTTTGTATTTTTTATAGGTTTTCTGAAAAAAGTTTGTTCATAAGTTTTTTCGTTCATTATAAAGAAATTGCCAACATGATTTTCAAAGATTCCTGCAACGACTCCCTTATATTCCTTGTTGTTATTTATAAATCTTATTTCATCTCCAACTGAAAGTGAAAATTTTTCAGCTAATTTTCTATTAATATAGATTCCATCATCTAATTTTTCAATTTTTTTGTCTCCATTGTATAGACCAAAGAATTTAGAAAAGTCGCTTAAATTATCAGTTGTAAAGACACCTATTTTTTCATCAAAGCTCTTTTTGGATTTTATATTTACAGATACTAAAGATACATCAATACTTTCTTTAATGTCCTTATTTGCTTTTATATCTTCATTAAATTTTTCCAAATCTTTTTCCAATGACATTGGATTGTAGATAACTGATGAATGATATTTTGTATATTTTGAGTATTGTAAATCGGAAACTCCGTCTAAGCTGTCTTTTATTCCAAATCCTAGCACTAAAAGTCCCATACAACCCATTACACCTATAATTGTCATTGTAAGTCTTAGTTTGTATCTAAAGACATTTCTTAGAGTTGCTTTTTGTAAAAATGAAAGTTCTTTCCATATATATGGTATTTTTTCAAGAAAAACAAAGTTTCCTGACTCTGGAGCCTTTGCTCTCATAAGTGATGAAATTTTTTCTTTTAAAGTTCTTATACATGTTACATAAGATACAAAAGCTGTGCAGAAAATTGCAATTAATATTCCTACAATAATTATTTGTGGATAGTAATTGTCAAAAACTTTTTTAAATATAAATGCTTTTAGATAGGATCTGTAAACAAGTGGAGAAATCACTTTAAAACCTAAGATAGTACCTATTATTCCTCCAATGATACTTGCTAAAAGTCCATAGTAAAAGTATTGTTTTGCAATGTCGATATTGCCATATCCCAAAGCCTTTAAAGTTCCTATTTGTATTCTGTTTTCATCTACCATTCTAGTCATTGTTGTAAGTGATACCAAAAGGGCTATGAAATAGAAAAATAGTGAGAATACATTTGAAACGCCATAGATTCCATTAGCTGCAAAATAAACTTTTGACATCATTGATGAAACAAATCCTTCTTCAATATTGTAATTTGGTTCTATCAATTTAGATAAGACTTCATCACCGTCAGAAATTTTACTATTTGCATCAAGGACTTTTTCTTTAGCATCCTCTAAATCTCCCTTGCCTTTATTTAATTTTAAGTTGTTTTCTTCGACTTCTGATTTTTTTTGAACTAATTTTGCATAGTATTCATCAAATTTTAGTATTCCTTGTTTGGCTTGTTTTTCCAATTGATACATTTGACTTTCTAAAGTCTTTATTTCTGAATTTAGTTTTTGTTCGGCTCCTGATAATTCTGTAAGTTTAGCAGAAATACTGGAAAGATTTGAATTAACTGAGTCTAAATTATTTTGAACTGTTTGTAAAGATGAATTCAATTCCGCTAATTTTTTATTTATTTCTTCTTTCTTTACCTTATATTCATTTTCCTCAATTAATTTTGATTGATAATTTTCTTCGAGCAATCTTAGTTCTTCATTTACTGTTTTTATTCCAGCATCAACTTGTGCTTTTGTTTTTTCTATATCTTCTTTACTTTTTATTAAAGTTTTATTTTTTTCAATTATTTCTGTCTTGTTTTTATTTAATTCAGTCTTTTTTGAATTCAAACTGTTTAGAGCAGTTGTCAATTTTTCTTTATTTTTAGTTATTTGAGTAATAAATTGATTTTTTTGGTAATTTAAATCTGCAAAAGCTCTTCTTAAGTCTTTTCGACCACTTTGAACTTTTTCAAGATTTTGTTGTAATTTTCTTTCACTTTCTTCAATGTCAAATTTATTTTTATTAACTTCTTCTTTACTATCATCTAAAGTTTCTCTCTTTTGAGAATAAATGACATTGTAAACTTCTCCAGCTCTACCTTTAAACAAATCTTGTAACTCTGTTTTTCTTTCGTTTGATAGCTTTTTGTATTCTTTACTATTTCTATTCAAGTCATTAAGGTCAGAAAAAGTAATTTTTGCATAAGAATAGTAGCTGAAATCAAAAGAATTTTTTGAGATTATTGCCAAATATCCATTTTCAGTAGTCCCTGCTAGCAATGTAGCTAAAACCTCTGAACTTTTGATGAAGCCTTTTACTGTAAATTTATTTTGTTTTAATTTCTTTACTTCATCTTTAAAAATTCCAAATTTTTCGACATTTTTAAAGTCTATTTCATCTCCAATTTTATATCTGTCTTTTAGTCTTTCATCCAACAAAATATCAGAGTCAGACTCGATGTCATTTCCTTCTATTACTTGAACGGTACTAATTTTTTCTGCCTTGCTTTCTATGGTAAGGTCAACTTCTCGTTCTTCGTCTTTAAGATTTATGCTGTAACCATATTCTACATCTTTTAGATTTTTTAAATTGGAAATTATGTCCTCATCTTCTTTTTGCAAGCCAAAATTAGAAGAAATTTTATAGTCGTATAAATTTCCTTCTTTTACTCGTTCATCGACACTTCTTCTCATAATGTATGGAGTTATTTTAAGTCCAACAAAGACCATTACTCCAAGAGCAATCATAAAAATAATTGAAATAAATTTTGGAAATGTTCTGAAGATTGTTCTGTAAAAATTTTTAAACAATGATTTTTTCATACTACCACTCAATTTCCTTTATGTTCTTAGGACTATCATTTAATATTACATTTTTTACAGTGCTGTCGTTAATTTCAATAACTCTGTCTGCCATTGAAGTAATTGCTTGATTGTGAGTTATCAAAATTACAGTTGTATTCGTACTTTTACATCTTTGGTGTAAAAGCTCTAAAATTCTCTTTCCAGTATGATAATCCAAAGCTCCTGTAGGTTCGTCGCATAAAAGCAGTTTAGGATTTTTACAAAGAGCTCTCGCTATTGCAACTCTTTGTTGTTCTCCCCCTGATAATTGACTTGGAAAATTTTTAAGTCTATGAGACAATTCAACAGATTCCAAAACTCCTGCCGGATTTAAACTTTCCTTTACGATTTGCCCTGCAAGTTCTACATTTTCCAAAACAGTTAAATTTGGAATTAGATTGTAAAACTGAAAAACAAAACCTACATCAAATCTTCTGTAATCATTAAGTTGTCTTTTATTAAATTTACAAATATCTTTTCCATCTATAAAGATTTCACCACTTGTTGCATCATCCATTCCACCTAATATATTAAGGATTGTAGATTTTCCAGCTCCTGAAGGACCTACGATAATACAAAATTCTCCGTGTTCTATTTCAAAAGAAACATCTCTATTTGCAACGATCTCTGAACTTTTTCCTTCATTATATTTTTTATAAACATTTTTAAATTCAACAAAAGCCATAATTCCTCCTATTTAATATATTTTTATATTCAAATATTAAAATTATACATAATTATCTAATTGTACTTTAGCACAAAAGTGAAAAAAAATCAAGGTCGCAAAATAGTATCTTTTCAAATAAACCATCAAAATTTTATTTTTTATAATTTTAATTTTAAACAATCTTAATATCGTTTGCAGAATTTTTGTTAAACTTAATAAAAAATATTTATTTTTCAATAGTTTTTATTAATCTTTTTTATAAAAAAACACTTGTTTTATTTTTTTTAAAATGTTATAATGAAAAAAAGAATTTAAGGGGTGGTTTAAATGTTAAATTTTGTACTTGGTCCATCAGGATCTGGAAAAACTAAATGGTTGATAGATAAAGCAAATGAAGAAGTGAGAA
Source organism: Parvimonas sp. D2 (assembly GCF_035282635.1). NCBI lineage: Bacteria > Bacillati > Bacillota > Tissierellia > Tissierellales > Peptoniphilaceae > Parvimonas > Parvimonas sp. D2. The sequence continues at coordinate 72,732 of NZ_JAYKBO010000003.1, forward strand.
AGGGAAATGGAAATATAATTTTTATTGACACAGATGATTCTCATATTTTCAGCTTAGACCACAGTGTTAGATTAACAAATGCTAAGGAATACGGCATTGAAAATCTTGATAAATTATTCGGATTTATTTTCGGAATTGTGTCAAGAGACTACGATGTAGAAAAAATTTACATCGATGGTATATATTCAATAATTGAAATGAATGGCGATATGCTTTGCAAATTTAAAAAGGATGTCGAAACATTTTGTGAAAAGCACAATCTTGAAGTTTTCATGGGAATTGAAATTCCTAAAGAAGAACTTTGCGAAGGAGCTAGAGCAACTTGTGTCGAACTAAAGTTAGACTAAATTTAAAAAGCATCGTTATGGTGCTTTTTTTGTGATATGAATATTCCAACAAAACAACTTGAAACTTTTTTCAGAAAGAGAAATGATTTGATTTTAGAACTTTCGATAAGAAAAATTGATAAAATATCTTTTTTGGAAAAAAATTATGAATTGATACAAAATTTAAATATGAAACCACTTTTAAATATATCTTCGCTGGAAGAAGGAATGTATAATTATCAATATTACAACATTCTCGCGAAATTTTTTAAACAAAAATCAATTTTGTATTCAAATAATAAAAAAAAGCAAAAAAAATATAATGAAAATCTTATGAAATCTAATAATTATTATGCGGAAAAAGATAAATTTCTTTTAAAGATGATTGACTTCTTAGATGAAAAAACTACAGAAGCGTATTTTATAGATATGAATTCAAAAAGACTTAACAATTCTCTTTTTGAAATTGTCGTTAAAGATGTTGAATTTGCAATTTTTCATTCAATGAATGTTGAAATTCTACAGAAGTTAAAAGAAAAGAATATATTTATTGATGAGATTAGAATTTCAAAGATTAATGACTATGTTAATACAAATATTTAAAAGGTTGTGTAGCGCTACACAACCTTGTTTTTTATATTAAACATTTCTAAAAACTTTATCAATAACTTCTTTTAGTGTTTTAGATTTTTCGACTTTTAATGTTTTTAAATTTTTAATATCCACAACTTCATTTGAAATATAGACCTTTTTGTAGCCCATTCTGTCAAGTTCCATTAGTCTTTCGCTTAAATTAGGAACTCTTTTAAGTTCTCCAGTAAGTCCAACCTCTGCGATAAATACATTATCTCTTGGAACTGATTTATTTAAAATTGAAGATGCAACGGAAATAATTACAGCTAAATTTACAGATTGCTCTGAAATTTTAAGTCCTCCCGTAGTCTTTAAAATTACATTTTTATTATATAAATTAAATCCGGCTCTTTCTTCTAAGATAGAAAGCAATGTATTTAATTGATCTTTTTTAAGACTATCTCCAATTCTCGCAGGATAACTTGTAAAAGATTGAGAAACTAGACTTTCAACTTCAACAACTAACATTCTGCTTCCCTCTTTTACAACAGATAGTACACTTCCACAAATATCTTTTTCTCTTTGAGTTACAAAAAATTCTGATGGATTTTTAATTTCTAAAAGTCCATACTCTTCCATTTTAAAAAGTCCAATTTCTCCAGTTCTTCCAAATCTGTTTTTTGTACTTGTAAGAGTTCTTAAACTTTCGTCAGACTCTCCCTCTAAGAGCAAAACTGAATCCACCATATGTTCTAAAGTTCTAAGTCCTGCCATTTCATCTTGCTTTGTCATATGACAAACTATAAAAATCGCTCTTGGCCTTTTAGGATTTTTTGCAACTCTAACCAATTCATTTATACATTCAACAGTTTGTGTTGGAGAACCAGCTCTTGACGGAATTGAGCTAAGCATAACAGTTTGAATACTATCTAAAATTACAATTTCTGCATCAACCTCTTCGATAGAATTCAAAGCCTCATCCATACTTTGTGTAGATTGTATCCAAATATTTTCTGGAATTTCTTTTACAATTCTATTTGCTCTTGACTTTATCTGAGATGAGCTTTCCTCTGCAGAAATATAGATAGTTTTTACATTTTTACTTGCAAAGTCAAGTGCAAGTTGTAAAAGCAATGTACTTTTACCACAACCAGGTCTTGCAGTTAAAATATTAACACTGTCTCTTACAATTCCACCACCTAAAACACGATTTAACTCATCAATTCCAGTTATAAATCTATCATTTTCATTTACATTTACATTTTTTAGCTTTTCAACTTTTCCCTTTGCAACAATTTTGTCAGTTGAACTCTTCACGTCGGAAACTTCAATCTCTTCTATAGTTCCCCAACTACCACAAAAACTACATTTTCCTTGCCAGCCCAATGACTCTTTCTTGCAATTTGAACATATATATTTTTTCTTTGTTTTCATTTTAATCACCAACTATATTTTAATGTAAAAAATTTTAAAAAGCAATAGGCAAAATTTGAATAATTTTTGCAAGTTAAATTATTAATTGAATTATTTGCTTGTATTGACTTTTATAAATCTTTGTAGTATATTAACAACGAATGAATATTTTTATGTAAAGGAGATAAAAAATGGATGTTTACGAAAAAGCATTGTTACTTCACGAACAATGGCAAGGAAAATTATCAACAGAATTAAAAGCAAAATTGGAAAATGCTGAGGATTTAACTTATGCATATACTCCAGGTGTTGCAAGACCTTGTATGGAAATAAGCAAAGACCCTTCTTTAGCTTATAAATATACAAGTAAAGCTAATACTATTGCTGTTATTTCAGACGGAACTGCTGTTTTAGGTCTTGGGGATATAGGTCCTGAAGCTGCAATGCCTGTTATGGAAGGAAAATGCTGTTTATTTAAAAAATTCGGCGGAGTTAATGCTGTTCCTATAGTTTTAGATACAAAAGATCCAAAGGAAATTATTTCAATTGTAAAAGCTCTTGCTCCTACATTTGGTGGAATTAATCTTGAAGATATTTCTTCTCCAAGATGTGTTGAAATTGAAAGAACATTAATAGATGAACTTGATATTCCAGTATTCCACGATGACCAACATGGTACTGCAATAGTTGTTACAGCTGCCTTAATTAATTCACTAAAATTAGTTAAAAAAGAAGCTAAGGATATTAAAGTTGTTGTTTCAGGAGCTGGCGCTGCTGGATATTCAATCATAAAATTAATTATGATGTTGGGTGTTGAAAATGTAATTGCATTCGACTCAAAAGGTGCAATTAATAAAAAACATTCAGAAAATTATAATTTTGTAAAGAAAGAATTAGCTGAAATTACAAATAAAGAACAAAAAGATATGACTATGAAAGAAGCATTTGTTGGTGCTGACGTATTCATTGGTGTAAGTCAAAAAGATTTAGTTACTAAAGAAATGGTCGCTTCAATGAATAAAGATGCAATTGTATTTGCAATGGCAAACCCACAACCTGAAATTCTTTATGCAGATGCAAAAGAAGCTGGAGCAAGAGTTGCTGCAACAGGAAGATCCGATATGCCTAACCAAATTAACAATGTAGTTGCTTTTCCTGGAATTTTCAAAGGTGCTTTAGAAGCAAAGGCTAAGAAAATTACTGATGAAATGAAATTAGCTGCATCATACGGACTAGCAAGTATGATTCCTGATGACAAAATTAGAGAAGATTATATTATTGTTTCAGCTTTTGAAGAAAATGTAGCTGATACAGTTGCGAAAGCAGTTGCAGAAAAAGTTAAATAGTAGATATTTAAAATAAATCCTCAACAATGTTGGGGATTTTTTTGTTTATAATGTTTTTTGGATGTATCTTCGATACATTCACTTTTGTTTTTAACAAAAGTGTTAGATCTCTCGACTACGCTTGAGATGACATAAAAGGAATAATACTTCGTTTAATAGCTTAACGTAAACAGTAAATAATCTTAAAAAATAAAAAATTTCCAAGAAAATAAAAAGTTTTACGTCATAGCAACTAGTATAGAAATGCCCCCAACACGTCATCTTGAGCGGAGTGTAACGGAGTCGAAAGATCTCCTAAAGCTTCTTTAGGATGAAATTCTTCTAACTGATATATCTTTGATACATAAAAAAATAAATTTGAGAATACAAAATGGATTGTCGTTTTCGACAATCCATTTTTCTAGCTTAAATATTTAAAAACAGTTCCCAAAACTGCACACATTCCTTTGTAAAATAAACTTTCTTCAACATCGAATTTGCTATGATGATGAGGATATATTTTATCTCCCTCGTGAAGCTTTGGATTTGAAAGCATAAAGTAAGTTCCTTTTGCTCTTTGTAAAAAGTATGCTACATCTTCTCCACCCATACTCGGATTTTTTATTATCTCAACTGAATCTTCTCCTAAGACTTCTTTTGTATTTTCTATAAAAAATTCAGTAAATTTTTCATCATTCATAACTACAGGATACATAAAGTGATAAATTGTTTCAGCTTCACAATTATAAGTCTTTGCAATTCCATCTGCAATTTCTTCAATTCTCTTTGCAATAAATTCTCTTACTTTTTCGTCTAAAGTCCTAACAGTTCCTTTGATGTAAACAGATTCAGGAATTACATTATGAGCAGTGCCCCCTCTTATTATTCCGATAGTTAAAACTGCATTTGAAATCGGATTTATTTCTCTTGAAATTATCTTTTGAAGTCCAAGAACAATTTCTGATGAAACTACAATTGGATCAGCAGAAAGATGAGGTGTTGCGGCATGTGAGGATTTTCCTTTTACATTTATTTCAAAAATATCTGCTGATGCCATTATAGCTCCTGCTTTTACGCCTATCTTTCTATATTCAATAGGAATCAAACAACCTTCATGGAGTCCAATTACTGCATCGACTTTTGGATTTTCCATACAGCCTTCTTCAATCATAGGTAAAGCTCCTCCCGGTGTTTCCTCTCCAGGTTGGAAAAATATTTTTACAGTTCCCTTAAGTTTATCTCTATTTTCATTTAATATCATACAAGCTCCAAGTGCCATTGCAGTATGTCCATCATGTCCACAAGCATGCATATTTCCATTTGTAGAAGCAAAAGGAAGTCCAGTTTCTTCAACGACAGGAAGTGCATCGCTATCAGCTCTTATTGCAATACATTTACCTTTTTGTTCTCCGTCGATTTGAACCACAATTGCATTCCCATTTACTAATTTTTTATAATTTACTCCTATTTCATCTAAAACTTTTGAAATATATTCCATAGTTTTTGGAAGTTCCAATTCTAGCTCTGGAATTTGATGTAAATCTCGTCTAATCTTTATAACTTTTTCTTCTTTTTCTTTTACTAATTTTAAAATATCCATAAAAACCTCCTTGTTTTTAATAGAATAATATAGAAATATAATACCACTTTTTGCAATAAAAAAATAGGGTTCCCCCTATTTAATTTAAGCAATAACTTCTTTTTCAAATTTTTCTTCGTCTTTATTAACAGACTCAACTAACTCTTCTCCCAATATTTTTTTAAGAGAAGGAGCAAGCAATTTTCTTGTGAATTGAATAAAAGGTCCTGCAAAGAATGTTATTATCAAAGTTCCAATTCCGACAACTCCACCCATCAAATATCCTATAATAACAAGCACAAGATCAGAAATAACCCTTACAGTTCTATAGGAAAATTTTGTCTTATCACTTATTAATTCAGAAATTCCGTCAGTTGCACCAACTCCTAAATCTGTAAAAATATAAATTGTAACACCATTAGCTATAATAAATGTTCCAATGAAACAAATTATAATTCTGTAAATCATATCTAAATCTTGTAAATTAAGCCAACCAAAAAGAACATTCATAGCTTCAACTGTATAACCTATTACAAAAATAGCTAAAATTGATGATATATTTATATATTTTCTATCAATAAGAAATATTGCACTTAAAAATACTATATTAAAAATTACTGCACAATTTCCATAACTTAGTCCTAATTGTTTAGCCATTCCTAGGTCAACTGTACTTGCAGGGTCAACTCCCAAATTTACTTTAATTGTAAAAAATACACCTATCCCCAAAATAATCATTCCGATTATTGACATAGCAATCCTAATAAATAATTTATCTTTTTTCATTTTTCTCTCTCCTACCTAGATATTTTATAAAAAATAGAAATAATTGTCAATATTTAAAAATGGATTTTTAAAGAACTTTGTTAATTTTTATAAAAATTCTTTTAAGCCTATCTCCTCATATAATATTAATTTATTATTTTAGTTATTTTATAGCACTAAGATTAATTTTAAATACCATCTTTATTTATTGCTATAATTATTTAATAAATTATATAGAAATCGCTTTACAAAAAAACAGAAAGTGATATAATTAAATTAACATAAAATATTTGGATTTTATGTTAGTTTAATTTATTTTTATTAGGAGGTGTTTTTATGAAAAAATTTTTAAAAATATTATTTGCATTTTGTCTTTTATTTGCACTAATTTCTTGTTCAAAGTCAAATAAAGAATTAGAAAAATTTGCAGGTAAAGAATTTAACGGCGCAAGTGGAGGCAGTATACTAATAATTTTAGAAAAAGAAAATTCGTTATTTTTTAGTGGAAAGCCTGTTATTAGCCCTAATACTAATTTAGACAATGTAAAAAAGGGTGCTTATGAAAAATCTAAATTACAAACTTACAAAAATCCAAAAATTGAAAGTAAAGATGGAAAAAAATATTTGACTGCCGATAATTTCCCATATAAACTTGAAATAATAGCAGAAAATAAAATTAAAGATGTGGATGACGATTATGAATACACTTATGTAGACTTAACAAAATAAATCGTACAAAGAGATGTTGATTACTTCAATCTCTCTTTTTTTTTCGAATTTATGATATAATATGAATATACTTATGCATTATAATAAGTATATTCATATTTCATCATAATTACCTTAATTTAGTTATAAAAATGGAATTATGATATAATATATATAGTACATTAATTAAAATATTAGAGGTGTGATTTTGAAACAAGCTATTTATAGAGAGTTTAGACCTAAAGATTTTACAAGAGTAGTTGGTCAAGCTCATATTGTTGAAATTTTAAAAAATCAAATAAGAACGGGAAATTTAGGCCATGCTTATCTTTTTTCAGGAATAAGAGGAACTGGAAAGACAAGTTGTGCTAAAATTTTCGCTCGTGCAGTAAATTGTTTAAATCCAATTGACGGAAATCCTTGTAATGAATGTGAAAATTGTAAAATGATTTTAGAAGACAAGGCTCTTGAAGTTGTGGAGATGGATGCCGCAAGTAACAGACGTATTGACGATATAAGGGAATTAAAGGAAAAAGTAATCTATCCCCCACAAATTGTAAAATACAAAGTTTATATAATCGACGAAGCCCATATGATTACAAATGAAGGCTTTAATGCTCTTTTAAAGATTTTAGAAGAACCACCTAAGCATTTAATTTTCATTCTTGCGACAACAGAAATTGACAAACTTCCTGATACAATTATTTCAAGATGTCAAAGGTTTGAATTTAAAAGGATTAATAATTCAGACATAGTTGAAAATATAAATTATGTTTTAAATAATCTAAATGTTGAGATAGAAGAAGATGGAATTAATTTAATTTCTGAGCTTTCTTCAGGGGCAATGAGAGATGCTTTAAGTCTTTTGGATCAGGTTGTTGCAACTGGAAAAGAAAAAATTACTATTGATGATATTAATGAATGTTTAGGACTTGTGAACTTAAATATGTTATTTGAGATTTCTAAGTCAATTTTAAATTCATCTAAAAACGAAACTATTGAAACTTTTAGAAATTTGGTAAAAAACGGAAAGACTCCACATAATATAATCATTGATTTAATCAAACATTTTAGAAATATAATTTTAGTAAAGAGTATAAAAAAAGAGCTTACAACTTTAAATGATGTTGAGTATAAGAGATATTTAGAACATTCAAATAAATTTGAAATGGATGAGCTTATTTTCATTTTAGAAAATCTTTTAGATGTTGAAGATAAGATGAAAAAAAGTGATATGCAAAATGCTCTAGCTGAACTTTTAATTATAAAAATCTGTTCATTTAAGAAAGAAAAATCTGAAATTGAAAAGAGACTTGAAACCCTTGAAACAATTATTAAAAGTGGAAATGTAAAAGTTGATATTGTAGAAAAAGAAGATATTTCAAATGAAGTAGCAGAAAACAATATTGAATCTGTTCAAAATACGGAAATTATAGAAGATATAGAAAATACTGAAAATGCAGAAAATACAGATGATATAAAAAATATCGAAGAAACAGAACAAGAGGAAAATATAGAAGATTTTGAGCAATCCACAGAGGAAGAGAATGAGATTCACGAAAAAATTGAATTAACTTCTTTTAAGGATGTTTTAAAAGAAACTATTTTCAAAAAAACAGTTTCTAAACTCTTTGATGAAAGTGTAAAAGAAATTTTCTATTTTCCAAAAGATAATTTCTTGCATATTGATTGTAAAGAATATTTATTTAAGTTTGGAAGTTATAAATTAGATGAAAATAATTGTTTTATTTTAAAAGAAACAGCTGTTTTGAATGATTTCTTTACAAGGGTTAATATGCCTGTTCAAAACTCATTGACAATTTATGCAAATTTTATTGGTTAGAATGTTGATTTTTAAGTTATTGTAGTATTAAGAACGGAGGTATCTTATGAAAAGACTATTTAAAGTTATTTTATTGCTTTTTGTTTCTATTTCACTTACTTCTTGTTTAAGAACTGAGAAGCCATTTCCAGAAAATAGAGAACAACTTGCTTTTAATGTCGACAAGACAGATTCCATAAACAAATTAAATTTAGAGATTTTTACTAAGCTATTAGAATCTAATGAAGGGAAAAATTTTGTTTTATCTTCCCTTTCAATTCAGAGATGTTTGGATTTGATTTCTTTTTGCACGGAGGATAGAGAAAATTTAGAGTTCTTAAAGAATTATGATGATGCTCATCTTCAAAACTTAAAATTAAAAAATTCTAATTTAGCAAATTTAATTTTAATAAATACTAAAATTTTTACTGGAGATACAAAAAATTTAAACTATGATAATATTAAAACTGTTAAAAACGGAAAAGATGCTACTAAAGTATATCAAGATTTTCAAAAAAAGAATTTGAAAGAAATTCTAGATAAAGAAGAATTCAAGAACGACTTCATTATATCTTTTATTGATGCTGTGAATTATGATGCAAATTGGGATAAAAAGTTCGATGAAAAAAATACAAAAATGAAGGAATTCACAAAATTAGATGATTCTGTAATTAATGTCAATACAATGTATAATCAATTTAAGGATAGTTTAGCTATATCAGATAATGAAAAAGAAGCTTTTGTATTAAGTGCAAACGAGTCAAAAGTTTATTTCATTAAGCCTAAAACTAAAAATTATTTTTCTTCTAAAAAATTAATGGAATGTATAAAGGCTTTTAATGATAATAGCGAAAAAGCTGATGTAAATTTCTTCTTGCCAAAGATAGAAACAAAATCAGAAGTTGATTTTAAATCATTATTTCCTGAGCTTGGGCTTGAGAAGATGTTAAATGGTTATAAATTAGAAAAATTATTAAAAAATGTTGGAGTTAAAGTAACAGATGCAAAGCAAAATTCAATTATAAAGATTGATGAGAATGGTGCAAAAGCTAAGGCTGTTACAAAAATAACCAATAAGGCCACAGCTATTCCTGGTAAAAAAGAGATAACTATAAAGATGGATAGTCCTTTTTATATTATCATAGTAGACCATGATGAAAAAAGCAAATCAAATCTAATAACTTTTTCAGCCTTTATAACAGATCCAAGTAATTAAAAATTTTATCAGTTAGAATGTTGATTTTTAAGTTATCGTAGTATTAAGAACGGAGGTATGCTATGAAAAAACTATTAAAAACAATTTTTTTGATGTTCATTTCAATTTCTTTAGTATCTTGCACAAAGACGGAGAAATTATTTCCTGAAAACAGAGAAAAACTGGTATTTGATGCATCACAGACAAAGCAGATAAATAAAGTAAATATGGATATTCTTACAGCTTTATTAAAAAACAAAAAAACTGACGATAATTTAATTCTATCCCCTCTTTCAATACAAAGATGTTTAGATTTAATCTCTCTTTGTACTGATGATAGAGAAAATTTACAACTTTTTAAATTTTATGATGAGGCACATCTTCAAAATTTAAAATTTAAAAATACTAAGTTGGCAAATTTGATTTTAATAAACTTACAAAACATCAAAGGTGAAACTAAAAATCTTAATTATGACAATATTAAAACAGTTAAATCAGCAACAGAAGGAACAAAAGCCTATCAAAAATTCCAAAAATCCAACTTAGATGAAATTTTGGATAAAGAAAAAATATCTGATGATGTTGTAGCCAGTTTTATCGACACAATTAATTACGAGGTAAAATGGAAACAACCATTTGACGAAAAAAAGACTGAAAAAAGAGATTTTACAAAATCTGATGGTTCAAAAATACAAGTTGATACAATGTATAATCATTTTGAAAATGTAACAGCTATATCTAATGATGTAATGGAAATATTTTCTATTAGGTCAAATGATTCAAATATTTATTTTATAAAGCCTAAAGAAGAACAAAATTTTTCTGCTGAACAATTACAGAATCTTATAAATACTTTTAAAGAAAGTAATGAAAGATATGATGTAAATTTCTATTTGCCAAAAATAGATATTAAATCACAGGTTGATTTTATGAATCTATTTCCAAAGATTGGACTTGGAAAATTATTAAATGAATTCAAAATAGAAAGATTATTGCCAGATATGAATGTTAAGGTTAGTAAGGCTAAACAAAACGCTATATTAAAAATTGATGAAAAAGGTGCCAAAGCAAAAGCAGTAACAAAAATAGATGTTAAAGAGACAAGTATGCCTGTAAAAAACAAAAATATTGATATTAAAATGGATAGACCTTTCTATATATTCATTGAAGATTATGATGAAAATAGTAAGACTGAATTGATAACTTTTTCAGCTTATATCTCAGATCCAAGTAAAAAATAAATATAATTCAAAGTCGGTTAAAGGCAGTATCGGATTTCTTATTCGATATTGCTTTTTTTATATCTAAATTTGTTGAATTTACTTTATCTTGTTATTGTAAATTATTGATTTCTCACAAAAAAAATGCTATTATAAAGTATGATTTTTAAAGTTTTATGTTATTTGATTAACAAAAAAAATTTCAATAACAATGTAAAACTAATTTAGAATAATTAAGTTATTTTTAGGAGGTAGTTTATGGCTAAAGGTGGTTTCCCTAAATACGGTGGCGGTATGAATATGGGTAATATGATGAAACAAATGCAAAAAATGCAAAGAGAACTTGAAAACACTCAAAAAATGTTAGATGAAGAAGAAGTTTCTGCTACTTCAGGTGGTGGAGCAGTTGAAGTAACTGTCAATGGAAAAAAAGAAGTTTTAAGCATTAAACTTGATCCTGAAGTTGTTGATCCAGATGACATTGAAATGTTACAAGATTTAATTATGACAGCTATAAATGAAGCTAATAGAAAAGCTCAAGAAAAACACGATTCAGAAATCAATAAAATAACAGGCGGAATTAATATTCCAGGATTATAAAAATGAACAATTATACTAAATCTATAGATGAAGTTATTCATTATTTGTCAAAACTTCCAACTATCGGAAGAAAATCCGCAACTAAAATGGCTTTAAAGATTTTAGAAATGGATGATGATTACACAATTGAATTTGCAAAAAGTCTTATAAATATGAAAAAGAATACTCATCATTGTAAAATTTGTGGAAATTTAACAGAAGATGAAATCTGTAATATTTGTGCTGATGAAAAAAGAGATAAGTCAATTATTACTGTTGTAGAAGATATGCAAGGCGTTATTAGTTTGGAAAAAACTAAGGCTTATAAAGGAACTTATCATATTTTAAATGGTCTTGTTACTCCAAGAGAGGGCATAACTTTGGATGACTTAAATGTAAATTCACTTTTAGATAGAATTGAAAAAGATAATGTAAAAGAAGTTATTTTTGCTATCAGTCAAACAATTGACGGCGAATTGACTGAGCTTTATATTGTCGATTTGCTAAAGAAATTCAAAAATCTTAAAATTTCAAAAATTGCAAATGGAATTCCTATAGGTAGAAGTGTAGATAATTATGATGAATTAACATTTTTAAAGGCATTAGAAGATAGAAGAGAGATAGAATATTAGGTTTCTAATGTTTATGGGGGAAAATATGAAATCGACAAATAATAACTTTTTATCAGGAGTTCGTCATTCAATTCCTATATGGATAGGTTATATTCCGTCAGCGATAACTTTTGGTATTCTTTGCAATACTAATTCGCTAGGTTTATTGCATGCTTTCTTAAGTTCTTTTGTTTTATATTCAGGAGCTGCTCAATTTATGTTGGTAGGTTTTTTAACATCAAGTGTTCCTCTTTTTGGAATTGCAGTTTCCGTTTTTTTATTGAATACAAGACTTTTCCTTATGTCTGCTACACTTGGAGCGACTGTAGATAAGGTAAATCACAAAGCATTCCCTATCGTAGGATGGTTATTAACAGATGAAAGTTTTTCTATACTTTCATTTAATAAAGAAAAAGTAAATACACCTTTTACACTTGGAGTACAAATTCCTCCATATTTTATCTGGGGAATTTTCACGATAGTAGGTTACTTTTTGGGAGACTTTTTACCACAGAATATAAAAGTGGCTTTTAGTGTTGGTCTCCTTGGACTTTTCGTAGCACTTCTTGTTCCAAATGTAAAGAAACATCTAGTAACAGTAAGAGTTGTCATCGTAACAGCAATAATATATGCTATTATTTATTATACAAAATTATTTCCTCTTGGCTGGGATATAGTTTTTTCAATAATACTTTCTTCAATAGTAGGTATATTCTTAATCGGCGATGAAACTTTAGAAGATGAAGAAGAAATAAAAGAATAAGGAGAGAATAATAAGAAATTATGGATAAATATTACTATTATATAGTTGGTACATTAATTGCCGCTGCTGTAACTATAATTCCAAAAGTTCTTCCATTATTCTTTCTTAAGGGAAAAACTTTTAATAAAAAATTGATGACTTTCTTTAAAATTGTACCTTATACTTCAATGTCTGTACTAATTTTAAGAGAAGTCTTAGTTGCAGAATCAGCTAATAAATTAATGTATGTAGTTACAATTGGGGTTGCTTCAGTAGTTTCATATATAACTAGAAATATGGTACTGACTGTATTTGCATCAATACTTACAACATTTCTTTATATGAATTTATTTATTTAAAAAAACAAGGAGCTCAAAGCTCCTTTTTTCATGCAAAAAAAGATACTGATTTAATCAGTATCTTTTATAAATTATTCTTGTTCTATCTTATCAGTTAATCTTTCCATTTCGTCAATTAGACTTCCAATGTACTCAATTGTATTAAGAAGTGGTGCATCTGTTGTAATGTCAACATCTGCCATTTTTGCAAGATCTACAGGATTTTTGCTTCCTCCAGCTTTAAGTACTTCAATCCATTGTTTTGACTTTGAATTATCTTTTAAAATATTTAGACACATTTGTGTTCCGATTGTTAAACCAGCGCTGTAAGTGTATGAATAAAGTCCCATGTAGTAATGAGGTTGTCTCATCCATGTTCTTTCAACTCCATCTACAAGTTCAACATCTTCACCAAAGAATTTTTCCATAGTTTCTTTAAAAATAGTATTTAAAGTTTCAGCATCAACAGCTCCACCTTTATCTATAATTTTATAAACTTCTCTTTGATAATATGCTTCTAAGAAATGTGTTACGAAATTATGATAATATGTTTTTGAAATTATTTCAGAAAGAATCCATCTTCTTTCCCTATCAGTCTTTGCTTTTTCAAGAAGATAATGAGCCATAATCAATTCATTTGTTGTTGAAGGTGCTTCTACAAAATAAGTTGAACAATCAACATTTAAAATATTTTGATTTTGGTGGCAAAGTGAGAAATGGCCACCATGTCCAAGTTCATGAGCAATAGTAAGAATATCAGACATATTTCCTGACCAAGTTAAAAGTACATAAGGATGCACTTTGTATGGACTTGCGCAGAAAGCCCCTGATGCTTTTCCTTCATTATCCACATAGTCAATATATCTATTATCAAAAGCTCTTTCCAAATATGCTTTATAATCATTTCCTAAAACGGACAACCCTTCTATAACCATATTTTTACATTCATCAACACTATAAACTTTTTGGAATTCAGAATCTAATGGCATTTTCATATCTGAAAAAGTCATCTTATCTAATTTATTTACTCTCTTTAGAAGTCTTGCATATTTTCTAATATGTGGTGCAAGTTTTTCCATAATAACGTCACATTGTCTATTGTACATATCCATTGTAACTTCTTGTGAAGATAGAAGATAATCAAAGACACTGTCGTATTTTCTAACTTTAGACATAGCCTTATCTTGTTGAACATTGCTATAATATGCACTTGCGAAAGTATTTTCGTATTTTTCTAAAGTCTTGTAGAATTTCTTAAAAGCATCTCTTCTAAATTCAGTATTTGCATCAACTTCAAAACTTCCTTCAAAAACATTGTAAGTCATTGGAGTTTTTACACCATTTACTTCAACATCTTCAAAAGATAAATCCTGCATTTTAGATTGTTGGTAAACTCTGTAAGGAGTTTCAAAACTTCCTGATAGAGCTGATAATGTACTTTCAACTTCTTTTGATAAAGTATGATCTTTTCTGTCTAAAAGTTTTTCTAAAAATCTTCTATTTTCAGAATTTTCTTTCATAGCCTTTTCTATAATTCTCTTGTCGTTTGCTAAAATTTCAGTTTCTACAAAGCTAAGTTTGGCATAAACTGGAGCAATAGTATTTTCAAAATCAACCATTCTTTCAAATTGTTCTTTTCCACCTAAATCTGTTTCATAGTCCAAACTTGCATAATTTGCAGTTAAATCAATCAATACATAAATAGGTTTTAAATCTTCCAAACAACTATTAATAGTACAATAGCAGTCAAGTTTCCCCTCATAAATCTTCACTAGCTCATCTGTTTTATCTACTATTTCTTTAAGGGCTTTTTTATAATCTTCTTCTGTTTTAAAAAGATCAGTCAAATCCCAAGTTAAACTTTTATCTACTTCATTTCTTTTCATATCATACCTCCAAAAATGTTTTCTTCCACAATATCTATTCTACCATATTTAAAAAGTTTTTTCATTAGTTTATTATAAAATATTTAATAATATTTAACAAAAAATCGAGATTAAAATATAAATAATAATCTCGATTTTAATGCAAATTTTCACTTTATCAATCACAAACAGCAATAATTCTATAAAAGTCTAATCCCAAATAATCCTTTGATTTTTCAAAATCTTTCTTTGCTTTTTCAAAATTTTCATTTAACCATTTATCTACATCTTCGTTTTTAGAAAGCATATCATAGAATTTTGCTTCATCAACTTCAGAATGAATGCTTTGATAGCATCTTGTAATCTTTAAATTACCTTCTTTATCTTTAGTAACAGTAAATTCTAAAACTAAAGAATTGTCACTAATTTCATCCGATTTAGAATAAGTAAATTTAGTAATAACCTGCAATTTAAAGTTAAAAATATTTCCATCTTGTTTCCACTTTTCAACATCTACAGGTTTTACTGTAACTTCGTATCTATAATAATTGTCCAATTCTTTACTCTTTAAATTATTATACTTAATTTTATAATTCATAAGTTTTAGGACATCCTTTGAAAAATAGAGCTCTAAATTATTTTTTTCTCCCAAATCTCTATTGTTATAAAATTTTACAATGGCATCAGAAGCAAAATCTACTTCTTTTGACAATGCCTTGTCTTTATCCTGAATTTCATCTTGAACATCTTTAGATATGGATTTATTTGTACTAAAAGACCATAATACCAATATAGAGAAAAAGCTAAATATTATAATTCTTTTTATTTTCATAAAAATCCTCCTACAATCAATTAAATACTAAAACATTCCATCCTAATTAAATTATACCATATAACATTTTCTGTTTTCAAGTAATATTGAATTAAATTGATATGTTAAAAAATATAATAAATTTCTTTAAATTTAAGAATAATCACAAAAAATCTTTATAAAAAACCGTTTTTCCTATTGAGTTTTTTCTTAATTTCTTGTAAAATATGTTTAGACAAAATACGAAGTTTTGTATTTTTTTGTTATTTTAGTTTTTTTATTTTTAAGGAGAGAGAATATAATGAACAAAAAGAATAGCATAGTTGATATGTTAACGTTTGGTTTTGCACTTTTTGCAATGTTTTTTGGAGCTGGAAATTTGATTTTTCCTCCATATTTGGGAGTTCTTTCAGGTAGCTCTTGGTTTATCACATTTTTAGGTTTTACAGTTACTGCTGTTGGCTTGGCTCTTGTAGCTTTAATGGCTGTTACATATTATGAATGTGATATAATGAGATTTTTTAGCCCAATCGGAAAGAAACCTGCATTAGTTTTAAGTTTTATGGTTATTATGTGTGTTGGACCACTTCTTGTAATTCCAAGAACTGGAGCAACTGCTTATGAAATGGGAATTAAGCCAATATTAGGTTTTCATAATATTTTTACAATATCTATAGTAGCAATTATTTTTTATGCTTTAACTTACTTTTTAACAGTAAGACCATCAAAGGTTGTTGATATTATTGGAAAATTTTTAACTCCTTTTTTAATTCTTGCACTTGTTGTAATTATCGTTAAAGGAATTATTTCCCCACTTGGTGTTCCTGCAGAAACTGCTAAAATAGATAGTGTATTAGGAAAAGGATTAATTGACGGCTATCAAACAATGGACTGTTTCGTATCTTTAGCAGTAGGATCAGTTTTATTATTAACATTAAAAAATAAAGGTTATAACGAACCTAAACAACAGGTTAAGATGTTATTTAAATCAGGGATTATTGCTTGTACTACTTTAGGATTAATTTATGGTGGACTTACATATTTAGGAGCAACTGTTTCTGCAGAATATGGACTTAATATTGAACAATCACAAATTATCGTAAATGTAACACAAAATCTTTTAGGAAATGCAGGAAAAGTTGCATTAGGTTTGGCTTCATTCCTTGCTTGTCTGACAACAGCAATCGGGCTTACTTCTGCATCAGGAGAATATTTAGTAAATATTACAAAAGGAAAAGTAAAATATTCTACTTTTGTACTTTGTATTTGTATTTTTGGTGCAGTAACAGCTATAATTGGAGTTAATGGAATTGTAAAAATAGGTGCTCCAATACTTGCAGTTGTTTATCCACCAACAATTGTTTTAATTATACTTGCATTTTTTAAAGATAGAATTAAAAATGATTTAATCTTTAAACTACCTACATTTACAGCTGTTACAGTTAGTTTTATTCAAGTATTTTATGAACAAACAGGACTTTTTGAATTTATAACTATTTTACCATTGAGTAGCGTAGGTTTTAACTGGATAATTCCAAGTTTTATTGCATTTATAATAGCATTATTTATTAAAAAGAAATAATTTTTAATAAAACTTAAAGAAAAAGGTGATGTTCGAAATATAACATCACCTTTTTTACAAACAAAAAAGCACGATAATTCGTGCTTTGTTTTGTTAAATTAATCTTGAGTAGAATTCTACTACTAATGAGTCTTGAATTTCAATTGGAACTTCGTCTCTTTCTGGCATTCTTGTTAAAGTTGCTTTTAATCCTTCTTTCTTTTCGATGTAAGGAACAACTCCTAAGAATGTAGATTCAAAGTTTTCTTTGAACATTTCAACTTTTTGTGATTTTTCTCTTAAAGTGATTTCATCTCCAACTTGTACAGCGTATGAAGGTATATCAACTTTCTTTCCATTAACAAGCATATGTCCATGAACTACCATTTGTCTTGCTTGTCTAATTGAAGAAGCAAAACCCATTCTGTAAACAAGGTTATCTAATCTTGTTTCTAACATCATAACAAGAGCATCCCCTGTTATACGTTCTTTTTGTCTAAGTGCCTTTTCTACATAAGTTCTGAATTGTTTTTCCATAACTCCATAGTAAGCTCTTAATCTTTGTTTTTCAAGTAATTGTAAACCATATTCTGTTAATTTTTTGTCGTTTCTTGCAAGACCTTTACCCATTCTTTTGTTAGCTTTTGGGTGTCCGCATACATTTAAGCCTAGTCTTCTTGATTGTTTAAATCTAGGTCCCATCATTTTTGCCATATTTTCATACTCCCCATAAATTATTTGCCGCGATAATTTATAGCCACGTTTAAATTATACAACTTTTTTTATCTTTTGTAAATAGCTTTTTTATGTTTTTTTCAAGATTTTTTAAATAAAAGCTCCCCCATTTACATTTAAAACATGTCCTGTTATATAAGAAGCTTCTTTTGAAATTAAAAATTTTACGGCATTTGCAATTTCTTCTGGCTTAGCAAGTCTTTGTAGAGGAAATTCTGAACAGTACCCGTCAATGCTCTCCTTTGGCAAGTCTTTTAACATATCAGTATCCACTCCACCTGGAGCAACTGTGTTTACAGTTATTCCAGAATATCCAAGTTCCTTTGCAAGAGCCTTATTCATAGAAATAATCGCCCCCTTAGTCGCAGAGTAATGCGCTTCAAGTGCTCCTCCTGTAACTCCCCATATTGAACTAATTCCGATTATTTTACCATATTTATTATTTACCATTGAAGGAATGGCTCTCTTTATGCAACGATATGAACCATGTACATTTACATTAAAGATATCTTCCCATTCCTCTTCTGTAATATCTTGAAAAAATCTTACACTTGCAATTCCAGCATTATTTATTAGAATATCGACATTTCCGAATACTTTTTCTATTTCATTAAACATATTTTCAACTTCGATAGTTTTTCTTATATCTGCTTGTACCATCAAGACATTTGGATTATATGTTTTTATTTCTTCAAAAACTTTTTTTGCCTCTGTTTCATTTTCTTTATAATTTATAACTATATTATAATTTTCTTTTGCCAAAGCCTTTGCAATTGCAGAGCCAATCCCCCTTGATGAGCCAGTTATAAGTACAGTATCTCTTTTCATAATATCTCCTTTTAAAATAAATACTAATTAAGTATACCACAAAAAAATATAAAACGAAAATTTTAAGGTTCAGTTTAGTTATTTAATGGTAAAATATGGTATAATATAAGTAACATTATATTTACATTTTATGTAATTATAAAAAATGTTAGGGAGGTATTGGTATGAAATTACAATTTATAGGTAAAAACATTGAAATTACAGATGCTTTAAAAGAAATTACTGCAAAGAAGTTCGAGAAATTGGATAAATTTTTCTCTAAGGATATCGAAGGTAAAGTTACTTACAGTGCAGTTAAAAATGATAAAATTTTTGAAGCTACAATTTATTTACCAAACAGTACAATACTTAGAGCAGAAGAAAGTACAAATGATATGTATACTTCAATAGATATAGTTTTAGATAATCTTGAAAGACAAATAAGGAAAAACAAAACAAAGTTACAAAGGAAATATCAAGCATTAGAAACTATAAGATTTGAAAAAATAGCTGAACCTTTGGAGGAAGAAGAATCAAAGATTGTAAGAGTTAAAAACTTTGATGTAGCTACAATGTCTGAAGAAGAAGCCATTTTACAAATAGAGCTTTTAAATCATGACTTTTTCATTTTCAAAAATGCAAAAGATTCAAAAACAAATGTTCTTTATAAGAGAAAAGATGGAAATTATGGTTTAATAATAGCTGATTAAGTAATAAAACAAGTTTTAACAAAAATCGCAGACGAAAAGTCTGCGATTTTTTTGTGGAATTATAATTCTTAAAAAGTATTTTTCAATACAGAACTTTTTGATATTCTAGGGACTTTAGGAGATCTCTCCGCTCCGTTTCACTCCGGTCGAGATGACGTATTAGGGGAATGACTATGCTTGTTATTTTGACATTAAACTTTTATCTCTCTGACATATATTTCTTCACCTCTTCAGAAGTTAATTTTCTAACCTCTGTATTTTCATATTCACGGTATTCATCAACTATAAAAGCAGGTTTCATAGTTTCACAAGTTTTTCCCTTATTTCTTTTTAAATATGTCTTTAAACTTTCTTCCCCTTCAAAAATCTTATAAGAAAGTCTTCCATTTTCACTTTTTATCTCATAAATTCCACAAGGTTTTTTCATCGTGTAATCTGCAGTTCGCAAATATAATTTTGCAATCTCTAAAGACTTAAAAGGAAAATTCCAACGTTGCAAATCTCTTACGGGGTCGTGATCGATACAAATACACCTTCCACAAGTACCACAAATGTACTGAGTGTGGTTCTCCAAACAATCTATAGGATTTAATAGCGGAGTAATCCTACTTTCATTTACATAACATTCTTTACACATAAAAACACATCCTTTCATTTATAAAAAATCATAGTTTAATAAAAGTTAAATTATGATTATTTTTAATTTTGATATTAAAAAAGTCAACAATTCTCAGTTGTTGACCTTTTTCACCTAGTTTTTATTCAATATTTTTTCTAAAGAATCTAAATCTTGTTCTTTAGTAATATACATATCTTCATCTTCTGCATTATATTTAACTATAGAATAATCTTTATATTTGTATATTAATGTACTTCCATCTTTTGATAATTCACTTGTACAGTTATTATCTTTCTTATCTTGTTCAATTTTTTCAATAAATTTATCCTCATCTAAAATTCCCTTTGAAATGGCATCTTTTATTGAATATTCTTTTCCATCTACTTTTACAGTAAAATTCATTCCAACTGTATATATATCAAAAGACATTTTATCATTTTTTTCTGCAACTTTTTTCACATCATTATTTCCTAAGTTTTTAACAACGAAGTTCAATCCTTTTTCATCTTTCTTTTCTTCAGTTGGTTTTTCTTCTTTTTCCTTTTCTTCTTTCTTTTCTTCCTTATTCTTTTCGTCTTCTTCTTTAATATTCTCTTTAACTTGTTTTTCTTTAACAGTTACTTGATTATTTTCTTTTGGTTTTTCTTCAGTTTGTTCCTTTGATTTACAAGAAACAAGAGCTCCGCAAAAACAAATTATTAAAGCAGTAATCAGAAATCTTTTTTTCATAGATTTTCCCTCCTTTATAATGTTAACTCAGTTTACCAAATATAACAAAAAAAGTCAAATAGAGCTAATCTATTTAACTTTTTATATAAATATTTAAGTTATATTAACGGATAATATAATATAGAATTAAAATTACACCAAGAACTATTCTGTAATATCCGAAAACTTTAAAATCATGCTTTTTAATGTATCTCATCAACATTTTAATTGCCATAACAGAAACTACAAATGCTACAAACATCCCAAGTATTAAGATAAAAAATTGAAAAAAGCTAAAAGCAAAGCCAAATTTTCTAAGTTTTAATAAACTTGCACCAAACATAACTGGAATTGACATAAAGAATGAAAATTCTGCAGCTAAGCTTCTTGAAAGTCCAAGAATTAATGCTCCAATAATTGTAGCTCCTGATCTTGAAGTTCCAGGAATTAAACTTAAAACTTGAAAACATCCTACATAAAAAGCTAATGAATAGCTTAAATCTTCAAATCTTCTTATATTTTGTTTCTTAAATTTCGGATTATTTTCAACAACTATAAATAAAATACCGTATAAGACTAAAGTAAATGCAACTGTTGGGAAATTATAAAAATATTTTTCCAAAGTCTTATCAAAAAGCACTCCCAAAACTCCTGCAGGAATGACCCCTACAATAACCTTTAACCACATATTAATTGTATCTTTTTGTTGCTCCTTAGTTTTCTTTTTAGAAAACGGATTCAACTTATTAAAATACATAATTACAACCGCAAGAATCGCTCCAAGCTGAATAACAACTAAAAACATCTCCTTAAATTCAGCTGATTGATTTAATTGTAAAAATTCATCAACCAAAATCATATGACCTGTACTGCTCACAGGTAACCATTCAGTAATTCCTTCAACAATACCTAAAATAATGACTTTGATTATATCTAATAACCACATAATATTTCTCCTTTAATTTTAAAATTTAAAAAACTCTAATCAAAGTTTATCACATTTTGATAAATTTGAAAAGAGTTTTAAAAAATCACAATAATATTTATTACTTTTTAATTACTACTCTATCAGAAATATTTTCTTTTGCTTTTTCAGCAGGTTGCTCAACAATTCCGCCAAAAGGCATTTGAGCAACTAAAATATAACTTTCGGGAACATCAAAAAGTTTTTTTACAAATTCGTCTATAACTGGATTATAATGTTGGATAGATGCCCCTATTCCCAATTCCCTGAGGCCAACCCAAATATTTGATTGCAACATTCCATTTGCTTGATTTGCCCAAATAGGGAAGTTATTGGCATAAGCAGGGAATTTTTCTTGTAATCCTTTTACAATAGATTCATCATAAAAATATAAAATTGTTCCTGCTCCTGCTTTAAAACTATCAATCTTTTCTATTGGAACTTTTCCTCCAAAAGCATCAAAAATGCCATCCCATAGCTTGTCTTGTTGTTCGCCTAAAGCGACAACCACTCTAGCACTTTTCATATTAAATGCATCTGGTGTAAATTCTGTGGCTTCCTTAACTAACTCTATAACTTTATTTTCATCAACCGGTAATTTTTTTGAGATGTTATAATAACTTCTACGTTCTTTTAAACTATTTACTATACTCATTTTTTCCTCCTAGTATAAATATTTTTATTATATAAATTAGTTTTTTATTGTAATTTATAGATGTTTTATACCCCAAAAAAATATTTTAATTTAAAAAAATTGGTGTAAAAAACACCAATTTTTTAATTGTGAAACAACAAGGTTCCCGGGAACCCACCCGATGCAAAGCATCGTGGAAGGGTGGGGTTCTTATTATCTTATTTGTTTTTTAAACTCAAGAGCTTTTGTAAATGCTCTATTTTTACATAAAATATAAAAAACAGGAACTCCTACCGCATAGATAACTAAGGCTTCAGAAAGCATTAGTTCCCCTAATATACCCCAAAATCCTACAGGATTAGGCAACATAAGATATATTTCCAATGCTATTGGAATCATTCCGACAACTACAGGAACTAAACAAGCCAAATAAAAGTTTTTCATTTTAGTCATAATCAATGCAACCACAAATGTTGCCAAAGTTCCAACTACCATATCGACAATTCCTACCGTACTTGCAATATTTGCTAAAAAACAACCTAATGTTACACCAATTGTGTATTCTGGATTAAAAAATGGTAAAATTGCTAAAGTTTCTGAAAGTCTAAATTGTAAACTTCCGTATCCCAATCCAAAAGATTCTGAAAGAATTGTCAATACAACATAAATAGCTGCAACCATTCCCTGTCTTGTAATTTTTTTTACGTTCATATTTCCTCCTTTTTGGAGTGCTTTGTTCAACAAAAAAAGGGCAAATGTGCCCCAGCACTTGATTTTTAAAGTGGGTGCCAAGCAAAACACTATTTTTCTAAATTTAATTTCTATAAAAATTACCGTATAATTTTAACATAAATAAAATATTTTTTCAACAAAAAAGTGGTGAAAACACCACTTTTATATCTATAAAATTATTTAGATAATTGGTCAAAAGCTTCTAATGCCTTTGCTCCATAAACTGTTGAAGGTCCTCCGCCCATAAGAACTGCAACAGAAACAATTTCTGCTACTTCATCTCTTGAAACTTCCAAATTAATGATATTTCTTACATGCGCTTCAATACAACCTTCACAACGAACAGCTACTGCAATACCTAGAGCAATACATTCTTTTTCTTTTACAGTTAATGCTCCTTCTTTCATAACTTCTCCGAAAAGATTGCTAAAAGCTTTCATTTCATTAGGAATAGCAGCTCCTAAATTTTTTGAATTTTCTACAACATTTTGTAATCCTTTTACATGATCCATCTTAAAAGACCTCCTTTTATTATTGTATAATATTACATACCCATATTTATTCAAGTATAATACTTATCAATTATAATAATTTTCTATGAATACTATTAAAAATTTTTATAAAAAAACGAAGAATCTTTAATTCTCCGTTTTAGTAATTTCTTTTTTAAAGTTTAAAATTTCTTTTTCTACAAACTCCATTGTTTTTAAATTTATTTTTTCATAAAAAGCTATTAATTCTTTAGCTTCTGGTGTTAGTGTTGATCCACCTCCACCTTTTCCCCCAATTTTACCTACAAGAAGTTTGCAGTTCAAATCTTTTTCGGAGCGAATTATCATTTTATAGGCTTTTGAGTAAGCCATTCTCATTTCTTTACATGCTCTGTTAATTGATTTATATTCATCAATCAATAAAAGCAATCGATATAATCCATTTCCAAATGAATAATCTTCATTATATAAAGTTATTTTGATATTAAAATTTTTTGGAAACTCCAACATAACTACAACTCCTAATCTTTATAAGCAAAGTAATAGCAAATAGCTACTATACTTCCCCCTATTATATTTCCTAATGTTACAGGAATTAAATCATATATAACTGCACCAGCACCTATGTCTGATATTATAAAAGAATATGAAAGATAAAACATATTTGCAACACTATGCTCAAATCCACAAATCAAAAACAGTATAACAGAAATTGCACATGCACAGAATTTTGAAACTCCATCTTTACACGCATAGGACATCCAAACTCCTAAACAGACGAAAATATTACAACCTATTCCCTTAAATAAAAGAACTGTAAAACTTTCTGTAGTTTTTGCAAGGGTAATTTTATGTAAAAATGCAAGCATATCCGGTGTCATAACACTTGCAAAATAAACAATTAATGATACAAAAACAGAACCGACAAAGTTAAATAGGTAAACAAATACCCAATTTCTAAACATTTTTGGAAATGTAATTCTCTTTCCCAATGCAGGAGCTACCATCAAAACATTCCCTGTAAATAAATCAGCACCAGCAACAACAACAGCAAAAAGTCCAAAGGAGAAACAAACTCCTGAAATAAATTTTCCATAAGTTGGATTTAAACTTGCCATTCCTGTATTTACTACCACATAAGATAGTCCACTCAACGCAATAAATAACCCCGCTAAAAATGCTAAAATTAGCATTTTATTTAATTTATAATTTGCCTTTCCCTCTCCGATTTTATACAACGATTCTAATAATTCTGATTTCCCTATAACTCCCATAATGTCCTCCTATCTTTTTTAAAAAATAGAAATTTTTCAAAAGTTGGTTATAATAAAATTATTTTTTCTTAAAATAAGATTTAATTGTTTCTATGATATTCATAATCATATCTACTTTATCAACCACACTATCTACATTTTCTCTAATATCCATTGTAGTATCAACAACTTGTTCTGCAACAAATCTTGTAGATGTTGTAATATCATCTGTAATTTCTCTTACATTTTCAAGTGTCAAACTCACATTTTCTACACTATCAGTTATATCTTCTTTTGTTTCGGCTAGAATTTCATCTGTCTTTTCAAGAATTTTGTTTGAATTTGCAATAGCTTTATCAGCATTTTCAACCAAACTTGGTAATTTTTCAGCACTTGCAACCAAACTTTCTTCGCTTTTTTCTAAAATTTTGTTGATTCTACTAAAAACTTTTATCAACTTAGTAAAGAAGCAAATACAAGCTAGCAAACAAACTATAGCCACTAAATAAAGAATAACTCTTAAAGTTAAATCTAAATCTATTGTTACCATTTTTTCCTCACTATTCTTCTATTTCTTCTTTTATATCCATTTCTTCAACTTCTGGAGAAATTTCTGTCATATTTCTATTTGCAAAATCGTCATATTTTTCTCCAACAGCTTCTTTAACTTCTTTAGCTTTTTCAGCAACAGCTTTAACTGCACTATTTACATTTTCGCTTACATATTCAACACCGTCTTTTGTTACTCTAACGATATCTTCTCTAGTTTCTTTACCTGATTTAGGAGCAAATAAAATTCCTACCCCTGCACCAACAGCAACTCCAGCAGCAATTTTTGCAGCACTAGCTGCCTTTTCTTTTCTTATTTTTCTTCTAACTTCTCTTTCTCTTTCTAAACGTCTTTGTTCAATATACTTTGATAAGCTCATAAAAAAACCTCCTAATTATTTATTATATTATTAAAAATGTCTTTTGGCTCCTGTCATTATATAAACCTTCGCATTTGAAGGTGGGCAAACTGTCTTAAATCTCACGGTTTCTCCATAATAGAGCTGCCATCAAAGTAAGAACTCCGTAATCCCTTATTAATTCTGTAGGCATAATCAGACAGGAACCTTAGACAATATTATTATATCACACTTTAGTTCAAAAAGGTAGTACTAAATAAAAATGTATAAAATTTTTACAAAATTAATAATAGAATATTCACAAATATTTAATTTATAAAAAAATATAATTCAAATACTGGATAAAAAAAGACGATATTTCTATCGCCTAATTTTTTATTTATTATCTACCAACATCATTTTTTCTCTTTCATATCCGATTTTAACTCTATAATAGCCTTTTAATTTTTTATCCACTTCTTCGTCCATTGTATAAGCTACAAGATGTCCTGATGTTATACTCTCCAACTTACCATTTGTTGCAATTATTATAATGTCTTTTTTGTCGATTTTTCTTAAAACATTTGCACTTAATTGTTGATTTCCACGACCAAAAACATAACCTTGACCACCCATTGGAGTTACAATCAAAATAGCTCTTTCATCTCCTATTACTTCAAGTATGTCTTTTTCGCTACAATCTTTTTTTACAAGTTTTTTATTTTTTATTATATCAACACCCAATACTGTGTATGGTAAGTCCAGTTCTTTCATAATGTACATTGGAGTTGTTCCTGAACCAATTATATAAAAAATATCATCTTTCATATCATCAATTATATCACATGCTATTGAAACTTGAGCATCACTATCTGATTGAGGAGTTTGTGATTTTTTGTTTTGTAAATACCTTTGATCATAAGGTACTTTTAAATAACCGTAAAGTCTAACTTCCACTCTATCATCTCTAAAGGCATCTTCGTCAATATCCACAACATCTTTTTCAATTACCGGAAGCTCAACTCCATTTATAACTTCAAAAAGCAAACTTCCAGCTTGTTCAGGAGTATTTCCATAAACAGGTGAATGGATTTTTACTCCTGCAGGAACTCCGATTACAGCTATTTTATCTTCAATAACAGAATAAACATCTCTAGCTGTTCCATCTCCACCAACAAAGAAAATCAATTCAATATCATTTTTTAAAAAGTATTTCAAAAGTTCTTTTGAATCTATAACTGAAGATTTTTCTTTAGAATTATAGACAACTTCATAATTTAGTCCAAGTTCTTTACATTCTTCTTCACCCATTAGACCACTTGCCGTATAGATTTTAAACTTATCTTTTAATTCAACAACTTTAGCTAAAGCTTTCTTTGCCTTTTCAGGAGCTTCTTGAACAGCACCAAGAGAAATTGCTTTTTCTAATATATCTTCACCATCGGTTCCTTTAAGTCCAACTCTACCACCCATTCCAGCAATGGGATTTACTAAAAGTCCAATTTTTTTCATAATGACCTCCTCTATTTAAGTACTAAATTGTTTTTGAATTAATATTTTATAAAAGTTTTATACCCTAATAATATCAAGTATAAAATAATAAATCAATATTTTTGAATAACGTTTCTATTTTTTTAATAAATAATTTTAGTGTATAGAATATATATCTTAAATTTTTTCATTAAGAAAATAATATAAAAAAATAAAAAGTTTTTTGACAAATAGTCATCATTTTTTGATTATTTTAACTTTTGTAACATATTTTATGTAAAATTAAAAAAATTTTATAAAAATATTAAAATTTATTTTAATTTTTTGAAAAACTTTTTAAAAAATTAATGTTTTTTATTTTTTTACTAATAGTTATAAGATTTCTTACCAATTATATTTCTGTAGATAAAGTATTTAAATAAAATTATAAAAAACTTCTCTATTTTTTTATAATTTTTTTAATATTAAGGGTATATTTTTTATATATTACTAATCTATAAGTTAAAATAAAAACGTTTTTGTTTTCCTATTAATCTATTTTGTTAATTATACAAATAATTATTTTAGTTTGATAAAAAACTTTTTATGTTTTTGTAAAAAGACTATTGTATTTTTTATTTTTTTATACTATAATTACATTAAGGAAAAAGGGTTATCTTATGAGAGGTAATTGATTTCTATTAAAATTTAAGGAGGAATTTGATATGGCTGCACAAAAAACACCATTGTACGAAAAACACATTTCATATGGAGGAGAAGTTGTAGATTACGCAGGTTGGTTATTACCTGTTAAATATGAAGGATTGGCTGCTGAACATAATGCAGTAAGAAATAATGCTGGATTATTCGACGTTTCACATATGGGAGAAGTTACTGTTAAAGGAAAAGATGCTTTTGACTATGTTAATCATTTAATCACTAATGATTTGACAACTATTGGTGATGGACAAGTTATTTACTCTTTATTATGTAATGAAAACGGTGGAGTTGTTGATGATTTACTAGTTTACAGAAAAGGTAAAGATGATATGTATATTGTAGTTAATGCTGCAAATACAGATAAAGACTTTGCTTGGTTCTTAAAACAAAAAGGAAATTATGATGTAGAAATAAAAAATATCTCATCAGAAACTGCACAAATTGCATTACAAGGCCCTAAAGCTGAAAAAGTTTTACAAAAATTAGCTAAAAATGTCGATTTAGCAAATGATATAAAATTCTTCACATTTAAAGAAAATGTTGAACTTGGAGATTGTGGAAAATTCTTAGTTTCACGTACAGGATATACAGGTGAAGACGGATTTGAAATTTACGGCTCCGGTGAAGATATGAATAAATTATGGGATGAAATCCTAAAAATCGGCAAAGAAGACGGAGTTATGCCTTGCGGTTTAGGTTGTAGAGATACTTTGAGATTTGAAGCAGCTCTTCCACTTTACGGAAATGAAATGGATGACGTTATAACTCCACTTGAAGCAGGTCTTGGTTATTTCGTAAAATTAAAACAAGAAGCAGACTTCATAGGTAAAGCTCCTTTAGCAAAAATGAAAGAAGCAGGAGTTCCTAGAAAGTTAATCGGTCTTGAATTGACAGGCAAAGGCATTGCAAGACATGGAGCGAAAGTATTTAAAGGCGATAAAGAAATCGGATTTGTTACAACAGGTTATATGTCACCTACATTGGGCAAAACTATTGCAAATGTAATTGTTGATGCGGATCAAGCTGAAATAGGAAATGAAGTTCAAGTTGAAATTAGAAATAAAAAAGTTCCTGCTGTATTAATCAGTAAGAAATTTCTTAAAAAATAATTAAATTATTAGGAGGTAAATTCTATATGTATCCTTATATTTCTCTAACAGAACAAGATGTTAAAGATATGTTAGATAGCCTTGGTGTTAATTCTGTTGAAGATTTATTTTCAGATATTCCTGAAGAATTAAAATTAAAAAGAGAATTGAATATTCCAAAAGCAAAGAGTGAGTTGGAAGTATATAACTATCTAACTAAGTTAGCAAGTAAAAATGCATCTTCAAGTGAATATACAACATTTTTAGGTGCTGGTGCTTATGATCATTATATTCCTGCTGTTATTCCAACAATTATTAGCAGAAGTGAATTTTTAACTTCATACACTCCATATCAACCAGAAATCAGTCAAGGTACTTTACAATATATATTTGAATTCCAAACAATGATTTCTAATCTAACTGGTATGGAATATGCGAATGCATCACTTTATGATCAAGGAACAAGTTTAGCAGAAGCTGCAATTATGACTGCTCATCATGCTAAAAAGAAAAAAGTTTTAGTTTCCGAAGCCATTGCACCTTGGTCAAGAGAAGTTTTAAAAACTTATCTTCATGCTCAACATATTGAAATGGAAGTTGTTAAAACTTGTAACGGTGTAACTTGTATTGATGATTTAAAAGCAAAATTAAATGATGAAGTTGGAGCTGTTTTAGTTCAAAATCCAAATTTCTTCGGTAATATTGAAGATGTAACTAAGGTTTCTGAACTAGCACATGGATTTAAAAAATGTTACTCAGTAGTTTCTGTTGACCCTTCTTCTTTAGGAACTTTAAAGAAACCATCTGATTGTAATGTTGATGTAGTTGTTGGTGAAGCTCAATCACTAGGTATTCCTATTTCATATGGTGGACCATACTTAGGATTTATGGCTGTTAATAAAGAATTTTTAAGAAAGATTCCAGGAAGAATAGTTGGACAAACTGTTGACAGAGATGGAAAGAGATGTTGGGTTCTTACTCTATCAGCCAGAGAACAACATATTAAGAGAGATAAAGCTACTTCAAATATCTGTTCTAACCAAGGTATCAATGTTTTGACTGCAGCAATTTATATGGATCTTTTAGGTAAAGAAGGTCTTAAAGAACTTTCAAAACAATGTATAAAGAAATCCCATTATCTTTATAAGAAACTTTTAGAAACAGGTAAATTCGAAAAAGTTTTTGATGCACCTTTCTATAAAGAATTTGCATTAAAAGCTAAAAAACCGGTTTGTGAATTAAATAAAAAATTATTTGAAAATGGTATAATCGGTGGTTTCGATCTTGGAAAGTATTATCCTGAATTAGAAAATGTTATTATGTTTGCAGTTACTGAAAAACGTACTAAGGAAGAAATAGACAAACTATGTAAGGTATTGGAGGAAGCATAATATGAAATACGATAAATTAATATTTGAACTATCAAAACCTGGTAAAATTGGTCATAAATTACCAGAATTGGATGTTGAAGATGTATGTATTAAAGAGCTAATTCCTGCTGAACTATTAAATGATGGCGAAATTGATTTACCGGAAGTTTCTGAACCAGAAGTTGTTAGACATTTTGTAAATCTTTCAAATAAAAACTTTGGTGTTGATACAGGATTTTATCCACTAGGATCTTGTACAATGAAATACAATCCAAAAATCAACGAAGCTATGTGTGCTCTTCCAGGTTTTGCAACACTTCATCCAAATATTCCTGAATGTGGAGCTCAAGGTGCTTTACAATTAATGTATGAACTTGGAGAAGCTCTAAATGAAACTTCAGGTATGGATGCTTGCACATTACAACCTGCTGCCGGAGCTCATGGTGAAATAACAGGTATTATGTTATTTAAAGCATATCATGAAAACAACAAAGATTTCCAAAGAGATAAGATTATAATTCCTGACTCAGCTCACGGAACTAACCCTGCAACAGCTACAATGGCAGGTTATAAAATTATCGAAATTAAATCTTGCGAAAGCGGATTAGTTGATATTGAAGCATTAAAAGCAGCTGTTGGTGATGATACTGCTGGTCTAATGCTTACTAACCCTAATACATTAGGATTATTCGAAAAAGAAATTCAAGAAATTACAAAAATCGTTCACGATGCTGGCGGTTTAGTATATTATGATGGAGCAAATGCCAATGCAATTTTAGGACATGTTAGACCTGGAGATATGGGATTTGATGCAATTCACTACAATCTTCATAAGACATTCTCTACTCCTCACGGTGGTGGAGGTCCTGGTGCAGGTTATGTTGGATGTAAAGATTTCTTAAAAGACTTCTTACCAGTTCCTATTGTAGTTAAAAATGGTGAAAAATACAGCTTATCTTATGATGTTCCAAAAACATTAGGTAAGATGAAAGATTTCTATGGACACTTTGGTGTATTAGTTAGAGCTTATGCTTATATCTTAGCTTTAGGCGCTGACGGACTTAAGAAATCAAGTGATTATGCAGTATTAAATTCTAATTACTTAGCAAATAAATTAAGAGATTACTACAATCTTCCTGAAAATGTTAAATTCAAACATGAATTTGTACTAGGTGGATTAAAGAACCCTAACGGATTAGTAACTCTTGACGTAGCTAAGAGATTGATGGATATGGGATATCACCCACCAACTGTATATTTCCCATTAATTGTTCATGAAGCGTTGATGATTGAACCTACTGAAAGTGAATCAAAAGAAACTCTTGACGGATTTGCAGAATCTATGATTAAGATTGCTAAAGAAGCTGAAACAAATCCTGAAATAGTTCATGCAGCACCTCATGATACAGAAATTAAACGTCCTGATGAAACATTAGCTGCAAAAGAATTAATCTTAAAATATACAAAATAGTATAATTTTTTAAAAAGCTGTTATGAAAGTAACAGCTTTTTTCTTACCTATTTTTAAACTGTTTTTTAGAAAATATTTTAATAAATAATCATTATCTAAAAAAATTAGGGTATAAACTAGTCAGAAAAATATAGGAGGTTTTTTATGAGTAAACTTTTAAGCCCTATGGAAATAGGTAGAAATAGATTTAAAAATAGAGTTGTTATGGCACCAATGTGTATGTTTCATTCAAAAACTGTAGATGGGGTTTTGACTAAAGAACATTTTGATCACTATGTGGCAAGAGCTTTAGGTGGTGTTGCAGGAATAATTATAGAAGCAACTATGGTTAATCCTACTGGTGGAATTAGAAAAGTAGATTTAGGATTATACAATGAAATTCAAATGAAAGCTTTTAAAGAGCTTGTAGATAGAGTTCATAATTATGATTGCAAAATTGGAATTCAATTAAGTCATGCAGGAAGAAAAGCAGATGCTTCTTATGATGATATTGTAGCACCAAGTGCAATTCCATTTGCAGATGAAAAAGCACCAAGAGAATTGACTAAAGAAGAAATTATTTCTTTACAAGATGATTTTGTAAATTCTGTAAAACTTGCAAAACAAGCAGGTTTTGACTTTGTAGAAATCCACTCTGCACATGGATATTTAATCAATCAATTTTTATCTCCCCTATCAAATCAAAGAAATGATGAATACGGTGGTAGTTTAGAAAAAAGATATAAATTTTTAGGAGATATTTTAAAAGCAATTAAAAATATTGACATAGATGTTCATATTAGAGTTTCTGCTAATGAATATGATGAAAAAGGTAATTCTTTAGAAGACATTATAAAGATTCTAAAACTTGCAAAAGAAGACGGAGTTGTTTTCAATAGTATTTCAAGTGGTGGAGTTGTACCAAAAAGTCCACTAGTTTATCCGGGATACCAAGCAGAATTAAGTAGAGAAATTAGAAAAGCAAATCTTACAGTTTCTGCTGTTGGTCTTTTGGAAGACTATGGATTATGTGAATATTTACTTCAAAGTGATGCCTGTGATATGATTTACCAAGGAAGAACATTACTTAAAAATCCAAACTGGGTTTATGGTGCTGGAGCATATTTTAATGAAGGAAAAGAAATAGAATATCCTCTATATTCATACTCTGCAATAAAATTTTAAGATAATTTAAAACAAAAGTAGCTTATATTTATAAGCTACTTTTTATTATATATTCGATTCAATTTAACTACAATTTAATAACCTTGTCATTTCCCCAACCATACCATGGTACATCATGTTCTAGGTAATCACCATGTATTTTATTTTGAATTCTAATCATTATAAATGGTATTAATAACTTTATTATAAATATAATAATATAGATAAATAATTCTGTATAATTAAGCATACCATTAAAATCTGTAAATGTTCTATAAAGAAACCATGTATTAACTAAAACATTAAATAGTGTTGCTAAAGTTGCAGACATAATATTTATTTCAACTTTTGAATTGTATTTTTTTATAAAATATAATGCTAATAAAGAAATATTGTAAACGACAATGGGCTTGTCATTTTTTCTGTAAATCACCAATGATTTTCTACTATAACTTGAACGGTCTTTAACACTTCCTAATGAACTAAACCAAACGTGACTCACAGAATTTATCTCTTCAAATGGAACAAATAAATCTATTTTTTTAAGATATATTCCTTCCTTACAAATATATAATTTCCAAGTAAAAAATTCAAAATACCATATAAGAACAATTGAAATAACGAAAAAACAAATATTTAAATATTCTACTTTTAACCCTTTAAAATCAAATGTAACTTTATTAACTCTATCTATTGAATTTATACTAGTTAAAAAAATAGCAAAAATAAACAAAATAAATCTATAATAAATACTATGAAATTTTATCTTTTTCATAACTCTCCTTATTACTTACAATTGAATTACTTTTGAGGAATTTTTGTTATATGCATTATCGTGAAATAAGTATTGTCCATGTATTTTATTTTCGTACATTACCATTATTAATGGTACTATTAAGCTCTTAATAGCATAAATACTAATAAAAATTAAAAATACTTTTATATCTATAAATTCCAATTTTCTATAAAAAATATAATAAAGTATTCCAAAATTAACTGCAACATTAAAAATAGTAGCCAATGTAGCAATAATAACATTGGTTTTAATGCTAGGTTTAAATATTTTTATTGTGTATAAAGCTAATAAAGAAATATTATAAATGCAAATAGGTTTATTATCTTTTCTGTAGATTACTAAAGATTTTCTATTATACAAATATTGTTTCCCGTTAGGTCTTATACTCAATTCATTAATCCAAACATGACTTATAGCATCAACATCTTCCCAAGGAATGAATAAATCTATTTTTCTTAAGTATATTCCTTCTTTACAGACATAAAATTTCCAACCAATAAAAGAAAAAATTAATGTAATAGCAATAAAAATTCCAATGAAAATATAATTTAATTTCAATAATTTTATATTAAAATTATAGAATTGTATTATTGCATTTTTATCAGCTATTATCATATTTATAACGAGAATGGCAAAAGTAAGTATAAATAATATAAATCTATAATAAATACTATGAAATTTTATCTTTTTCATATTATCTCCTATCTTTACTTATCAAAATTAATAGTATGAATTTTAATATTATACCTTTTAGTATCCTGTTTTAAGTTTCTTACCAATTCATCACTTGCTTTATCTCTACCGAAAAAAAAGGCTGTCCTCTTTCCATTTTTAAGTTCAATAGTTAGCATATATCTGCTTCCATTTAGTCTTACAGACCTAATTCTGTCAACTTCAATTGATCTTATCTTTTTTAAAGGTATAACTCTATTTAAAAAATAGAAAGCATTGTGTATATAAAAATTTCCATTTGAAATATGATAAGGTCTAAAAACACTTCCTCCACTTCGAAGTGCTATTGAAATTCTACGAAATATTATAATCAAAAAAGCAATAAAAAGAAATATCATAGCATTTCTTGTAATACTATGTTGCCATATGATTTTAAATCCTATCAAATAATATCTAAAAAAATTAGACATAATAAAAGTCCCCTTAATTCTTTAATCTATACATTATTATACTATACGTCCTAATTGTATTCAATATCCACTTTTTACTCTTTGTCTTAAAGACAAATTATTTAGTATATATTTTGATAAAGGATATTATTATACATTTTTAGTGTAAAATCAATTCAACTAATAAATACAATAAATTTATTTTTATCAATGAAAATTAAGATTTTTCTTAAAATTTACTTTTTTAATTTACAAAGATTTACAAAACTATTCTCACTTTATGTCCCTGTTCCTTATGATTAAAGTTGTATAATATAATTAAGGAAAACATTATTACAGTATAGTGCTTTTCAGAAATTGAATAAGGAGGAATTTTTTATGGATTCATTAATTTCAGTATTGTCCAAGTTTGCAGATTGGCTTTGGGGGCCTCCACTTTTGATTTTGTTAGTGGGTGGCGGGATTTTTTTAACTATAAGGTTAGGATTTTTTCAAATTCGATATTTTCCTTATATAATGAAACAAACTTTCGGAAAAATGTTTAGTAAAAACAAATCTGGAGAAGGAACTGTTTCACCTTTCCAAGCAGCAACTGCAGCCCTTGCATCATCTATCGGTGCTGCAAATATAGTGGTTGTACCTTCAATTATTTTTATAGCAGGTCCAGGTTCTATACTTTGGATGTGGATTACTGCCATAGTAGGTCAAGCAACAAAATTTGGTGAAATTGTACTCGGTATTCTTTATAGACAAAAAAATGAAGAAGGCGAGTATGTTGGTGGAGCTTGTTACTACTTACAACATGGTATCGGTGGAAAAGCAGGGAAAATTTTAGGTTCACTTGTAGCATTTTTCTTTATGATTGAAATTTTACCTTCAATTACTGTTCAAACTCTTGCTGCAACAGGTCCTTTGGAACAATTAGGAGTTCATAGATATATTGCTATAGGACTTGTATTCCTTTTAGTAATATTGGTAGTTTATGGTGGAATTAAAAGAATTGGTCAAGTAACTGAAATGTTAGTTCCATTTATGGCATTAATTTACTTAATCTTCGGATTTATAGTTCTTGCTATTAATATAGATAAAGTTCCTGAAGCCTTTAAGATGATTTTTGTTGGTGCTTTTAATCCTAAAGCAATTGCTGGTGGTGCTGCAGGTTGGGCTGTAAAAAAAGCAATAACCAATGGAGTTGCACGTGGTGTTTACTCTAATGAATCGGGAATGGGCTCTGCACCTTATGCACATTCAACTGCAATTACAGATCATCCTGCAAGACAAGGTATGTGGGGAGTTTTTGAAGTATTTGTTGATACAATAATTGTTTGTACAATGTCTGCACTTATAGTTTTAACAACAGGAATATGGAAAAATCCTGAATACCAATCAATCGCTGTTGAAAGAGCATTTAATTCAATTTTTGGAAATATTGGTAGTATAGTTGTTTCAATTTCATTATTCTTATTTGTTCTTTCTACAATAATCGTAATAGTATTCTATGTAGAAAAACTTGCAGAATATTTATTTGGAACAAAAGTTGGTAAAATTATGAGATTTGTTGCAACTATTATGATAATTGTAGCTGCTAAACTTTCATTTAAACATGCTGGAGTATTCCTAGACTTAACATTAGGCCTTGTAGTTATTCCTAATATGATAGGACTAATCTTTATGAGTGGAAAGATTAAAAAAGCTAAAGATGAATTTTTCCATACTGAAGGAGAATTTTACTTAAAAGATAAGGCAAGATAGCCTTCTATAAAATTTATTAAAAAGAAAATCCGAGTTTTCATACTCGGATTTTTTCATACTATAAAAATTTTCTACTTTTTATCAGGTGTTTTTACAATTATAGAAAGTATAACTATAATCGGAACAAAAATCCATATTATTGGAGTTGCATAGTATACAAAAGTTGTAACTGCTAATAAAACAGGTGCTTTTTCACGAAATTCAATTGAATCATAAGGCAATCCGGCTACAACACTCCATGCTCGTAAAAAAAGACAAAATATTGACCAAACTATAAATAAAAAAATATAACCTAAAGTTTTTAAAAAAGTAGATTTATTATTAGACTTAGTTCCAACTTCGTTATTTTGACTAGTTTTATCTTCTTCATTCTCTACTTTATTTTCATTTATAATATTTTCTGTAGACATTCTATCTCCTCCTTAAATAATAGTTTTAATTGGATTACAGTATTAGTAATGAAACAAAATTTTGAGTAGTTTTCTAATACTCATATAAAATAAAACTATAATTTAAATGACCTTTAGTATAGCACTTTAGAAACATTATTACAAATATTTCTATAAATTATCATCATATTTTTGTAAAATGTTACAATTATGTCTTAATCTCAAAAAAATCCGAGTTCTCATACTCGGATTTCTCTTTAAATTTATTTATTTTAATTATTGACCTTCAACGAATCTATCAATATATTCTTGATAAGTCATAAGTCTATCTTCAAATACATTTTCTTCAATATGAATAATTCTATTTGCGATTGTATTCATAAATTCAGTATCATGACTTGCAAATAAAATATTTCCCTTAAATGCCTTAAGTCCGTTATTCAAACTGATTATACTTTCAAGATCCAAATGATTTGTTGGTTGATCAAGGATTAAAACATTAGAACTTTTAAGCATCATATATGATAACATCATTCTAACTTTTTCTCCCCCAGAAAGTTTTTGAGCAGGTTTTAATGCTTCATCTCCCGAGAACAACATTCTTCCCAAAAATCCTCTAATATAAATTTCAGATTGCTCTGTTGAAAATTGTCTTAACCAGTCAATCAAATTATATGGAGTATCTTTGAAAAATTCTGTATTGTCTTTTGGAAAATAAGATCTTGAAGTTGTAACTCCCCATTTAAAGCTTCCGCTATCAGCTTCCATCTCTCCGGCTAGAATTTTAAAAAGTGTTGTAATTGCAAGTTCATCTCCTATAAAACCAATTTTATCATTTTTATTTACCATAAATGAAACTTTGTCCAAAACAAGTCTTCCCTCAATTGTTTTTGAAATTTCATTAACTTCCAAAATTTGATTTCCAACTTCTCGTTCCATTTCAAAACCTACAAAAGGATAACGTCTTGTAGAAGGTTGAATATCTTCAATTTGAATTTTATCAAGTAATTTCTTACGACTTGTAGCTTGTTTTGATTTACTCTTATTTGCAGAGAATCTTGCGATAAAGTTTTGTAATTCCTTAATTTTATCTTCTTTTTTCTTGTTTTGGTCTTTTAACATCTGTGCTGCAAGTTGACTTGATTCATACCAGAAATCGTAGTTTCCGACAAAAATTTTAATCTTTCTAAAATCAATATCCACCATATGAGTACAAATATTATTTAAAAAATATCTGTCGTGGCTAACTACAATAACAGTTCCCTCATAGTCCATAAGAAAATTTTCAAGCCATAAAATACTCTTGATATCCAAGTCGTTTGTAGGTTCGTCAAGTATTAAAATTTCAGGATTTCCAAAAAGCGCCTTTGCAAGTAAAACTTTAACTTTTTCCTTACCTGAAAGCTCACTCATCTTTTTCTCGTGTAATTCAGTTCCAATACCTAAACCTTGTAAAAGAGAAGAAGCATTTGCCTCTGCACTCCAGCCGTCCATATCTGCAAATTCAGCTTCAAGCTCTGAAGCTAAAATTCCGTCCTCATCTGAAAAATCCTCTTTTGCATAAATAGCTTCTTTTTCTCTAATGATTTCCATTAAACGAGCATTTCCCATTATTACAACATCAATTACTTTTTCATCTTCAAACTTAAAGTGATCTTGTTCCAAAAAACTCATACGAGTATTCGGCTTTATAGAAACACTTCCGGTATCTGGTTCAAGTCTTCCCTCTAAAATCTTAAGAAAAGTTGACTTCCCAGCTCCATTTGCTCCAATTACTCCATAACAATTTCCCGGAGTAAAAGATAAATTTACATCATCAAAAAGTTTTTGCCCTTGAAAACTCAAACTTAAATCTATTACACTAATCATTTTCTCACCTCATAATAATATTACTTAATTCAATTAAACATAAGTTAGATTATACTATATTTTGTTTAAATAATCAACTTAAAATAAAAAGAGCGTATCTAAACGCTCATTTCTATAAAGATAACATAAGTTCTACTTCGTCATCAGTTAATTCATAATTATAAAATTTCTTATAGTATTCTTTTATCTTTTCTTTTAATGGATAGTCTTTAAATTCTTCCGGATATGCCTTAGTTGCAAGCCAAGCAAAAGCTAGTGGAGCATCAGGATTTGGTGTAAACCAATTCCACATTCCAAGATTTGTATTATATACTTTTCCACTTTTAACTGCACTTAATGGCGAAAAGTCTGCTTTATCTACCTTGTTTTCAACTATATCCTTAGTTTTAAGTTTTATATGTCCAGGTCCACTTAAGAATAGAATATCAGGATTCCATTTGTATAATTGTTCAAAGTTAATCTTAGCAAAACCCTTTTCTTCTGCTGCAACATTTTTTACCCCTAAGTTATTAAGCCAAGCATCTCCAAATGTTCCCTTACCTGCAACTTGAAGAATTCCGTCTAGGTACTTAAACATAATCATCGCATTTGGTCTCTTGCTTTCATCTATTTTAGAGATTTTTTCTTTTACTTCAGAAATTAGATTGTCTCCATAGGAAATAAAATCATTCATCTTTCCCTTTTCATTGAAGACATCTTCTAGAAGTTTTAACCATTCTTTGTATCTTATTAGTGAATCATTTGGAGTATCATATCCAACAGTTGCAAAACCTATGATTGGAATTCCTGTCTTTTTAAGCTCTTCTGCATGTTTTTTATTATTTGCATTATAAAATATAACATCCGGTTTTAATTTCACAATTTCTTCAACATTTAAATCACTTTGTCCTTGAACGGTTTCCGCAACATTTTCAAGTTCTGGTGCCATATTTTTTAATACAGTTTTAGATATGGTATTTTTAAAATCTCCTGCATATCCAACAATATGCGGTGCCTTCCCATTAAAGAATGATACATATGTTGAAACTATTGGAACTTGATCTATTACAATTCTCTTTATATTATTCGGAACTTTTACTGTATTACCTGCATGATCTACAACATCATGTGTTCCTGTATCTTCTTTTTGCTGTTCTTCAATCCTTGTTTGTTCTGTATTTTTATTTTTTGGTGAACAAGCTGTCAATAAAATAGCACATAAACATAAAATACTTAAAAATTTTTTCAAAATATCCTCCTTATAAAAACAAAATAAATATTCTTACAATGTAATTATAACAGATATGAAAATTAAAATCAAAAAAATATAAAATTTATTATCAAAATCATCTAACGTTATTTTATTTTGAGAATAATTATAAATAAGTTTTTTCAACTTTAAAATTTTCAACAATACAATTGCTCTTTACATATTATCAATTAGTATGTTATAATAAAGTTGTAATTGGTTATGTTCTATAAAAATATTATTCCATTACAGAGCAAAAATTTATGTAATTTAGGAGGTAAAAGATGTGTAATAATTGTAATTGCTTTAGTGAAATTAAAGAATACATTAAAGGCAAAGAATCTTCAGATTTAATTGAAATTTTGCATAAAACTCAAGATCTCTATGGATATATTCCAAAAGAAGTTGTTTACATAATTTCAAAAGGAATAGATGTTCCCGCTTCTGAAATTTATGGAGTTGTTACATTTTATTCAAGATTTAGTTTAGTTCCAAAGGGAAAATATGCTATTTCAGTATGTATGGGTACAGCTTGTTATGTAAAAGGAGCAGAAAATTTATTAGATGAATTTTCCAATCTTTTAGGTATCAAGGTTGGTGAAACAACAGATGATTTATTGTTTTCATTGATTGAAACAAGATGTGTCGGCGATTGTGCAAATGCCCCTATAGTTACTGTTAACGATAAAGTTTATACTCATGTTTCAAAGAATGACATAAGAGATATCTTAGCAGAGGCAAAGGAGGTTTAGTATGGGATATATAAAAAACTTAGACAAAATAAAGAATAAAAAATATCCTGAAATGTTGGAAATCAAATCACAAGATGAAAAATACATAGTTGATGATAAAGGAATAAGATTAAGAGGAGATTTTTTTGAAAAACAAACCCGCCTAGCATTAAAAAATTATGATATTATAAATCCTTTAGATATTGAAGAATACATAGCAATGGGTGGTTATTATGCCCTTGAAAATGCAATTTTCAACTTAGAGAAAAAAGATATTATTGACATAGTAAAAGATTCAAATCTAAGAGGTAGAGGCGGAGCCGGATTCCCTACTGGAAGAAAATGGGAAGGAGCTTTTAGACAAGATGCAGAAATTAAATACGTAATCTGTAATGCTGATGAAGGCGATCCAGGTGCATATATGGATAGATCTATCCTCGAAGGAGATCCACATGTTGTAATTGAAGGTATGGCTATAGCTGCGAGATCAATTGGCGCTAGTAAAGGTTATGTATATGTAAGAGCGGAATATCCTAAGGCTGTTAAAATGCTTACTCATGCAATTGAGGAAGCAAAAAAATACAATTTATTAGGCGATAACATTATGGGCTCTGATTTTTCTTTTGATTTACAAATAAGATTAGGCGCTGGTGCTTTCGTTTGTGGAGAAGGTACTGCTCTTATAAAATCAATAGAAGGAAAAAGAGGTATGCCTAAATCAAAAGTTTATAGAACGACTGAGAGAGGACTTTTTGAATATCCTACAGTTTTAAATAATGTTGAAACTTTTGCAAATATTCCTTTGATAATAAATAATGGTGCTAATTGGTTTAAGTCTATTGGTACGGAAGATTCTCCAGGAACAAAAGTTTTTGCATTGGTTGGAAAAGTTGTTAATGCCGGACTTGTTGAAGTTCCTATGGGAAAAACTATAAATGAGATTGTACTTGATATTGGTGGTGGTTGCCCTAACAATAAAAAAATAAAAGCAGTCCAAACCGGAGGCCCGTCAGGAGGTTGTATTCCTGAGAGATTATTTGATACAAAAGTGGACTTTATTTCACTTGCGAGAATAGGCTCAATTATGGGTTCAGGTGGTATGGTTGTTATGGATGAAGATGACTGTATGGTTGATATTGCAAAATTCTTTATGAAATTTACAGTTGATGAATCTTGTGGTAAATGTACACCTTGCAGAATTGGAAATAGAAGAGTTTTAGAAATTTTAGAAAGAATTACCTCAGGAAATGGCGAAATGGAAGATTTGAACTTACTCCAAGAGCTTTCGGAAGTAATTACAGATACAAGTTTATGTGGTCTTGGAAAAACAGCAACTACTCCTGTTTTAAGCTCAATGCATTATTTTAGAGATGAATATGAAACTCATATTAAAGAAAAAAGTTGTCATGCTCATGTTTGTAAAGACCTTCTTCAATATTACATTACAGAAAATTGTATCGGTTGTAGATTGTGTAAGAGACAATGTCCTGTTGATGCTATTGAGGGCGAAAGAAAAGAAAGACATGTTATCGATACAAGCAAATGTATCAAGTGTAATAACTGTCTCGAAAAATGTCCTGTTAAGGCAATCATCTTGAGATAGGAGGTAATTATGGTTAATTTAAAAATTAATGGACAAGATGTTCAAGTTGAAAAAGGTACTACAATACTTGAAGCTGCTAAAAAAATTAATATAAAAATCCCGACTCTTTGCCACATGGATATGAAAGGTCTAGGATTTATAAATAGAGATGCAAACTGTAGAGTTTGTCTTGTTGAACTTATGGATAAAGGCACATTGGTTCCTGCTTGTGATACACTTGTAAAAGAAGGAATGGATGTAAGAACTGATACTTATAGAGTTATACGTTCAAGAAAAGTTAATATTGAATTATTACTATCAAATCACCCTACTGATTGTCTAGTATGTTCTAAGAGTGGGAACTGCGAATTACAAGATTTAGCTTGGCTTGCAAATATTAGAACAATTAGGTTTACCGGAGAAAGAATTAATTTTCCTTTAGATAATTCTTCCCTTTCTCTTATTAGAGACCCTAACAAATGTGTACTTTGTAAAAGATGTGAAACTATGTGTAACGAAGTCCAAACTGTTGGAACTTTAACAGATGTAGGTAGAGGTTTCCCTGTTGTAGTAGGAACTGAATTTGATGAACCTATGATAAATACAAACTGTACTTTTTGTGGTCAATGCTTAAGTGTTTGTCCTACAGGAGCTCTTGCAGAAGTTAGCTCAATACAACAAGTTACTAGAGCTCTAATGGATAAGACAAAAACTGTTATAGTTCAAACTGCACCTGCTGTTAGAGTTGCTTTGGGAGAAGAGTTTGGAATGGAACCTGGAACAGTTGTTACTGGAAAGATGGTAACAGCACTTAGAAATATTGGCTTTGACTATGTTTTTGATACAGATTTTGCAGCTGATTTAACTACAATGGAAGAAGCAAAAGAATTTGTTACAAGATTTGAAAAGGGAGAGAATCTTCCTATTTTGACAAGCTGTTGCCCAAGCTGGGTAAATTTCATTGAAAATAATTTTCCTGAGATGCTACATATTCCTTCATCTTGTAAATCACCACATGAAATGTTCGGTTCAGTCGCAAAATCATATTTTGCAGAAAAAATGAATATAAATCCTAAGGATATAGTGGTAGTTTCAGTTATGCCTTGTGTTGCTAAAAAATACGAATCAGCAAGACCAGAACTTAGTAATAAAGGCTTAAGCGATGTTGACTATGTATTGAGCACAAGAGAAATTGCACATATGATCAAAGATTGTTCTATGGATTTTCCTAATCTGGATGAATCAGACTTTGATAGTATTATGGGAGAATCATCAGGAGCTGGTGTAATTTTTGGCTCAACTGGTGGTGTTATGGAAGCTGCTCTTAGAACTGCATATAATATGATTACAGGTGAAGATCTTCAAAATTTAGAATATACTGAATTAAAAGATTTAAGAGGATTTAAAGAAGCAGAAATTGAAATAAAAGGTAAAAAGATTAGAGCTGCTGTTGTAAGCGGTTTAGGAAATGCTAGAAAACTTTTAAATTCAATTAAATCCAAAGAAAAATCCTATGATATTATAGAAATAATGGCTTGTCCTGGAGGTTGTATTGCTGGTGGTGGTCAACCTTTCATACATGGAGATACAGATATTATTGAAAAAAGAATGCATGGTATCCACAGTGAAGACAGAAATAAGACAATTAGATTATCCTATAAAAACCCTTCAATTCAAAAAATATACAATGAATATTTGGGAGAACCTGGTGGAGAAAGAGCACATCATCTACTTCACACAACTTATGGAAAATAGGAATTAAATTTAATAAAACTTAAACTAAAAAGGATTGAAATTATAATTTCAATCCTTTTTTCTTAATAT
The DNA here is from genome assembly GCF_035282635.1 of Parvimonas sp. D2. Lineage (NCBI taxonomy): Bacteria > Bacillati > Bacillota > Tissierellia > Tissierellales > Peptoniphilaceae > Parvimonas > Parvimonas sp. D2. The sequence goes on from NZ_JAYKBO010000003.1 coordinate 117,259, forward strand.
TTATTACATAAATGCTTCTGCTACAAATTTTAATATGAATAGTAAAGCTAAAATATATACTACCGGGGAAACTTCCTTTCCTCTACCTGAGATTAATTTTAATACAGCATATGAAACTATCCCAAAAACAATTCCATTTGCTATTGAATATGATAGAGGCATCATAATAATAGTTAAAAATGCAGGTAGTGCTTCTGTATAATCCTCAAAATCAATTTTCTTAATTCCAGTAATCATAAATAATCCAACTACAATTAATGCAGAAGATGTTGCATAAGTAGGAATTACTGCAAAAATAGGTTGGAAAATCAAAGCCAATAAGAAAAGAATAGCTGTAACTATTGAAGTAAGTCCTGTCCTTCCGCCTTCTGCAACTCCCGCTGCACTTTCAACAAATGTAGTTACCGTTGAAGTTCCTAACATTGCTCCAGCAGTTGTTCCTATAGCATCTGCAAAAAGAGCTTGTCTTGCTTTTGGTAAATTTCCATCTTTGTCTAACATATCAGCCTTTGATGCAACTCCTACTAAAGTTCCTACTGTATCAAATAAATCAACAAACAGAAAAGCAAAAAGAGCTACAAACATTTCAGTTGATAAAACTTTGCTAAAATCAAATTTCATAAATATAGGAGCTATGCTTGATGGCTTACCTATAATTGCCTTTGGAAGTTCAGAAACTCCACAAATTATTGACACTGCTGTAGTGGCTAACATCCCAAATAGAATTGCACCTGGAACTTTTTTTACAAGTAAGAAAATAGTAAATAAAATACCAAAAATTGTAATTAATGAAGTAGTACTTGTAATTGTCCCTAAGTCAAGAGGTATTCCTTGTCCTTGTTTAACAAGTCCAGCTTGATACAATCCTAAAAATGCTATAAAAATACCAATTCCTGCGCTTACTGCTTGTTTAAGTGAATATGGCATAGCATTTACAATCATTTCTCTAACTTTTGTAAAAGTTAAAATTAAAAATACAATACCCTCTAATAAAACAGCAGTTAAAGCAAATTGCCAACTGTATCCTTTACCAATTACTATAGTATAAGCAAAGTAAGCATTTAAACCCATCCCTGGCGCTAATGCAAATGGATAATTTGCAAGTAGTGCCATTATAACTGTTCCTATGAATGATGCGATTGCTGTTGTTGTAAATACTGCTCCTTTATCCATTCCTGCCTCGGATAAAATTGTAGGGTTTACAACTAATATGTACGCCATAGTCATAAATGTGGTAATACCTGCTAAAATTTCTGTTCTAACAGTTGTTTTGTGTTCCTTGAGTTTAAAAAAGTTTTCAAAAAACGTGCTCATAATTCCTCCTAAAAAATTTTTTTGCAAAAAACAAAAATAACTCTTAAAAAATAAACGCCCAAAAAGTAGGCTTCAAGCGAAACCTACCTTCTGGGCTTTTCTCCCTTAGGTGTAGTGCATAGCACCTGCACAGCTTGGACCTGCAAGAAAAATCTTCGGAACCCTATGTGCACTTTCTCTTTGAGTTATCAATATCACATCAATATAATAACAGTAAATAATTCTTTTGTCAATATCTATTTATTAGCTAATATTCTCATTTTATTTTCAAAAAAGAATAATACATCTTTCCCAATTAATATTCCTTTATTAGTCTAATTAGTAGGTATTTATTTTCGATATTCCTCTACTTTATCAGAATATTTATCCAACAATTTTTTCGAATATTTTTTCTCGTTTTTTGAATCTCTAACCTCTTTCCAAAGAATAGAAGCAACTTTTAACTTATTCGAATAGTCTAAACTAGATTTATCAGAGCAAAAATCTTTTAAAAATTGATTCCATTCACAAACTGAATTATCATACTTTGCATAATCCGATTTTCCATAATACACATTTAACATATCCTGAATTGTAAAATTCAAGTCTTTATCTTTTTTTACTTTTCTCCAAGATGTAGCCATATCAGCATTAAATTTAAATGGTGAAACACCTGTTAAGCTAGAAAAGTATTCTCTAAATTTTGTATTAAAGGAAAAACCACACTCAAGTAATGGAGTATCTAAGGTAATATTTTCCACTTTCTTCTTTTCTTTTTTTATTACTGACTTTTTAATGATATTTCCTTTAAAATACTCCTCAATAGTACAATTAAGTTCTTGTTTTGTCCCTCTATATTCTAAACCTAGTAATTTACATATTTGAGAAAGTTCTTCACGATACCAATAATATTTACAAAATTCTTCAAAATTTTTAATTTCTTGAAACTCTGGTCTTTTTTTCAATGTTTTTCCTCCTAAAAAATCATCTTTACATTAAATGTAATATATATTTTTCTCTATTTCTATACCCAAAATTCTTGCTGATTCATAACTAAAATGAACTCCGTCAACAGTTGTAGTTAAAGCTCTAATTTTTGTAAAATAGTTTTTGCTTATTGGAACTAAAGTCATAATTATAGAGTCAAAAACTCTTAATAAAAATCTGTATTTCCAAGTATATACACGATTATCAGGTTGAATTTTTTCTTTTTGCAATTTATAGATATCGATGAAGGAATAATTATATTTCTCAGCCAAAGTCTCTATCATTTTATTTCTCTTTACTAACTTTTCATCAGGAAAATTTTCTAAGTTTATAAATGGCATCCCAAAAATAATAACTTTTTTATTTTTTTCATGAAGAAAATTCAAAAGTTCATTATATTCTTGATAAAATGTTTCATCATCTTCGATACATCTCTTTATTTTACAACGTGAACTCATTAGTAAAAACCAAAATGGAGAGCTATCTCTTAAATATGGCAAAAGAATATCATTTGTTCCAATACCTATAACATAGAGGTCGGAATCAGTATTAGGATTATCAACAATTTTTTTCAGCCTACTAAACATTCCTCTCAAGCTGTCCCCGTTTTTACCCTTATTTATGTAGTCATATCCCATATAATTATATAAAAAATAAAAATAAGAATATCCTACATTCCCATAAGTCAGACTATCTCCTATACAAACTACTTTCATTGATTTACCTCCAATAAATAGCAGTTAAAACTAAAGAGGAGTAATATTACTCTAACTTCCCCATAAATTTAGCTTTAATTTTCTTCGTATATGCTCTCTAAAAATTTATAGATATCAAGATAAACTTTATCTTTATCAATTTCATTTAAAACTTCATGACGCATTTGTGCATAAAGTTTTATTTTTATCTTTTTTAATCCGACTTTTTTATATTTTCTATAGCCCTTTAAAACTCCTTTTCCATAACCACCAACAGGATCAGCTTTACCTGAAATAAATAAAATCGGTAATTTTTTCTTTATTTTTTCAATATTATTTTTATTAGATGCTTCTTTTATTAAAGTCAACAAATCTAGAAAAAAAGTATTTGTACAAAGAAAACCACAATCTTTATCTAAAATATAGTTATCAACAACTTTTTCATCTCTTGTCAGCCAATCAAAATCTGTATTTTTATTTTTAATTCTAGAATTATATCCTTTAAAGCCAAGTCTATTTACAAATTCACTTTTTTTAGTTCCATTTTTTCTCGATAAAATTCTAGCTAATAACATTGCAAATCTGTGTTTCATTCCATATTGTTCAGTCGTTCCACAAATTATTGCTCCGTCAACCGAGTCAGAATATTTATTTAAAAAATTTCTAACTATAACTGAGCCCATACTATGTCCAAATATTACAACTTTTTTATTAGGAAATTGCTCTTTTATATATTTATTAAGGTCGTAAACATCTTCGACAAGTTTTATATTACCTTCCTTATCAGCAATATGACCTTTTTCTTCTTCGTCTTCACAAGTTTTCCCATGCCCTCTATTATCCATTCCAAAAACTCTGATTCCATGTTTTTCCAAGAACAGAGCAAAGTCTTTATACCTTCTTATATGTTCAGCCATTCCGTGACAAATTTGCAGAACTATTTTCGGATTTTTTAAATTTTCAGAAAAATCGACACAACATAATTTTTTATTGTCAAGACTTGAATATATATAAAATTCTTTCATAAAACACCCCGTAACCACAATATATATTTATTTTACCACAAATTGCTTAATAAATATAGTATTTATAAGAACCCCACCCTTCCTCGATGCTTTGCATCGGGTGGGTGCCCGAGAACCTTGTTGTTTCACAATAAAAAACTTATTTTTACAATATTATGACATAACTGTTATAAGAGAAAATATATAAAAAAGAAAATATCTTGTATAATTGTAATATCAAAAAATTCCCTTCTAATTTTCTATATTTCTTTTAACTTTTTAACAGTTCTTCTAATTTTATCAATATCAAAATCTCTATATTCAATTACAAAAGGAACTTCTGAATTTAATTTTAATATGTTTCTAATAATAAATTCATAATTCACAGTTCCTGTTCCTAACTCTTTATGCGAATCTATATCTCCATTATTATCATGAATATGAACCCCGATAATATAATTGTAGAGTTCATTCAAATTGTCATTATAATATGCTACATTATAGTGTCCTAAATCAAATAAAAATTTAAAATCTTTAACTCTATCCACTATTTTTTTTATATCTCTAAAATCATCCCCCAATAACAACTTACCATTTTTTTGATATGGTAAATTTTCAATACCAATAGGTGTCAAAAATTTATTATTTTCATAAAATTTTCTAAAATCTTCAATTAACAACTCAATCCTATCAGTCATTTTTGTTCTTCCAGATCCACACTCTCCAATATGTAATGTCAACCATTTAGCAGAAGTTTTATCACATAAATTCAAAAAATCTCTTAATATATCAAAAGATGTCATTTTTAATCTGTTAACTTTCTCAATGAAATTGAGCCCTAAAGTTCCATGATAACTAATACTAATATTATTATTTTTTTTTAATTCTGAAACAAATTTTACAAAATCCTTTGAAAAATAGTAGCTATCTATGTCAGAATTCTTTATCTGAATTTCAAAATGTTTTATACCCATATTAAGAAGTAAATTTACCATTTCTTTATCAAATAAATATTCTATTTTTTCAATTTTTAATCCTATTATCATAACTAACCCCATCTACATAACTTTTTAAACTTCCATTACTATTTTATTATTTTATGTACATTAAAATTTCTATCCAAATAAAACTCTTGATAATTGATTTATTATATTATTAGAGTTTCTTTCAAAAACATTTTCTCTATATTATTTTAATATAGATTATTGATATTAAAGATATTCTATACTTTTAAAAAAATTTTGTCAACAATTTGTAATAACTATATAATAAGTAAATTACTTTATATATTTTATAAAAAAAACTCATTTTTACAATTGTAAAAATGAGTTTAAAAATTAAAGTGATTCTGCATGATATGAACTTCTTACCAACGGACCTGAGTTTACTCTCAAAAATCCCATATCAAAAGCTATATCTCTATATCTATCAAATTGTTGAGGATGTACATATTCTTTAACAGCTATATGGAATTTTGTAGGTTGCAAATATTGTCCCACAGTTACCATATCACATCCAACATCTCTAAGTGCTTTGAAAACTTCAACAACTTGTTCTTCAGTTTCTCCAAAGCCCACCATAAGTCCTGATTTTGTTTTAAGACCACATTCTTTTGCATATCTTAATACCTCCAAACTTCTTTGGAAGTTTGCAGCAGGTCTAACTTTTGGATAAAATGCAGGAATTGTTTCAACATTATGGTTTAAAACATCTGGTTTTGTTTCATAGATTATATCCATTAATTCTTTTCTTCCTGACATATCTGGAATCAAAAGTTCTATAGTAGTTTCAGGATTGTACTTTCTACATTGTCTTACAACTTCTGCAAATTGATTTGCACCTTCATCAGGTAAATCATCTCTTGTTACTGATGTTACAACAGCATGTTTTAATCCTAAAATTTGAACAGCTTTAGCAAGATTTTCAGGTTCATTTAAATCAACGGGATCAGGTGCATGTCTTGTTACATTGCAAAAAGTACAGTTTCTTGTACAGTTTCTCCCTAAAATCATAAAAGTTGCAGTCCTTCTTGAATAACATTCCATCTTGTTAGGACAATTTGCTTCATGACAAACAGTATGTAAGTTTAAACCTTCAATCATACTTTCAACATCTGTTGTATTTTTATCTCCCTGAATTTTTAGTTTTAACCATTCAGGCTTTCTCATTATTTCTGCTTTTTTCCTTAGCATATTACACCTCTTAAAATAATTTAATTATATCATCAATAAAAACTTTTTTATCCATTGACTTAATGTATCTATCAATTTCAATACCCTTAAGAGCTTCTTCAACAGCTTCTTTAGAACATTGAACTCCTTTTAATATACTACATAATTTATCTATACCCAATTCACTAAAGAAATCCCCTTCTATCGAAATGTCTTTAATTCTTCCATTTTCAACATCAATGCCTATTTCCACAACTCCACAAGAATACTTTTCAGCCTTTCTATTTTTCTTTAAAGAGCCATTTCCATAATTCCAATCTTTTGTTGCAAAAAGTGAGTTTCTAATTTCATAGATTTTTTTCATCTCTTCTTCAGTTAAAATCGTAGTATCAGTGATATTATATTCTTTTTTTATGTATTCAATTGCTTTATCCATAAAGCTTTCGACATCCATATCAATCATATCACCAATAAATCCAACTCTAGATCTTACAGATTGAACAGCTTTTCCTTTAAATTTAATATCTCTTGATTTTAAAGAATTAGTTAGATTATATAAATTTGCCTTAAACAAAAAAGTTCCATGATGTAGGATTTTTTCTTTATTTTGATATTGGGCATTTCCACTTACCTTTGCCCCATCTATTTGAATGTCATTTCTTCCTGTGAATTCTGCATTAAGTCCCAAAGAATTTAAGAAATTAACAACGGGTTTTGCAAATTTTTTAAAAGATGAATCTACATCATCACCAGTTTTTTTTGTTATAAAACTATATTGCATATTTTCCGTATCGCAATATATTGCACCACCACCAGATAATCTTCTGATTACATCCATATTATTTGCGTTTGTAAAATTTAAATTTACTTCTAAATCAATATTTTGATATCTCCCAATCAAAATACAAGGTCTATTTCTCCAAAGCATAAAAATATCTTCATCATAATTTTCCATTAGATAAAGCTCGATTGCGTGATTTAATGCAGGATCAAAATTTTTATTTTCAACAAAAATCATAATATTTCTCCATAAATTAATTTTAACTTAACTATATTTTACCACAAAATAAGTTATAAAAATAGTGCACAAAAAAAGAAAACCAAAATGATTTTCTTTAAATTTTTAATAACTTTCTTAAGTTTTGAACTATTACTATTGTAAAAAGCACTGCAATTCCAGTTAAAACCATTGTTCCACCAGGCTTTAACCCCTGATAAAAAGATATAACAATTCCAGCAATAGTAAATGCCATTCCAAATAGTACTGAGTAAACTACTGTTTGAAAATACGATTTTGAAATCCTTAAGGCACATGCGACTGGAACAACCATTAGTGATGAAACCATCAAAACTCCAACAGTTCTTGAAGCTATTGAAATGGAAAGAGAAATCAAAAATGTAAAAATTATATTTACAGTTTGAACTTTAATTCCTGCAAGTCTTGCTCCGACTTCATCAAAAGAAACATATAAAAGTGCTTTGTATAAAACTATAAAGACTGTAATTACAATGAAAAATACCAATGTAACTAAAATAACTTCAAAATCACTAATTGCTACAATACTACCAAATAAAAAACTGTTGAAATTAGCCGCTCCCTTAACAAAGTCAGAAAGAACAGCTGCAAGCCCAATACCTAAACTCATCATTATTGCAGTTGATATATCTGAATTTTTCGGAAAATATCTTCTCATAATTTCGATAGAAAAACTTGCAATTGCACAGGAAATTATAGCAGTTATAATCGGATTTACTCTAAAGATAAGCCCAATAGTAACACCCGCAAGAGAAACATGGGACAAGGCATCTCCAATCATAGAATTTCTCTTATTTACCATAACAACCCCAATGCAAGGTATAACAATGGATAGCATAATTCCAACTAAAAAAGCTCTTCTCATAAATTCAAGTTGAAACATTATCTTACCACCACTTTCTTATCTTTTATTTCCACAACCTTTGTCAAATTATCTTTCATAATCTCAAGCTCATGAGTTACAAGTAAAATTGTAATTCCATGCACCCTGTTTAGATGTGTTAAAATCTTAAAAAGTTGATTTTTACTTTCTTTGTCAATACCAGTTGTAGGTTCATCAAAAATCAAAATTTTTGGGTTATTAATCAAAGATTTTGCAATCATAATCCTTTGTTGTTGTCCACCACTCATTTTATTTATAGGTGTATTTGCAAACTCAAGCATATTAACTTGAGATAATGCTCTTTTTGCAAGTTCATTATGACTTTTTCTAGAAAATTTGAAAAAGCCCATTTTTTCATAAAGATTTAAAGTTACAATCTCTAAAGCAGTTATCGGAAAGTTAGGAATATTACTTGCATTTATCTGTGGAACATATCCAATTGTATTCCATTCTTTAAAATTTTTAATATTTGTATTTGATATAAATATCTCTCCACTTGAAGGATTAAGTTCTTTTAAAATGAGTTTTAACAAAGTGGATTTTCCACTACCATTTGCTCCAATTATAGCTATAAAATCTTTCTCTTTAATATCAAAAGAAAGATTTTCTAAAACATTAATACCTCCACTATAAGAAAAAGATAAATTTTTTATTGAAATAATATTTTCCATATTTCTCCTATTTTGTAGCTTCAACTAAAGCTTTTAAATTTTCTTCCATAAGTTCAAAATAATCTTTATTTTCCTTAGCTTGTTCTTCTGTTTGTCCCTCTATTGTATAGAGCATTTTAACTTCTCCACCAATTTCTTTAGCAATAGTTTCTTCAACCTTGTTTTCACTTAATTCTTCATAGAAAACATACTTTATTCCCTCATTTTTTGCAAGTTCTATAACTTCTTTCATCTTTGCCAAATTAGGTTCAGAATCAGAAGTTAAATTTTCAATCGGAATTTGTTTTAAACCATAGTCCTTAAGTAGATAAGCAAAAGCTTCATGTGAAGTTATAATTGACTTAATTTTTGCGTTTTGCAACTGTTCAGAATATTTTTTATCCAAATCATCAAGTCTATTTTGAACCTTGGCTAAATTTTCTCTATAATATGTCTCATTGTCTTTATCCATCTCAACAACTTTATCACAAATATTTTTTGCAATAACTTTCATATTTCTTAAACTTAACCAAATATGTGGATCATATTCACCATGATAATGTTTTTCTTCGCTTTCATGATTTTCATTTTCTTCATGTTCTTCTTCCGCTTTCAAAAGATTAACATCTTTTGAAACTTCGACAACATTTAAATCTTTAATAGATTCCTTGAATTTATCCATCCAACTTTCTAAGCCTAATCCATTTACCAAAATTACACTACCTTCAGATAAATTTTTCATATCTTGAGCAGTTGGTTCCCAATGATGAACTTCTTGTCCGTTAGGAATTAATTTTCTAACTTCCATTTTGTTTCCAACAATTTCCTTTGTTATACTTTGTAATGGATAAAATGATGTATATATTACTTTTTTATTTTCTTTTACTTCGTTCGTTTCGTTGTTTTTAACTTTTTCTTTGCCACAAGCTGTAAAAAGTGATATAATAATGGCAAAGGAAATGATTTTAGTTATGATTTTTTTCATAATGACCCCTTTTTAATTAATCAATATTATTTGCATTTGCAAATAGCACTCATTTACATACAGAATATTATATACCCATTTTGTCGAAAAATCAAGCAAAGGAGAGTATTTATGAAAAAGGCTTTTTTGAAAACTCTAAAAGATAATGATTTGAAAATCACAAAAAATAGAATGGCAATTCTTAAAGAATTAGAAAAAAGAGAAGTTCCTACTACAGCAGAAGATATTTACAATGCAATCTCTACAAAAGGCGAAAAATATAGTATTTCAAGTATATATAGAGCATTAAATCAATTTTGCGAAAAAAATATTGCAAAAAGAACTGCAGAAATAGATGGAACTACATATTATCAATTAAATAATGGACATATTCACAGTTTAATTTGTGAAAAATGCAAAAAAATAATACCGATAAATCATTGCCCAATACATAGTTTAATCGATGACATAGAAAACAAAACAGAATTTATCGTAACAGGTCATTATTTAGAAATCAAAGGTATTTGTAAAAATTGTCAGAAAAAACTTTCAAAAGAAGAATTGGAATTTATAAAAGATTCCAGTAAAGAACCAGATAGTAAACATAAATGTAAAGATGAGCATTGTATATAATTATTTATAAAAATTATTATTAAAGACTTGACAAAGTTTTTATAAATTGATATAATATACAAGCATTTAATATGAATGTAAAGTTTGGTGGGTGTGGCCTAGCTGGTTAGGGCGTCAGATTGTGGCTCTGAAGGTCATGGGTTCGAATCCCATCATCCACCCCATATATGCAGGAATGGCGGAACTGGCAGACGCGCTAGACTTAGGATCTAGTGTCATTGACGTGGGGGTTCAAGTCCTCTTTCCTGCACCATGTTACTATTTGTAATAGTTTAAAAGTAGAGTTTTTGACTCTACTTTTTTTCTTTACAAAATAAAAAAGGAGTTGTTATGAAAAAAGTTATAAATATAGAAAAAACAGACTCTAATTTTGAAGACTATACCCTATTTGATATAGAAACAACTGGTCTTAGTAGAACTAAAGATTTTATGTATATGTTTGGAATTTGTGAAAAAAAGGGAAAAGAATTAATTTATTCTCAATATTATATCGAAGATGAAGCAGAAGAAAAAGAACTCATTTTAAAGGTAAAAGAGCTTTTAAATTCAAAAAAAGTAATCTCATATAATGGTGACAGGTTTGATTTTCCATTTATTAGAAAAAAGATGGAAAAGTACAGTATTTCAAAAGTTGACTTTGAGAATATTGATATTTATAGACAATTTCAAAAACTAAATTTCTTTCTTGATGAACCTAGTCTAAAAGCTATAAATTTAGGAAAAAGACTTGGATTTGATGTTCATGACCATGTTAATCAACAAGAAATGCCTAAAATTTATAAAATGTATCAAGAGCTTAAGGATAAGGAAATGCTTTCAAAACTTATTTATCACAATTATATTGATTTGCAAGTTTTAAGCTATATTTATGAATACAAGGAAAGCATCTTAAATAAAATTTTGACTATAAATAATAAAAAATTTAAAGGAATTTTAAAAAATATTTATGTTCAAAAAAATTATCTTATAGCAAGACTTTCAAATATAGAAAAGGCAGAAATAAATTTTCATCAAAATAATTACAGTATTACAAGCAATAAAGATGAAATCAAAATCTCCTTAGAATTAGAAGAAGGACTAATTGAAAATAATATTAAAGCTAAAGTTTTTAAATCAAAATATGAAAATAAGATATTTAAAGAATCTCAGAATTTAACTGAAAACTTTATTCTGATAATAAAAAATAATAAAATAATTAAAGAAAATTTACTCCTTTTACTGAATTTAATTTAATCTCGGTAAATTGATAAAAAATCCTTTAATTTTTTCATCTTTTAGTGTATAATAATATTGGAGGGTTGTTATGTAGTTATTGGTGAAATTTAGGAGTTTGCTATGGACGTTGGAGACAAAATATTTTATCCTATGCATGGTGCAGGATTGATTAAAAGTATAGAAAACAAATACTTAGGTGACGATTGCGAACGATTTTATGTGATTGAACTTCCAATGGAGCAAAATTTGCATATATTTATTAAAGAAGTAGATATTGATAAGTTTGAGTTTAGACAACTTGTCAATGAAGATACCCTTGATAAAGTTTACAATTATCTTAATGATGTCGATTGCCCTATGCCTAATAATTGGGTACAAAGATACAAAGAAAATACACAAAGACTTAAGTCTTCAGATATTTTTAAGATAGCTTATGTCTTTAAAGGCTTAGCTATTAGAAATGAGAAAGGTAAACTTTCTTTAAAAGAATTGTTTATGTTAAACCTTGCAAGACGAATTTTAATTTCTGAATTTGTTATGGTCAGTGGTTTTCCAAAAAACAAAATCAACAAAATAATAGATTATTCTATGGAACACTAGGAGGAAGATATGCTTAAAATTTTAAGGTACTTGACCCTTATTTTTGGTGGGCTTATAGGAATTTTATTAGCTTACGCATTTGGTCAAGTAACAGAATTAGAATTAAATAAATCTGTTTTAGTTTCAATTTATTCTTTTTTTGCAATTATTTTTGGTATTATTTTTTATTTATTATTCCCGATAATTTTTAAGAAACTTACAGATAATTTTGATGATATGATTAAAAAAGTTCAAAAAACTCCAACTTCAGATATTGTTTCGGCAATTGTTGGACTTATAATTGGATTAGTTATAGCTTTTTTAATTTCTTTACCAATTTCTAATATTAAATTTCCAGTAATTGGAAATTTGCTAAGTGCAACAATTACTATATTTATATATATCGCACTTGGATTTATTGGAATTAAAATTGCAGTAGATAAAAAAGAAGAAATATTGAAATTTAAACTTTTTTCAAGAGAAAAAAATATTAAAAAAGGACAATCTTGTCCTAAAATTTTAGATACTTCTGTTATAATTGACGGAAGAATTTACGATATAATAAAAACTGGATTTTTAGAAGGTCCAATTATTATTGCTATGTTTATGGTTAAAGAATTGCAATATATTGCAGATTCTGAAGACCCAAATAGAAGACAAAGAGGTAGACGAGGACTTGATATTTTAGATTTACTACAAAATGAAAAAAATATTGAAATAAAAGTTGTAGATAAAGATTACAAGAATATCAAAGAGGTAGATCATAAACTGTTAAAGTTGACAGAAGATTATCATGGAAAACTTATTACAAATGACTACAATTTGAACAAAGTTGCATCTCTTCAAAAAATTTCTATACTTAATATAAATGAGCTTGCTCTTGCAGTAAAACCAGTTGTAATCCAAGGTGAAAAACTCATTGTTGAAGTCATCAATCGCGGTAAAGAACCTGAACAAGGTCTTGGTTATCTTTCTGACGGAACTATGATTGTAGTTGAAGATGGGAAAGATTATATTGGTCAAACAATAGAAACAACTGTAACGAGCATATTGCAAACTCCCGCAGGTAAAATGATTTTTACTAGAAAGAATTTAAAATAGATATATTATGTAATTAAAAGGGAGGATTTTATGAACGAGAGAATTTACAAATCAACTTCTTTTCAAGTTGTAAAGGAATTAGTAATATTGGTTGCAGCCTGTGCATTTTTAGCATTTATTCTACGATTTTTTGTTCAACTTTATGTTAATGTAATTATCGTATCAATTGTGGCTATTTCATCATTAGTTATGACTCTTGGAGACAGAAAGTTATATGTTAAAGTTACTGATGAAACACTCACAATAGTGAAAGGCAAAAAAATTGATGAATATGTAATAGATGAATGTGCTATTAAAGCTAGAGTTAAGAATGATATTTTTACTTTATATGTTATCGATTCAAATGATAACACTAAAAGTTATGATTTATCATTATTAGGTTACAATCAGTTCCAAAAACTTATTGAAGATCTTAGTATAGTCGGAGATAAAGCAGAATCAATTACGCTTAAAGCGGAATAAATATATAGGAGGAAATTATGAATAATTTTTCACAAATGATTAAAAATATGGGTATCATGGCTTATATCATTCCTGCTGTTTTTATTGTTTACATTGTTGGAATGATTATTTGGATGAAAAAAAGAAAACAAGGATATGATAAATGGCTTTCAGATCATCCTGATGCGGTTAAAATCTATTTAAATACTGGTTTTAATGCAATTACTTCAAAAACACTTTCTGGAACAATTTTAAGTCCAAATGCTTATCCAAAAATCGCTTATGAAGGAACTAAGTCTGTAATTTATGCATTACCAGGAACTGTTGATGTTGAACTTACTTACAGTTATACAAGACCTGGAGTTCTACATAAAAATGTAACTACAACTTGGGGACCTACTAAACTTTCACTAGAAGTTGAAAAGGGAAAAACTTATTCTTTAACTTTTGATAAAGATGAAGAAACTTTTAAATTCAGTGTTGAAAGATAATTAGAAAAAGTAAAACTTCGACATAATTGTCGAAGTTTTTTTAACAAAATTTCATCCTATCCGGATTTATATCTTTTTCTTTTTCATAAAATTTTAATATCTCGATACCATTTTCCAAAATCAATTTTTTAATTAATGCTTTATCTTCAATATCATAAAATAAAATACTTATTCCGCAACAGTGATCTTCAGTTTTTGGAGTTGGTGCTATTGTGCATTTTATTCCATTTTCTCTCATTAATTTATAAAGCTCCTGTCCACTTTTGGTATCTTTAAAGAATATATAATATAACATTAGCTTAACATCTCTATAAATGCACCAATTCTTGTTTTTAATTGTTCACTGTCTGAGTCAGTATAGTCAGTTTCAATTCCTAGAACAGGAATTTTAGCTTCTTTCAATGCTTTTTCAACTATAGTTCCTTCTGTGTCATAAAGTGTACAGAACTTCAAGTTTACATCGATAACTCCATCAATATTATACTCTTTAACTAATCTTATTATATCTTCAACTCTTTCAGTATTTGGTGTAAAGCATGCACAGTTTATATTTCCTAAGTATCTACGAGTTAGATTTTCAACCATTTCATCCATTGTCTTTCCATTTTCATCTACTAGATGTTCAGAATACCTATTTCCAGTACACATTTCTTCACAGACAATCATTCCCCCAATATTTTCAACGATTTGATGAATTTTCCAGTTTGGAATTGAAAGTGGAGTTCCAGTTAACAATATTCTCTTTGTACCTTTTTTGAATACACTAACATTATTCTTTGCTCTTTCTTCAAGTTCATCACAAAGTCTATTTACCTGTGCAGTAAATCTTTCAGGGTCATCATAAAATGCTATTTGTGTAATAAGTAGTACATCTCTTCCTGAAATTGGTACATTTTCAAGTTTTCTAAAGCTATTTAATCTTTGTAAAGCTCTTCTCTTATTATTCAAAGTTACAATGGCTTTTCTTAGGCTTTCTTCTGTAATTTTATTTCCTGTCAATTTTTCCAATTCAACCATATAATCTTTTATTTCTTCTTTCCACTTAACAAAGTCTTTTTCTCTCTTCATTTGTGGAATATCCATTATATACATTGGAGCATCTTTTGCTAAAATTTCCCAAGCTTTTTTCTTTCCATCACAAGTTGTTTCTCCAACAAAAAGGTCAGCAATTCTAAAGAAAGGACAAGTTCTATCAAATCTTGCACCTAAAGACGCCTTAATCAATGGACAAGTTGAAGTTGGAAGTACCTTTTCTCCACCTGGAACCCAAAATTGAGATCCACTACATAAACCTGTCGCGATAGCTCCAGCCGCAACCACAACTTCATCTGGAACATGGATACAGAAAGAGCCTACAACTTTTCCACCCTTCTTTTGAAATTCAATAAGTTCTGCAGGTCTAATCCCATGAATTTCTGCAACTACCATATTAAAATAATCCATACTCTCCGGTCTATTCTCTTGACTTAAAAAAACATCCCCAAATGCGACAGGTAACACTTCGCATAAAATATCATGAGTATTTACGTCCATATCTAATTCTTCCCACATTTTTCTGTAATCAGCCATTTTTTGCCTCCTAAAATAAATTTTTATTTATTATCATAGGGACAATCTTGAAATAAAATATCTAATTTATCTGATTTTTTAGAATTATACTTCTCTTTTAAAAACTCATAACCACTACTTTTATAAGTCTTAAAAACTTCTCCAAGACAAAAATTTTCTATGATTTTATAGTCCTTATATTTTTCATCGATATAATCTAAAATCTGAATTGCTCTTGAAACATATAGCTTCTGCCTTTTTTTATCTACATCCTTAAAATGAGATAATACTCTATCAATCATATTATTTTTTTCTTCCAAAGAGAAAATAAATTGAGTATAAAATTCTACTTCGTATAAAAATCTGGAATCAATATTAGTTTTGGAAAGTTTTTCCAATTTTGAAGAAATATTTTTAGATAACTCAACTGCTTTTAAGAAATTTGTTTCAGAAAAATCTCTTTTATAAACGTCCTCCACTCTATTTTTTAAATTATTTATATTACCATCATAGAAAAAAATCTTGTCCTTTAAATTTTCTTTTAATATTTTTAAAAGTAAAGGACAGGAATTATCTACAACAACCAATTTTGCATTATAAAGTAAAGGGCATTTTTTTGTCATAGCATAAGTCAAAGTTGAATCAATTATGCTACACAAATCTTTTTCATTTGAATATTCCAATATGTATTTATCTACTCCGTCCAAAGGTAAGGGCACTAGGTCAAAACCGTAAAATATCTCTTTTGGAACAGTTCTTCCCAAGTAACCTATTATGTATATTTCATTCTCCAAACCCATTATTGTTTCTACAAAAGCATTTCGCCTAAGTTCTAAAATTTCTTCTCTCAAATCTTCCATAATTTTTTCTATCCAGTCATATCTCCTCAAATTTTCTTTATTTAATCCTTTAGATATTATTCAAGAAATTCTATGATAAAATTACTTTTTATACTGTATCTGACTATTTAATTACTCACCTCCAACTGTAATAAAAATTTTTTATTATCATTTAGTCAAATACACTAACTCATAATGTCATATTTGTATTATATCACATATATTTTATATAGTAAAATTAGAAATTCTAATTGAAACTCTTTATTCATAATAAAATTTTATAGTAGAATATTGATTTATCAATTAAAAATATAAAAAAACTCCGATTATATTATCGGAGTTTTTAATAAGATTATTTGTTTTACTATTTAACTAATACACCGTTTGAATCAAATGTATAATTTATATTATTAATTTTTATAGTTTTTCCTTGAGCAATTAGACCACCTTTTTCAGCATAGTACCATTTGCCTCCTACTATGAACCACTCGCTATCTGCTATACGTCCGCTTGCATTTGCATAATACCAATTTCCATTTACTAATACCCATTCATTTTGTGAAATTCTTCCACTTGCATTTGCATAGTACCAATTTTCGTTTACTAGTACCCATTCGTTTTGCGAAATTCTTCCACTTGTATTTGCATAGTACCATTCTCCATTAACGATTATCCATTCGTTTTTAGACATTGTTCCATTTTCTTCAATATAGTACCATTTTCCATTTTCTTCAAACCATTTATTTGATAGCATTTTACCATCTTTGTCAAATCTATACCATTCATTGTCTATAAATTTCCAGCTGTCTTTTACTACTAACTTCCCGTCAGATGATTGATATGTCCATGTTCCATCATCATTTTTAACCCATTCATAAACTTCTGTTTGTCCTGGATTATTAGCCTTATATTCTAAGACATATTTTGAAAAGTGAGTAGTAAAGAATGTTACTGAGTTAGAATCTTGCGTAAATTCAACTTTTTCTTCTTGCCCTTTATCTGGCAAATGATATACATTTAGTACTTCTCTGTCTTTTTCTTTTGGAATTACAACTTTGTACTTACCAATTGGTAAATCTACTTTTTCTTTTGTTACTGCATCTCTAAAAGTAATGTCGAAAGTTGAAACATCTTTTGATTTTATTATCCACAATCTTTTAACAACTATTTCTTTTCCGGCTAGATTCTTTCCTGTAACCGAAATTTTTGTTTCTTCATCTGTAAGTGTAACTTCTTCTTCAGGATTTTCAGGTTTAACACCATCTAATTTTTCTGTCTTTTCCTTTAAAGTCTTTGTTAAATTGTTTACATTTTCTTGACTTACAGGAGTTTCTACAGCATTAACAGCTTTTTCTAATGCCTTATCGAATTCGTTTTTGATTTCTTCTGTAGCATATTTATATTTGTCTGTTTCTTTTGCTGCATTCGCATTTGTTATCGCTTCATTTAATTCATCAAGATTTATATTGCTCTTATAGATAAATGTTACTTCTTTAATATCTCTAACTTTTTCTTCATGGATATTTCCTATTTCTTTTTCTTCAACACTTCCATCAGCTCTTACTATCTTATATTTTATAGCTTCAAAATCCGCATTATTTTCTATAGGTCTTACATTAAAAGATCTAAGTTTAGACCATTTATAACCTTTAACAGTTATTTCTTTAGAAACTACTTTACCATTTTCTGTTTGATGTTTTACTTTTACTTCAGATATTTCATCTGCTGTCATATTTTCCTTTTTCCCAACTTTATCATTTACAACAGTTGCTTTTACAAAAACTTCTTCATCAAAATTTTCACCATCAACAGCAACTAAATATTTAAAAGTAACATCTCCATTTGGATTTGTTGGGATTGTAACATTTCTTGGACAAATAAGTTCAAACATTTGAGTATTTCCGTTTCCGTAAATTCCAGTTCCATCTGCACTAACCATTATGAAATTATCCATACTATCAGATGTTCCCTCGTTTTGTAGTGGATACCATTCTATTCCATTTTCATCTACAATTTTTATCTTCGTCAAAGATTTATTAAAATTAGCTCCAAACATAGTAACCCAAGTTTTCTTACTTTCTTGACCAACTGGAGTATAAGTATGAGTTACATCAGGTTGTTCAGTACCACCACCTGATGTTCCATAAGACTGAATTGACATAAAGCTCAAAATTGGCTTGTCTGTTATTTTATCTGTAGGTAAAACTGTTGAAACTAATCTTTTTGCTCTATTTTGTAATATATTTACTCCAATTGCAGAAGAATATGTTTTTCCACCATCTAAAGATACCATAACTGAATAAGTTTCTGCTTTTAAGCTTTTATTTGCTGGTAATTTAAAAGATATATTTTGTTGATTGTTATTTATAACTTCAACTTTTACATTCGCAGATTCTGTTATTTCAGAATTAGAAGTTTTATCTTTATTATTCTTTATGATTTTAACTTTAAGAGCTTCTTTTAAGTTTTCTCCAACTATCTTAACTTTTGCATTTCCACCTACTTTTGTTAAAATTTCTCCTTCAACAAAATTAGCTTCATTTACTGTTGGTAATGCATCATTAATAAATCTTTCAAAAGCTCTGTTTTCTCTGTCTTTTCCATCTTTGATTATTCTATCTGTAAAGTTAATCTTTGCTCCCATTTTAATTTCAATTGGATTTGCTAAAGTAATTACAATTCTATCTTCAACCACTTCAACCTTATCTTCCGGCTTTAACTTTTCAAAATTATCTGATACAGATTTTTTATAAGAAATTCCAGATTTTAGACTTTCAATGTCCTTTACTGGAAAAATTTTTTCATCAAATTTTAAAGTGACTTTTATTTTACTATTATTAAGATAAACGTTACTTGGAACTAAATCAACTACTTCTCCACTTTCTTTCTCCCCTACAGTAACAGTAACTTCTTTATCTTTTAATCTTATCTTATAAACTTCTTCCTTATTTGACTTTGCTTTTGGGAAATTTAAAGTTGCACTTTGAACTTCGCTTGTTCCTGCAAAAGTATAATCTATATTAATTTTATTTTCAATGCCTTTTTCAATTTTGAAAATTTCAAGATTAAGTTTATCAGACTCTAAATTTTCACCTTTTACAGTAATAGTATTAGCTCCACCCGCCTTAGGCATATTAGGAGTTTTCACTCTAAGTTCATTTACAAGCATTTTACTTTGCTCAGAAGCTTCAACCGTAATCTTAACTGTTGGATTTTCTTGAAATACAGTTTCAGATCCATTTGTATTAAACTTTATAGTATAAACTTGTTCCTTAGAAGTTTCATTCTTAGGAAAACTTAAAGTAATTGTCTTTCTAGCTTTATTTCCTTTAACTACTGCATTTTTTCCTAAATCAGTAGGAATATTATTTAATAATACTTGTACTTTAACATTTTCAGCAGAAATATGATTTTCATTAACTCTCTTAGTAATTAATTCTAAATTTATTTCTCCACCTTCCATTGGCAAGTTTTGATTTTCAGGCGTTACTCTAATAATCGCATTTTCTTCATTATTTTGCTCAGATGGTGCAACTTTAATAGTAACTATTGGTTCATCTTGAAAATCTGTTTCAGAGCCTTTTGTATTGAATTTTATAGTATAAACTTGCTCTTTAGAAGTATTATTCTTAGGAAACTTTAGAGTTATAGTCTTTTTTGCTTTTTCACCTTTTACTTCTATATTTTTTCCTAATTCTGTTACAATTCCATCTAAAGATACTTGAAGTTTTACATCTTTAGAAGATATATGTTTATCATTAATTTTTTTAGTAAATAATGTTAAATTGACCTCTCCACCTTCTGCTGACAAGTTTTCAGTATCTGTTGTTACATTTAAAATTGCATTTTCTTCAACAGGTTTAGGTTGTTCAGGATTTACAGGTGGTACAACAGCTCCACCACCACTTGAAGAACTCTTTCTTATTCTTATAACTTTTTTAAACTCATCTACAAAAGATTCATCATCTCCTTTAACACTAAAAGAAACTTCATATTGTTGCATTTTTCCAGTTTCATTTTTAGGAAAAGTTAAAGTAACAACTTTATTACTTGTGTTTTCTTTTGTTTCTTCAGAAAAAGTTATTGACTTTTCAACTTCAGTTAAACGTTCTGTACTTCCTTTAAGTACTACTTTAGCCTTAATATCTTCTTCTTCTAAATCAGAACCCTTAAGTGTAAAGGTCCTCTTTCCGTCTTCAGTAGGAGACATAACAGTTGTATCTTCTACATCAGTTAAAGCACTTGTTTCTTTTGCAAAAGTATTTATACCGATAGAACTAAATACAATTGAAAACAAAAGTACAAATGCAAAGATTTTTTTAAGCATTTTCATTCTAATGCTACCTCCTTAAAAATTTTCTAACATATAGATTATATATTACAGAAAATTTTTTTGCAAATAATTTATCAATGAATAAATAATTTTTATGAATAATCATTATTCATTAATAATCTTTATTAAAAACACATAGAATATGCTTTTGCCTTAAACTTAAAACAAAATTTTTCCTATTGACAATGCTTATTATTTATGATATACTCAACTTGTCTTCAGGGCGAGGGTCGTTTCCTCACCGGCAGTAAAGTCTGCGAGCATTATGCTGAATTGGTGAAATTCCAATACCGACAGTTAAAGTCTGGATGAAAGAAGAGATGTTTATGCCCTAAAGATGGCATTTTTTTTTGCTAAATTTTAGGAGGTTATTATGAATAACAAAAAATTCGGTATTTCAGAGATTACAAAAATTGCAATTCTTGCATCAATATCTGTACTTTTAATGTTTATTAAAATTCCACTACCTTTTGCACCTACATTTATGGAAATGGATATTGCAGAACTTCCTGCATTAATTGGAGGATTTGCAATGGGACCATTAGCAGGATTTTTAATAGTATGTATAAAAATATTACTTAATATTGTAATTAATGGAACAAAAACTTTTTATGTTGGAGAACTTTCAAATCTTATAGTTTCATCAGCATTTGTATTGACGACAGCTTTTATTTATAAGCATAACAAAAGTAAAAAGTCAGCTCTTTTAGGACTACTAATCGGAAGTATTTCAATGTCCTTAGTTGCAACTTTGAGCAATTATTTTGTTATATTCCCACTTTATGCGAAGTTGTTAAAAATTGACTTAAATTCTTTTGTAGGTATGGTAGCAAAAATAAATCCTCTTGTAACAAGTTACTTTACATTAATGGTTTTTTCAGTTCTACCTTTTAACTTAGTTAAGACAGCAGTTACGTCAATTGTAACATCTTTATTATATAAAAGAATTTCCCCAATACTAAAAAGAAAAGCATAGAACTCTATGCTTTTTTTAATAAATACATCAAAAAACGGCAAATTTTATTTGCCGTTTCTTTATATTTCTTATTTTATTTTTCTATTCCTTTTGTTTTTTCCATTCTTCTATAAAGTAATAATGCAATCAAAGTGAATAATAATGGTCCAGCGATTGACATTATTGTTGTTAACCAATCTCCTGATGAAATAGCTGGTTCAATAACTGTAAATAAGTTTGCAAAACCAACTATAAAGCAAGTAACTGCTACAACAACTTTAACTGTTGAATATGTTTTAAATCTTACAAAAGGTCTTTCAATATTTTCATTTTTTCTAAATGCTAAGAATGAATAAGCAATGAAGAAATAAGGTAAAGTCATAGATACATTAGTCATGGAAACTAAAATTTGGAAAAATTGTTGTGCACTCTTTCCACCAAATGATACTATAAAAATGATTACAACTACACAAATTGCTTGATATATCATTGGTTTAGTATATACTCCATTCTTTTGTTCAGTCCATGATTTTGGCCATAATTCTTTAGGAGTTCCACCAATTAATTGTTTTAATGGTGAATAAATAAGAGTAAAGAATGCTCCAGTTAAAGCAAGGAACATTGAAATACCCATATAACGAGCAACCCAAAGTCCTACATTTCTTGCAGCAGATTCAGCAAGACCAAAAGCAAGTCCTAATTGATATCCCATGTGATTCATAGCAATATATGATACATTACCTAAAGTGATTTTTTGTGTTGAAAATTGTGTAAATGCAAATGACCATTTAGTAAAAGTACCAAAAATCAAAATACCTAATGAGTATCCTAAAGATACAACAATAGCTGAAATAACAATACCTTTTGGAAAGTTCTTTTCAGGATTTTCAGTTTGGTCAACAAGTCCACCTACAACTTCCAAACCACCATAAGCAAATATAGCATATACTATGAATGATAATACTTGTAAACCACCAGCATAAGCAGGGTTTGGTGAATGAGCTAAAGCATCAACAGTTATTGGATCACCAACTCCACCTTTATTAAGGATTAACATTAAAATTCCGCCAACAAATAAAAATACATTAATCAATGCTACGGCACTACCACCAAAAGATGTGAACTTTTTAATTTTATCAACACCTTTGTTAGAAATGAATGTTAAAAATACAATCCATATAATAGCAAGAATACCTAATGTTTTTACAGAGTCAAGTCCAAACAATGACCAACTTTGAGTTTTATCAACCCCAAAAATTGCATTTGATAAAACTATCCAAATACCTGAACCAACATTTACCATCCATACAATGTAAGATGCATACCACATAAACGTTACCATAAATGCATACTTACTTCCTGAACTTCCTTCCATCCATGAGTAGATTCCTCCCTCAGAATCTTTGAAAGCTGAGCCATATTCTGCAATCATAAATGCAAATGGCAAGAAGAATGCAACACAAGAAATAATAAACCAAGGAATAGCTGCGTATCCCATAAGATAATATGATCTTGTGATGTTAGTAAACCCAAAAACAGAAGTGAACACCATCAAAACGAGTGCTCTTAAACTCAATTTCTTTTTAGACATAATATCCCTCCAATATTTATTTTTTACATTTTGAATTTTAACATAAAATCACAGCCCTGTCAACATATCATAAAAAAATTTTATATTTCTAATCGAGTATGATTTTCAAAATTAAGCCATATATTCAAAATATTGAATTTTTATAAAAAAATTAAGTTTATAATAGTGATATCTATCATATTCTAAAGGTATCATCACTTTCAAGTTAGATTGCTATGCTATGACAAATTTATACGCAAAAACTTTCATAAGTAATTTTAATATAACATTTATTCACAGCTTAAGAGTTGACGTTATTTTGCATATTTTGATAATATCATCTTTTAAAATATGTATCTTTGACAATTTTTTCTTATTTTACATTTATGTAAAAAAACTTTTGCGTATTTAAAAATGTTTTTTACTTTCTTTAGTACAAATTAATTAATTCAAAAATGCATAAAAAAACGGCTTTTAATTTTGCCGTTTTAATAAAACTATTTTTAAATTTTTACTTTACATCTTCAATAAAAACTTTTCCGTCTATCACACTAATTATATTATCAAATTTTTTTAGATGATCAATAGATGTATTATGTGTTACAATCAAAACTGTTTGATCCGTTTTCAATAAAATATCTTCTAATTTTGAAACACTTTCCGTATCAACACCTGTAAAAGGTTCATCCAAAACCAGTATTTCTCCTTTTCTACACAATATACGAAGTAATGCAAGAACTCTTTTTTCACCACCACTAAAGTTTGAACAGTCATCAGTATTTCTATTAAGAATATTCTTTATCATAGCAATTTCATGGGCATTATCAGGAATGTAATCATAGGAATATGAATCAAAAACAGTTATATTTTCTTTTACAGATGCACGATAAATATGCTCATGTTGACTCATATAAAGCAATGTATTTGATAAATTAAGCTCTTTTACATTTTCTCCGTCAATAATGACTTCCCCTTGATTTGGCTTATGTATTCCAAGTAATAAATTTAAAAATGTTGACTTTCCAGCTCCTGATTTACCAACAATTGCATATTTTTTACCTTTTTCTATTTTTAAGTTTATATCTTCTAGTTGTAGTTTATCAACTGTGAATTTTACATTATCAAAAATCAGCTCATTTTTAAAATTTTCCAATTCTTTTTTGCTTTCTGTTTCTGATTTTTGATTTAAAAACGAAAGGATATTTTGTTTTGTAGAATTGACTGAACGAATAGCCGTAATGTCATATAGCAAGCTATCAATAGGGTCGATAAATGCAGAAGAATAGCTTAATGTTGCTATTGCAACACCTACAGTTATCTCTTTTTTATAGAATAAATATCCTACAATCGCAAAAGTAAAAGCCCTAACCATTTTTGTCATTAAATCACTTAATCCAAGTACCAGTGCTTTTTTCTTTCCAAATTCATATCTTTTATCCGCTGTTTTATGTAGAATTTCATTATGTCTATTTTTTATATTTTCAATTGTTTTAGAATTTATTAAACCAAAACCTTCAAGCAAATCGGAAATAGTTGAAGTATATTTTCCAAGATGTCTTTGATAATTACTTCTACTATTATCCAACATTTTTCCAAATATCTTTGGGATAAAAATCGCAAAAATAGAAGATAAAACTACAACTAAACCAATTTTATGGTTGATATTCATAAAAATAATAACTCCATAAATCAACATCATATTTACAGAACGAATTACATCTACAATAGGTTGTAAATAATCTTGTTCTAATGCAGTAATATCATTTGATTGAATAGAAATATATTCCCCTATCGGCTTCTCTTGAAAAACTTTAGCATTCATATTAAAAATTTTATCAAAAAAACTCTTTTTAAGTCTTGTTTCAAATGAAATTCCTGATTTAAATGCTACTAAAATGCAAAAATATTGCATTAGAGAATAAATTCCAAGTAATAAAGCATATAATATAATAGCTAAAATGATTTGACTTGAGGCGCTTTGTAATCCATAATCAAATAACCACTTTTGAATCAATGGAGTTAATGCTAAACAAATAACTCCTATAAAATCCAATACTACTTGAAGAATAATATATTTTTTAACTTTAGATAAATAATCTTTCATTTTTTACTCCTAAATGTTTTTTGTAAAAATATAATTCACTTTTTACACAACTTTATTGTATCATACTTTTCATTTCTATAACTTTTTTAGATGTTAAGTATGATGAAATTAAATTCTCTTTTTAAAATATCTATGGTAAACTTAATTATATCATACTTTCTATAAATATATAAAATTTTAAGTATGATAAGACCTTAATTTTCATGCAATTTAAGACTTTACTTTTTATATTATATGCTGTATAATTGTAAAGATAAATTTAAGGAGGTAAGTTATGGCAAATTTAGTTAAGTTTTTTAAAACAAATATATTTAACTTTTTTAACTTTGTTTTGACGACTCTCTTTTTTAATTTTAATAACGGACTTATTGTCTTTAAAAATATTTTACTTAATTATTAATGGAATAACTGTTGTTATTTCATTTTTTTTATATTTTTAAGACTTAAGCCGAAGGAGGATTTATGAATAATAAAGAAATTATCGGTGTAAGGGACAAAGTTCCTGTTACAATGCTTATCCCTTTGAGTTTACAACATACTTTTGCTATGTTTGGAGCTTCAGTTTTGGTTCCAATTTTATTTAATGTAAACCCTGGAATTGTTCTTTTGATGAATGGTATAGGTACATTGTTATTTATTTTTATAACAAAAGGAAAGGCACCCGCCTATTTAGGTTCAAGTTTTGCCTTTTTGGGAGTAGGTACTGTTATTATAAACACTATGGGTTATAGATATGCACTTGGCGCTTTTGCTACAACGGGATTTTTAGGTTGCATCTTGGCTTATTTAATCTATAAATTCAGAACAGATTGGATAAATATTGTGCTTCCACCTGCAGCAATGGGCGCTGTTGTTTCCCTTATCGGCCTTGAACTTGCAGGAAATACAATAAGAGGCGGAAAAATAGGTGCAAATATATTGACTGAAACTTCAACTAATGCCGATGTTTATGTATTTTTAATCACTCTTTCAGTTGCGATTTTAGGTTCAGTTGTATTTAGAAAATTTTTAGGAACAATTCCAATCCTTATCGCAATTATATGTGGATATATTGCAGCCTTAGCTTTTGGAATGATTGACTTTTCTACAGTTACATCTTCAACATTATTTACAATACCGGAATTTCAATTTCCAATTTTTGACTTCAAAGCAAGTTTAATAATGTTACCTGCATTACTCGTTATAACTTCCGAACATATTAGCCATCAAGTTGTAACAAGTAATATAATAGGTAAAAATCTTTTAGAAGATCCGGGCTTACACAGAAGTATCTTTGCCGATAACTTCTCAACTATGTTGTCTGCTCTTGTGGGCGGAGTTCCAACAACAACTTATGGAGAAAACATAGGTGTAATGGCAGTTACTAAAGTTTATTCAGTTTATGTAATTGCTGGTGCAGCGGTAATCTCAATCTGTATGGCATTTATCGCACCTTTAAGTATGTTAATTCAAAGCATACCGGGAAATGTAATCGGTGGAATAACATTTTTACTTTACGGAATGATTGGAACTTCTGGAATAAGACTCTTAGTTGATTCAAAAGTTGACTACTCAAATAGCCAAAATTTGATTTTGACTTCAGTTGTATTTGTAACAGGACTTAGTGGAATTTCAATTAATTTCTTTGGAATGCAGTTAAAAGGAATGGTTCTTGCAAGTATGGTTGCTGTAGTATTAAGTTTAATATTCCATTTCTTAAACAGGTTTGGACTGTCAAATCATAAATAAATAGGATAAAAAAATGCTCAACTTTTCAAGAAAAAGTTGAGTTTTTAATTCTAAAAAGTTAATTAATACTTTCGTTAAGATTTCTTTCAGAAATATAAACAGCTATATATAATTACAACAAAATTATCATAAAAACTTTTAGTTAATAAATTTTTTATCCGATGTATCTTCGATACGTTTACTTTTACCATTACAAAAGTATGAGATCTCTCCGCTACGTCTCGCTCTGCTCAACTTCGGTCGAGATGACGTGCAAATAGAAAACTTCGATTAAGAGCTTAACGTGAACAGTAAATAAATTCTAAATACTATTTGAAAAAAGTAAAAACTCAACCTTTCGCAAAGTTGAGTTTTTCTATAAAGTCCATAATTTTATAAATTATTTCCTAGCCATTTTTGTAATTCATCAAAATCGTAAAATCCACTTAAGGCTAATCCATCTTTTACTGTAGAATTTTTACATTCTTTTTTGATATCGTCAATAATTCTTCCAAAACCTCCACCACCATGAGTGCAGAAAGGAATAATTGTTTTGCCATCCAAATTTGCATTACGTAAAAAAGTAAGAACTGGTGGTGCAAAAGTCTTAAGCCAATTAGGTGAGCCAATAAAAACTATATCTACATCATCAATATTTCCTATTTCTTCAGTTAAAGGTGGACAATATCCCTTATCAATTTCATTTCTAGCTTCTTTTACAGCTGTGTTATATGAAAATGAATAAGGTCTTAGCGGTTTTAATTCCAACAAATCTCCATCTGTAATTAAAGCGATATCTTCCGCTAATTTTCTAGTTATTCCTGAATAGGAATAATACACAACTAAAATTTTCATTTAAATCTCCTTCAAGTTTCAAATCGAAACTTTAATTTTTAATTATTTTTTAAGATAGCTTTGAAAAATTCCTTGTTGTTTTCAGTTTTCTTTATGTTTTTTACTAAATTTTCCATAATTTCGTTAGTATTTGTATTTGAAAGTTTTCTACGAATTAAATTTGCAGATTGTATTTCTTCTTCTGTCAAAAGTAAATCATCTTTTCTTGTTCCTGATTTATAAATATCAATGGCAGGGAAAATTCTAAGTTCCGAAAGTTTTCTACTCAAATGAATTTCCATATTTCCTGTTCCTTTAAATTCTTCATAAATCATATCGTCCATTTTACTTCCCGTATCTACAAGTGTTGTTGCAATTATGGTTAAACTTCCACCATTTTCAACATTTCTCGCAGAGCCGAAAAATCTTTTCGGCTTATGCAAAGCAAAAGGATCAAGTCCACCCGTAAGAGTTTTCCCGGAGGACGGTGTATTTACATTGTAAGCTCTTGAAAGTCTTGTTATGCTGTCAACCAAAATAACCACATCTTCTCCGAGCTCTACAAGTCTTTTTGCTCTTTCAAGTACAAATTCTGCAAGTCTTATATGATTTTGAGGTAATTCATCAAAAGTTGAAGCAATTACTTCCGCTTTTGTAAATCTCTTCATTTCCGTAACTTCTTCAGGTCTTTCTCCAATTAATAAAACAAAAATTTTACTCTTTGGATTATTTATTTCTATACCTTTTAAAATTGAACGAAGTAGGCTTGTCTTTCCTGCCTTTGGAGGAGCAACAATTAAAGCTCTCTGCCCCTTTCCAATCGGTACTAAAAAGTCAATTATTCTAGTTGAAACCTCATTCTTTTCAGTTTCTAAAGTATATTTTTCATTTGGATAAATCGGAATTAAATCGTCAAAATCTTTTCTAGCTTTTAATTCTGAAACCTTTATATCATTTATTTCATTTATATAGATAAGTGGAGAAAATTTTTCGCTTTCCTTACTCTCTCTAGTTAAACCTAAAATTTTATCTCCTTTTTTAAGTCTGAATCTTCTTATCTGAGTTGGTGATACATAGATATCTTCTTCCCCTGAGTCATAGCCATTTGAACGCAAAAAACCATAACCATCTGCAGTAATATCAATAAGCCCACATACAGTTTTTGTATTAGTCTTTGAATCATTTTCAACAGACTCATCTATACTTACTCTTTCAGACTCTTCACTTTCAAATCCATTATCTGCTTTTAAAATTTCAGATATTAATTCATTCTTTTTATACTTTGAAACATTTGCAATTCCATAAGACTTTGCAATAGTTTTTAATTCATCAAGATATTTTCCTTTTAAAAGTTCTATATTCATACTATCTCTTTATCTTTGCATATTCAGGTTTTTTAGAAATTCTATGAGTTGCTTCAATATTTCTAATTGTTCCTGTTTCTGCTCTCATAACAACAGAGTAAGTCTTAACTCTATCATTACCAATATGTCTAACTCCATTAATAAGTTCGCCATCAGTTACCCCTGTTGCAGCAAATAAAACTTCATCCCCTTTTACTAAGTCATTCATTTCTAAAACTTTTAGTGGATCTTCAAGTCCCATAGCTTCACATCTTCTAAATTCTTCTTCATCAGCAGGAACAAGTCTTCCTTGGAAAACTCCACCCAATGCTTTAATAGCTGCTGCAGCTAAAACACCTTCAGGTGCCCCACCGATTCCAACCATTAAATCACAACCACTATTGTCAATACAAGTTGCAATGGCTTGAGCAATATCTCCGGCTTCAAAAAGTTTTATTCTCGCACCAAGTTTTCTAACTCTATCTATAATATCTTGATGTCTTTCTCTATTTAAAATACTAACTGTAACTTCTCCAACTTCTTTTCCTAAAGCTCTCGCAAGTCTTCTTATATTCATTTCGATAGGTAAATCAATATGTATGCAATCAACAGCCAAAGGACCAGCTGCAATCTTATCCATATACATATCTGGAGCATGTAATAAACAACCTGCAGGTGCACAAGCAGCAACCGCAATTGCATTTGGCAATCCGTTTGCTACAAGAGAAGTTCCATCAACTGGATCAACTGCAATATCAACCTTTGCGACTCCTTCTTGTCCATTTCCTACAACTTCGCCGATATATAACATAGGAGCTTCGTCCATTTCTCCTTCACCGATAACAACAGTTCCTTCCATTGGAAGTTCATTGAACATTGATCTCATTGCTTCAACAGCCGCTCCATCTGCACCATTTTTATCGCCTTTTCCTAAAAAATATGAAGAACGAATTGCCGCAGCTTCTGTAACTCTTACTAAATTTAAAGTTAAATTTCTATCCATAGTTTCCTCCTATTATTTAACACTTTCCCAATCTTTTAAAAACTTTTCAATTCCTATATCAGTTAGTGGATGTTTTAACATTTGTTTGAACACCTTATAAGGTACTGTTGCAATATCTGCTCCACTCTTTGCAATTTGAAGAACATGCATTGGAGTTCTTACAGATGCGGCAATGATTTCAGTTGTAATCGCATAATTGCTGAAAACTTCGAAAATATCTTCAATTAAAATCATTCCTTCAGAGCTAATATCATCAAGTCTACCTAAAAACGGACTTACATAAGTTGCTCCTGCCTTTGCTGCAAGAAGTGCTTGAGTTGCAGAGAAAATTAAAGTAACATTTGTCTTTATTCCATCTTTACTTAAAACATTAACAGCCTTTAATCCCTCTTCAGTCATAGGAATTTTTATTACAATATTCTTATTTATCTTACAAAGTTCTCTAGCTTCTTTTACCATTCCTTCAGCTTCAAGACTGATAACTTCCGCTGAAATAGGTCCGTCAACGATTGAAGTGATTTCAGTAATAACTTCAACAAAATCTCTTCCCTCTTTCGCTATCAAAGACGGATTAGTAGTAACGCCGTCAAGAATACCCCATTTACTTATCTCTCTTATCTCATCAACATTAGCTGTGTCAATAAAAAATTTCATCAATTGCCTCCTAAATATAATTAATCTATTCGAATATATTTTACCACAAAACAATGCAAAATGCTAACTAAACAAAAAGTTGTTTTAAAAAATTTGGGTATAATCAATTATAACATTATATTTTTTAGAATGGAGGTTTCTATGAATAAATTTTATAAAGAAATATGTAAATACTATGAAGATATTTTTCCAACAAATGAAGCACAATTAAATTTTTTAAATAATATTTCAGATGGAAAAGACTATTTAGACATAGGATGTGCAACAGGACTCGTTGCAAAAAACTTGGAAAACTTAGGAAAAAATGTAATATGTATCGACTTGGAAGAAAATATGGTAGATGAGGCAAGAAAAAAAGGACTCAAAGTATATGAAAAAAATATGTTAGAATTAGACTTTGAAGAAAAATTCGACGTCTGCTATTGCATTGGAACAACAATTGCACATTTGGAAGACATAAATCAAATATGTAGCTTCATTTTAAAAACTATGGACTTACTAAAAGAAAACGGGAAATTAGTCTTAAGCTGGGTAAACTTTAAACCTTTCATTCTTAAAAACGACCTATTCCTTGGAGCCTTACCGACTCTTGGAACAAAAGTAAAATTTACAAGAAACTATTACAGAGAAAACAGCAAAATCCGTTTCAACACAGTTCTTACAACAGAAAACGAAAAATTTGAAAACACACAACTTTTAGTTCCACTACTAGTTGATGACCTAATTTCATTCGTAAACAGACTCGGACTAAAATACGAAATCTACGGAAACTTCAAAAAAGACGAATTTGACGAAGAAAACTCCCCGTCAGTAGTATTTGTAATAAGTAAATAGATAAAACAACCTACTCGTGATTCACGAGTAGGTTTGTTTTTTATAACCCCTCGAATTCGAGGAGTTTATAATCAGAATTATATATAGTTACTTTTATTTAAAAAAATTCTATCATATATCTTAAAAATTTTCTATACGAGTCAAATTGCATATAGTTAAAATTTATTATTCCCTTGTTATCAACAAAAAAAGATAGCACTATCGCTATCTATTTTACTTCTGAAACTATTAATTATAAGGAGCTAGAATTAACTTTCCATCTACATATTCTCCCAAAAATACATCACTATATTTTTCTAATCCTTGTTTTTTAATTTATAACAACTATTTTAGTGAAATTATTTTACTCATTTTTTATAAATTTACTAAACCATTTATCCAAAAAATTCATTTGTTCTTCAGTGTGAAAATAATGCTCTCCATTTTTCATAATAGTAAGACTAGAATTAGTTTTATTTGCAAAATTCGTCATAGTCTCCAAAGAAGTTAGAAAGTCATTTTCTGCATAGAGAATATCTGTTGGTATATTCCATTCTATTGGATTATTCCTAACATAGCTAAGATATTCCCAAGACAAAGTTTCACCAAAGGATGTTGCAATTTCTTTTTTATTATATAATTCTTCCTCTGAAACATTAGACATTTTCATCATATTTAAAATTATTTTTTCCATATCTACAACTGGTGAAATAAACATAGCTTTTTTAATTTTCTTATCCGATAATGCAAGCATCGAATAATAAGCTCCCAAACTATTTGCTATTAAGTAAATATCATCATATTCAGAGACTATGGAATCAAAAAACTTTGAAAATTCTATCTTGGCATCCCAAGGAAATTCAGATTTGTAATCAAAGCCAATAATTTTATATTCATCACTAAAAAATTTTTTATAATGTTCTGCTTCTGCAGAATTTCCGCCTTTCCCATGTATGTATATAACTGCATGTTTCATTATATCACCTCAATTTCTATTTTTTATAAAATTCGGGATTAAATACAATTGCTCCATATTTTAATTTAGGTAATTTAATTATCTCATCATATAATTTATTAACTTCTTTAAGCGGCTTAATAGATAAATGTTCTATATTTTCAAGACTTAAAAGTGGAGTGTAATCCTTACTTTTTACAATACTTGTAAAAAATCTAAAAAATCTTAATTGCTTCATATCTTTCAAAAAATCAATAGAATTTATATGAATATTCTTTGGAGCAAAACAATCCCCCTCAATTGTGAGACTTTCTAATTTTTTAAGATTTGTAAGTGGACTATAATCGTCAATTTTTTGAAAATTTTCAACGGTTAAAGCTACTAAATTTTCTAATTTCGAAATTGGTTCAACACTCCCTACACTTGAACCTGAGCCTAAATGCAAATATTCAAGATTTACAAGATTTGAAATCTTAGAAATATCAGGATAAACTCCCCACTTAATATATAATTTTTTAAGATTTTGTTGTGAACAAACCGCATTAAACAACTCTTGTGGCATTCTTGTACAAAATGTAAGTTCTGTAAAAGCCGTTGGATTTTTAATTAAAAAATCACACCATTCATTTACAACATTTTTTCTTGCTTTTGCAGTTTTATACTTTGAATTAGAACTATCATCCAATTGAGTACAATTTATTATAATTGCACTTTCTCCATTATATTCAGAAACCTCAACAATACTTTTAGGTCTATTTTCATTTTTGAAGTAATAATCATAACCGTATATTAATTGTTTTTCATTTAAAACTATTTTTACTCCTTTCTATTTAAGAAGATTATATCTAAATTTTCATTGCAAATACTTTATTATGATTATATCATAAGTATATATTTCATTCAATTTAAGTTGATATGCTCGTGGGCTTATGAGATTTACATATTTTATGTATCTTCGATACATTCACTTTTGCTTAAGCAAAATTATGAGATCTCTCCATTCCGCTCTGCTCCAGTCGAGATGACGTATAAGGAAAAATCTTCGATTAAGGGCTTAACGTTAAAGGTAAATAAACATCAAACTATATTTATAACCTTATACAACGATATGTTTCACGTCATAGCAACTTGCAAAACAACGCCCCTAACACGTCATCTCGACCGAAATGAGTGAAACGAATGGAGCGAATCTAGCCCTAACTTTGTTTACTTGTAAACAAAAGTAGGTCTGACGGGGTAATTGTATCTTTAGATACAATTACTCTGGAAATCTCATATTTTGTTATAGAAAAAGATGATATTTCTATCGCCTTGTAATTACTTTTTAATAAATAAAATTCAAACTCTATACAGCAAAAAACAGTAAATCTTAAGACTTACTGTTTAAAAGAATTCTTTAAATTCTTCTTTAAATTCTAATATTTCATCTTCAGGAAGATGATGTATATAGTCATTAATGTCATCTGAGTCAGTATAACCACTTAATATTTTATCCGGACAATCATATCCTAATTTCCTAGCAACTTGTACTGCAAATTCATTAAATGCATTTCCAACCGCTGTTATAATATTTCCATCTTCAACTACTGATTGTGGTAAAAAATTATTTTCTTCAATAAAGGCAAATGATTCTCCCATTTCAACAAATAAAGAATCTGTATATTTTTTTCCTTTCAACAAACCTGCTTGTGCTAGGAATATTGGACTGGAACAAATTGCACCAATGACAAAACTATCATCATTTACAAAACTTTCTAAAAATTCTTTGATTTTTTTATTTCGTATTGGTTGTCTTAAGTCGCTACATCCTGAAAGAATCAAACAATCATAATCATCTTTACAAAACTCAGAACAAGTTTTTGCCGGATTTATCAAAATTCCTTCTTCACTCCTAACGGGGCTTAATTCTGTATATATTACATCGGTAAAAGTATCAAAATACCAACGAAATACATACATTAGATTTGCAACTTCTTGCAAACTAAAATCAGGATAAACCAATAATGCAATTCTTTTTTTCATTTCCTATACCTCCATTTTTTCTTTTTACCTATACATAGCCAATTCTATGCTATCCATGTATTGCCCTAATGACATATTGAATTTCTTATAGTCTGCATCTTTGAACTCATCTGTTGCACAGGCAACGGAAACTCTTACAGTTTGTAATTGATTAAAGAATGTTATCATTAATGGAACTTGAATAATCTTTGAAACTCCTCGAATTATCATTGTTCTTGCTTCATCCAATTGTAAAATTTCTTCTTTCGAGCAGATATTCACCTTATTATTATCAACTAGAATTTCTACATTATCATAGTATTCATATACTAAACTAACTGCTTTACAAATATTCTCCCAGCCAACTTTATATGTCAAATTATATTCAGCTAAAAGCCAATCATTTTCTTTTTTTACGCCCAATAGTAACATAATCTCTTCTCCTCCAAATTTATTTAAACTTAAATAAGTCCTTCAGCATTCATACGAATTGCATAGAACTCCTGAAATGTATCCAGCTCATTTTCTATTGTTTCTTTCATTTGAATCAACTTTCTTTTTCCAACTCGTCTATCTAAAATCGCAAAAATTCTTACGAGTAAATTTTCACTTTTTAGGCTTATTTCTATGCTTTGATTGTCAAATTCTGCAAAGGCTTTATAAAAACAACGTTGGTCAAATACTCCCAATTTTAAAGCTGTATCGTCCATAAATGCATTTTCTTTTTTTATTCTTTCTTCGTATTTTTCATCTTTAGGAAATAAATCGGCTTTAAACCAGTTATTCCAAAAACAACCTTTGATGATTTCTTTTACGTCATATCTTATTGCTGCTCGTCCCTCGTGGTCAGGACTTTTGCTATAAGTTGTAGCAAAATATTGAATATGTCCTTGAAGACTTTCAGCAAGATATTCTTTTTCAAGTTTTTTCCTTATACCACTCCAACTACTCAATATTATATCTCCCTTTTAAATCAATTTTATTTAGCTATATTTTGACTATTTTCTAAAAATAGAAATCGGAACAAAATTTACATAAATAGATAGACCAATGCAAATTAATACATTTTTAGAATCTCCAGGCATTGTCTCTAAAAACATTCTCCAATTTCCTCCAGCAAAATAAGAATTATAAATTATAGCGGAATAAATAAAATTAATAGAACATAATGCAGTTATCAACAAACTTATCCTTTTAAAAAATATGAAATTTTCATCTCGAAATTCCTTAACACGAGCTATTAAGGCAAAATTAATTCCTGCAATTGCAATTATTAACCACATATCCGCCTCCTAAAAATATTTTCTTATTATTTTATATTTTACATCATATTTATTAACATTTCAAATACAAAAAAACAGTAAATCCATATTGACTTACTGTTTAAATTATTTTTCTATTTCTTATCTCTAAAAAGCGGAATCGCATTTATTAAAATAGACATAAAAACGCAAAACCATAATATCCTACTAACTGATGGAACGACATCCATAAGTGCACTCCAATCTTCTTTAAGGACATAGCTTGAAGCTTGAGAATAAAATGCACATACAGTCAATGCTGTTAGTGACAAACTTATAAACCCGAACCATTTTGAATTTTTATTATTAAGTGAAAATACAATATTCAATATTGCAAAAACTATCGCTCCAATACCAATTATTAACCACATATTGCCTCCTTAAATTCCACTTTTATTTGCTAATTTATATTTTACATCATATTTATTGATAATTCAAATATAAAAAAACAGTAAATCATATTGACTTACTGTTAAACTGCTGTATTTTAGCTTAAACAAAATCAAATTTATAAATCTCTACGCAAATAAATCATATCAACAAATTGGATACCGTCTTCATATATTGGGTGATTATAATTATCCGTAAAAAAATTTTTGACAGTATGAGAGCGAGAAAATCCACATTTCAAATAAAAATCAATGGTTTTAGGACTATCTCCCGTACCAACTTGTAATGTAGAAAATTGATTTTTATATTTAGTAACAACAAAATCAATTAGAATTTTTCCGTAACCCATTCTTTGAAAGTTAGGGTTGGTAGCAATGTTTTTTATTTCAAGAACTCCATTTCCCTCATCAGTAATCACACATTCAGATTTAATACCATTATCCTCTAAAATAAACATTATTCCTCTATCAATATATTTGTCAATCATATCTTCTTGTTCATCAGCAAGAAGTAAAAGTTCCATATACTGCTTTTTGTTTTTTCTAATTTCCAATATCTTCATAATTTTATCCTACAATTTCAACTTATTTAATCCTTTATATTCATCATCACATTATTATACATATTTTTCAAACCTAGACTGTTCAATTACCTTATCTCCAAGCAAAGTAATTGCCTTTTGTGGACATAGACTTATACATCTATAACACATTGCGCATTTGTTTTCAGGAACAGCTTTTTTCTCTTTTATGCGGATATTTTTCATTGGACAAACCCTACTACATAAACCACAACCATTACAATCATCGTTTATTTTTAATTTATCAGTATATCCCATAGTTTTACGATAAAACCATAATCTTTGACCAAAAAGTCCCTTCAAATGTGATATGAAAGATAGTCCTTCTCTTGGATATTTTCCATTTTTAATCTGTTCTGCAACTTCTTCTAATCGCTTATCTGCATTTTTTACTATTTGCCTATTTTCTTCAATAGATTTTTTCAAAAGCTTACTGTCGCAAACGGAGTCAGGCATTTTTATCTGTATGCCTCCCAGAATTTCTGCTCCATATTTTTTTAAAATTCTTGCAGTACATCCCGCTCCATCTCCACTGAAAAGTCCCATTGTATTTACACAAAAAACTTTTTTACCTTTCCAAAGAGGACTATTTTTCTTAATAAAATCTCGTACCATAAATGGAGCATTAGAAAATTGAGTTGGATATCCTAAAAAAATAACATCCTCTTCTTTTAATAAATCTATAATCTGTGGAATTTCTAAAGGAACACATTTTGACTTATCATCTATCAAATTTACAAGTTTTTCAACACAATGTTTTGTGTTTCCTGTTCCACTTAAATAAATGCCTATCATATATTCCTCCAATGAATTCTAATCTACCAATTTTACTTTTCTATATTATCTAAAAATTCTTCTACTTTTTCCAAATATGCTTTTGGCTGATCCCCGTGAATGTCGTGCATAGAATCGAATCCCTCAATTAAAGTACTACCTTTAATCAATTCTTTAACACGCTTTGCATCTTTTTCATCCATTGCAGAAATCAGAAGCCCCTCTTCATTATAATATGAAGGTGCTGTATTTTTTGGTGGTTTTACATGTAATATACAAGTTGGAACAGTAATTTCTTTTAACAATTCCTCTTGTTTTATTCCCTTAAAGAAACTGAAATCATAGAATGCATCTCCGAATCTTAAGTCATAATCACCTGTTTTATCTTGTAAATTAGCTGTCAATTGAAGTAAAGTATTTACTCCTAACTTTGGTGGATAATACCAAATAACCGGTATTTTAGTCTTATCCTTTTGAAATCTTTTCATTGCAGGTTTAGCCACAATTTTGTCCCAATTATCTTTTCCACCCTCATTAAATAGTTTTCGCATCGGATCATTCTTTAGATAATGTTCAAAATAAGTAGTATTAGGGTTTTCAGTTAAATAATTGTGAATATTTTCGAAAGTTTTATAAGAAAATGTATTTTCGGCACGTCCTTTTTCTGTTGCAAAAAATGGTCCGTCTTCTAAAATAATCGCTTTTACATTTTGCGGGAATTTAGCACCTATATAAGCAGTAATGAGTGCACCTGATGAATGTCCTGAAATAATTGTTTTTTCTCCAATTTTTTCTTGAATAAATGATGCAATATCGGAACCTATGCTTTCAATATTGTATAAATCAGGATTTTTACTTGATTTTCCATGTCCATAATAATCAAGTGCAAAGACATGATATTTTTTTACTAATTCAGGAAATACAGTACGATAATCCTTCCAATCTACCATTTGTCCATGCAATAATAGAATAGCCGGACCATTCTTTGGTCCTTCAACATAATTTATTACATTTCCATTTTTTAGGTTAAATTGTTTTTCTTCTAAGCCTATACTTGAAGCCTTATTCTTCCTAAACTTTTCACCTGAATAGTCATAATTTAGATTATAAATTGCATAGATTACAACAAAAACAGCTATAACTAAAAGCAATATCCCTATAAATTTTAATATTCTAATCTTCATCGCTTAAATCTCCTTGAATACTCATCAAAATTTTTGTTGCTGAATCTCCATTTAGAATTGCCAATCCTCTCCTTTCGTCTCCAAGTATTAGCAAATTCTCTCCTGTTTCTATAGAAAAAATTTCTCTTGCCTCTTTTGGAATAACAATTTGTCCTTTAGTTCCTACCTTCGCAGTCCATGCATGTAGTTTTTTATCTTTTTTACTTTTCATAATTACCTCCGTATAATAAGTATGTTTATTCATACTTATTATACTACATTGAAATTTAAAAAGCAAGCCACAATAAAAAAACAGTAGATTTTTAATTTCTACTGTTTAAGTAATTTATATTAACTAAATATTTTATATTCCTAAAGTCCATAATTATTTTCTTTATTCGCAATTTCTAATGTTCTAAGTTCATAAGTCTTATATCCTTCAGCTATAAAAGGATCAGTCTCTGCAATTTCTCTTGCCTCTTCTATATTTTTACAGTTTAAAACTACCATCCCTCCAGCATAGTCTGTAAATGGTCCACATAAAATAAGTTTTCCAGACTCATCTAATTTTTTTAAATGTTCAACATGTTTTTTAACTATTTCTAAATTTAGATTTTTTTATTATTCATTAAATAAATATATGCCATTTTGTACTCCTAAATTTTATATTTTCACCTTTTCATAATCTAATAACTCTTCTATTGCGATGTTTAGAGATAGCTTTGATTTTCCCTTTTCTTTTAAAGAACCTACAAATACAATTCTTTGGTCAGGTAATTTTAATATATATGTCGTATATAAAATCGCCTGTGGTTGTGGAAATTTAATCTCCAATTCACCTTTTTGGATTTTAATTTTTTCATTTTTCATCTTTAAAATTGCATAATCATCATATAATTCAAGCTCTGCTTCTTCATCTTCTCTACTCCAAAATTTAAAGATAATCCAAGTAGATAAAAACATGGTAACTGGAATTAATAAGAAAATCAAATAAATAGCATGGTTAGGATGTTCTTTAAAATACTGTAACTCATTTGTACTTGCAATTCCAGAATAAATAAGGAACTCATAATAAAGAAAAAAACCTACTGCTATTCCAATTATAAGCATAATATATAACATAATCGGAGTATTTTTATTATATCTAAAATTTATTTTTCTCATTTTAAATTCTCTCCTTTATAATATAAAATTCAAAACCCTTACTAATTTATATTTTACATTATATAATCTAATATTTCAATTAATTCGATAAGAACCCCACCCTTCCACGATGCTTTACATTGGGTTGGTGCCCAGAGAACCTTGTTGTTTCACAATAAAAATAGGACTATAAAATCAAATTCACAGTCCTATTTTAATATTAGTTTATTAATATAAGAATTATAATTTATTACAACAATAATCAATTATGCAATGGTCTTCAGAACCATTCGTACAATGTATTTTTAATTTTTATCTTTCTAATTCTTTTTTCAACTTTCTTAACTTAAATCCACAGTGA
This sequence comes from Parvimonas sp. D2, assembly GCF_035282635.1. Classification (NCBI taxonomy): domain Bacteria; kingdom Bacillati; phylum Bacillota; class Tissierellia; order Tissierellales; family Peptoniphilaceae; genus Parvimonas; species Parvimonas sp. D2. Next base: position 157,773 of record NZ_JAYKBO010000003.1, read on the forward strand.
ATAAAAATATATAAATATACAAAGAAGAAAACCATAAAAATTCCTCCGAAATATATATCTATACTTCTATGTGTATCTTTGACGAATTTCGAAAATTGAGGAATAAGAGTAACTAAAAATATAATAAATAATGGAAACATCCTAGTCTTATAAATATGATTAATCATATTTAACTTAGATTGAGAGTCTGAAAATATTTCTTTTTCTGATTCTGTAATACTATTTGTATTTACTTTTCTAAAATAATTCCATCCTAAACCTGAACATAAATATTCCCAACCATAGTCCTTATACATTTGTATATAATCTCCTGAAGCTTTTTTATTTTCATAGTCTAACTTATAAATTACTTCCTCAGAATTACATTCTTCAAAGACAAAAAAACAAGGTGGTATAAAATTAACTAACTTCCAGCCGCTTTTATGATTATTCTCTAACCATTTTTCTTCATCTACATAGTCACTAACTGTAAAAAATCTTATTTTTGTTTTTCTTCTAGCCATAATATTCATCTCCAATACTATTTTTATACAATCTTTTTATTCTTTCCAATTCCAAATTTAATATTTCTCTACCTATTTCAGTTATTAAATAAATTTTTCTTTTTTCTTCTTCTCTAACAAAAGTTATAAGTCCGTCTTTTTCCATTTTCGACAAAGTTCCATACATTGTTCCTGGACTTATATTTATTTCATTTTGAGTCTTTTTTTTGACTTCCTGCCCTATACCATATCCATGATTAGGAACTTGTAAACTAAACAGAATATAAAAAGCAGTTTCCGACATAGGCGCATATATTTTTTTTAATTTTAAATCCATATTTGACTCCTTATATCAAACTATTATATATCGTATCTCGATGTATTTATAGTATATCATACCTCGATATATATGTCAACATTTTTTTTATTTTTCTTAAATTTTCCCACAAAAAAACAGCCGATTGCTCGGCTGTATTAAAAACTATTTTCTTGATGCCTCAAATATGCTTTGAATTGAGCTGTCCAACATTTTATCGAATTCTTCCCCAGTTTGATTTACATTAAGTCCTTCTGTTAAAGCTCTTGAGAAACTTGCTATAACTCCGTGGTTTTTAGCAAGAAGTTCATTTGATTCTTCTCTTGAGTAACCACCTGAAAGAGCAACAACTCTAACGACTCTCTTGTGGTCAACTAATTCTTTATAGAAGTTAGGAACAGTTGGTAATGTAAGTTTTAACATTACTTCTTGTCCTTCTTCTAATTTATCAAGTTCTTTTAATATTTCCCTTTTTAAAATTTCTTCGCATTTTTCCTTTTCTGCTGAATTTATATCAACTTCTGGTTCAACAATTGGAACAAGTCCCCCAGCGATAATTTGTTTTGCAAAGTCAAATTGTTGAGCAACTACTTCTTTAATAGCTTCTTCATTTGCTTTTTTAATTACTGAACGCATTTTTGTTCCAAAAACTCCATATTCAACGCCTTTTTTTACAGTTTCAGCCAAGTTAGGAATTTCTTTCATAAGTTGAACTCCGTTCTTTTCTTCAGCTAAGCCCTTGTCAACCTTTAAAAATGAAACAATGCCTTTTTCATTCCATAAATAGTCCGGAGTGAATTTACCGTTAACTTTTCTTTCCATTGTCATTTCAAATAAAATTGCTCCTAATATACGTTCTTTAGTAAAAGCCTTTGAAGTAACAATTCTTGTACGCATTTCGTGAATTAAATCAAACATTTCAGCTTCGTTTGAGTAAGCATCTTCATTTACACCATATAATCTTAATGCTTTCGGTGTACTTCCACCACTTTGATCCAAAGCCGCTATAAAACCTTCATCGTTTTTGATTCTGTTAAATTTTTGTAAATCCATATCTTCGCTCCTTAAAAATTATTAAGTAAATTTTACTCTAGCTATATTTTATCATATTTTTATATATAAATCTATTTATATTTAATTTTATGTAAAAGTATAATTAAAACTAGAACAAAAGAAATGCTATTGGCAAAAATAAGAGCAAAGTCTTTTATAATCAAACCATGGACCAACCAAAGAAAAATTCCTGTTGTTTGCATAATACACATAATCAAAGAAAGAGATTGTGTATTTTTATCTTTTATTATCTTTATAACTTGCGGTGCAAAGGCAAATGTTGTAAGGCAAGCAGCTACTATTCCTATCATAAAACCTCCTAATATCTCATTCAATGATTTTACCATATTTTGACTATAAAATACAACTTGACAAATGAACTTATTTAATATAGTATAGACTAAATAGATATATTATTTTGGAGGTTAATATGGAATATAAAACACTTTTTCCCGAATTTGAATCATTCGACAAAGGACATCTAAAAGTTGATGATGTTCACGAAGTATATTACGAACAATCAGGAAATCCAAATGGAGCCCCAGTTGTATTTGTTCACGGCGGGCCAGGTTGTGGTTGTGGCGACAAATCTAAAAGATTTTTAGATCCATCTTTTTATAGAATAGTAACAATTGATCAAAGAGGTTGTGGTAAAAGTAAACCATTTTTGGAATTAAAAGACAATAATACACAAAATCTTGCAAAGGATATGGAAAAGATAAGAGAACATTTAAAGATAGATAAATGGCTTGTTTATGGTGGTTCTTGGGGAACTACTCTTTCCTTATACTATGCAGAAAATTATCCGCAAAGTGTTGTAGGTTTAATTCTTAGAGGAATTTTCTTGGGAAGAGATGAGGATATTAAGTGGTTGTATCAAGGTGGAGCAGGAATGTTCTTCCCTGAAGCCTTTGAAATCTTTAAATCTCCTTTTAACGAAGAAGAAAGAAAAGATTATGTTCAAAGTTATTACAAATACTTAACTTCAGATGACTATGAAACAAAGAAAAAATACGGAAAGTCTTTTAGTGCGTTTGAAAATTCAGTAGTTGCGCTTGAACCGAGAGTTATTTCAGAAGAAATCACTGATGAAGATATTTCAATGGCAATTATGGAATGCCACTACTTTGTAAATCATTGTTTCTTTGAAGAAAATTATATTTTAGATAATGTTGAAAAAATTAAAGATATTCCTACAATAATTATTCATGGCAGATATGATGTAGATTGCAGACCTGTTGGGGCTTATTTATTGCATGAAAAGCTAAATAATTCAAAATTGATTTTCCCTATTTCAGGTCATACTTCTTTCGATCCTGCAATGACTCACGAGCTTATTTTAGCACAAGAGGAATTTAAAAAACTTTTTTAAATTTCTCTAAATAAAGGAGGTAAGTATGGAAGCAAAGAGTAAAAATTTACCAAAAATAGTTTTTTCACTATCTTTAATCTCGTTTTTAATTACCGTATTACTATATTCTGTAAATTATCTTACAGATTTGGCGAATGATTTTGATTCGATATATTTTTTAGTACTATATGTATTAACTCTTATTTTACTTGCATTTTCAATATTTTTTACAAGAAAATTAAGTAAAATTTACTCTATAATAAGTGTAATTCTTTTCTTAATTACATTTAATATTAAACATATAATGACTTTTTTATTGGTCTTAGGAGGTAAGATATGAAAAAAGAAAATCTATCTATGATAATTTATTTATTTGGTACTGTGGTAGAAATAATTTTGTTACTATATGTAAAATCCTTTAAAACTGGACAAGGAATTCAACTTTCTAATTATCTTAAATATTTTGGACTGATTTTCCCACAAGTAATGGGAGCAATTGGTGCTTTTTATTCAAGACATGCAAAAATACAAATATTGTGGTTATTCTTAAATATAGGTTTAATGTTTTCCGCTCTCTACTTTTATGCAGCATTTATTGAAGTAGTCGGCTAGGAGAAAAAGACTTATTTATTAATATAGATAAGGAGGTCAATATGGTATCCAATGAAAATTTACCAAAAATAGTTTTTAAACTATCTTTGATTTCATTTTGCATCACAGCTTTCTGGGGTATTACTGTTCACTTTTCGAACTTAAATGTAAAAATTTTATTGGCTTTACAACCTATAACTTTAATTTTACTTGGATTATCAATGTATTTTACGAGTAACTCTAATAAAATTTACTCTATAATAAGTTTAATTCTTTTCTTGATTACATTTAATCTTGAATATATAATGTATTTTATATTGGTTTATGGAGTTTTAATATGAAAAAAGAAAATTTATCAACAATACTTTTTTTAATTGGCGCCGTAGTAGAATCAGTTCTATTACTATATGTAAAATCCTTCAAAACAGGACAAGGAATTCACCTACCAAATTATATTGGATACTTAGGATTCTTTTTCCCACAGATAGTTGGAGCAATAGGCGCTTATTTTTCAAGATATGCAAAAACTACAGGTTTATGGATATTTTTAAACTTGGGGTTAATATGCTCAACTGCATACTTTTACCTATCATATCTTGAAGTAATTGATTAGGAGAAAATATGTTAAAAAATGATTATATAATGAGAAAAATTGAAGAATGGATAAGTATGATTTTAGAATTTGTCTTTAAAATCGACAAAAGTTCTTCGCCTGAAAAACTATTAAAATTAGAAGAAAGCAAGGAAATTTTAAAAAATTTAAAATCAAAAATCGACAATGGAAATATAAATGAAGCTGAAGATTCTTTATTTAAAATGTTGAAATATAAAACTCAAGATAGTTTGTTAATAGGTCTCCTTTTTTACTCATATCTCAACGAAAAAGATTCTAAATTTTTAAATGAACATGATTTTGAAAGAGATGAGATAAAAACAGGAATAAAAGACTTATTAAAAGAATTTAATATGAATAATTTATCAGACTTGATTTAGAAATATTTTGACAACATGGAGGTATTAATGTTTAATCCAATTAAATACGATGGTAGCTTGGGAGAACAATACTCTTATTTAATAAAAGATTTGTATGAATTATGCAATAGCGAAGAAAATACAATAGCTAATTTATCAAACGCTTCTGCCCTATTAAATTTCTTTTTAGAAAAAATTAATTGGGTCGGATTTTATCTTTTAGATGAAAAGACAAACACTCTAGTTCTTGGACCTTTTCAGGGGCTTCCTGCCTGTGTTAGAATACAAAAAGGAGAAGGGGTTTGTGGAACAAGTGCAAGTCTTAAAAAGACTTTGAATGTTGAAAATGTTCATAATTTTGAAGGGCATATTGCCTGTGACGGCAAGAGCAATTCAGAGATTGTTATTCCAATCTTTAGAAATGATAAAATATTCGGAGTATTAGATATAGATTCCCCTATTTTTAATAGATTTTCAAAGGAAGAACAAACTTATCTAGAGGCATTTGTCAAACAGCTAGAAACTCACATATAGGAGGTAAATATGAAAAAACTTTTTAAATTTTTTCTATTCTTATGCTTGTGTTTAGTCGTCTTAATTCAATCTTTAATCTATCATTCTAAAAAGAATGAAATAGATACTTATGAAAATTATGTCTTAGTGCTTGGAGCTGAGGCAAATAATGGAAAACTTTCAAAAACATTGATTAATAGACTAGATACTACTGTAGAATATTTAAATAAACATAAGACTGCAAAAGCTGTTTTATGTGGAGGAAAAGAAAAAAATAATGAACTTTCTGAAGCAGAATTTATGCAAAAATATTTAGTAGAAAAAGGAATTAATAAAGAAAGACTTATCGTTGAAACAAAAAGCAAGAATACTTTTGAAAATGTAAAATTTGCATTAGAAAAGCTAGATAAAAAGCCATCAGAAATAATGGTAATCTCTTCAGACTATCATTTATTTAGGGCAAAACTTATTCTTTATAGATTTGGAATTTTAGCAAGGACTGTTCCAGCAAAGACTCCATTTGGGGCAGTTATAGCTTCAAATGTTAGAGAGACTTTAGCAGTTGTAAAGACTTTTCTATTTGATAAACCTACAGCAGAAGATATAAAAAATTTACATCAAAAGAATAATTAAATTTACGATTTAACCTATATAGTATAATAACACTCTAAAAATGACTTCTTAACACAAAAATTTTCAAAAAAAGTGTTGACAAAGTATAATAAAAGTTATATAATATTTAGGTAATCGTATCGGGGTGTAGCGCAGTTTGGTAGCGCACGTGGTTTGGGACCATGGGGCCGGGAGTTCGAATCTTCTCACCCCGACCAATTCCTATGAGTTTTACTCATAGGAATTTTTTTTTATGTAAAAAATTTTAAAAATTTTTTCTTTTGTTTCAAATGCAACAGATTTTCAATACAAATTATGCTATAATGTTATTAACATAAAAAATAAATCATATAAAGAGTAATTAAATTGATTAGAGAAAAGGAGAAATACTATGAAATTAGAAAAAAGTACAAAAATTGGTGAATTAGTTGAAAAATATCCAGAAGTTAAAAACTTCTTAAAGACTTTAAGTCCAGAATATTCAAATCTTGATAATCCAGAATTATTTGCAATGATGAAAGATATTGCAACTCTTGAAATGATTGCTATTAAAGGTGGATTTGAATTTGACGAATTAAAAGAAAAGTTAGAAAACTTTATTAATGCTTAAATGCATCCATACTAAGACAAAAAAGCAGGGACTTCCCTGCTTTTTTACTTTGGTAAAACAATATGTGTCTTTGATGTATCTTCGATACATTTACTTTTGCTAAAGCAAAAGTATGAGATCTCCAGAGTCATTGTATCAAAAGATACAACGACCCCGTCAGACCTACTTTTGTTTACAAGTAAACAAAGTTAGGGCTAGATCCATTTCGCTATCGCTACAGTCGAAATGACGTATAAAGCAAGTCCCTTTGTTTAACGGCTTGACGTGAACAGTAAATAAATTCTAAAAAGTGTTAATAATTAGAAATAAAACAAAATATTTTATTTTGTTTTAATTTGAATAACGTAAAAAAGCAGGGATTTTCCCTGCTTTTTACTTATATTTTTTATTCTTTTTCCGTAAATTTATACATCGCTATTGAACTTGCAATTGGTAAATTAAAGCTATCTATGTCTTCGCTCTGTTCTATGAATATAGGAGTTGTTCCACTTAAGTCAAAGTTTTCAAGTCCGTGTGATTCATTTCCGAACATCAATGTAAAAGGCTTTTTAATCTCTACATTTTTTAGAGACACTGAATCCTTATTTAAAATAAAAGAGTAGATATTATTTTCTTCAAAAGTTTTTTTGTATTCTTCAAAATTTTTAAATATTTCTATATTCATCTTAAAGATTGCTCCCATTGAAGCTCTTACTGTTTTTGGATCAAAAACATCACAACCGTCGATTATTGCAATATTTTTAAAGCCAAAGCCCAATGCAGTTCTTAAAATTGTACCTAAATTTCCCTTATCTCTCGGCTCACATAATAGTATGTGATTGTCTTTTTTTATCTTTGCAAAGTTTTTTTCAAAAACTCCTATTACAAATGTATTTTCCTTGCTTTGAAGTTTATTTACAATTTTATCATTATAAATTAAATTAATTCCTTTTTCATCACAGATTTTTTCAAGACCTGCTTTATCGTCATATTTTGAATGTACCAAAACTGCTATATTCTTGTAATTCTTTGACTGCAAAAGCTCAATAGTCGGAAAAGCTCCCATTGTGTATGAAAAATTTAAATCTTTTTTATATTTACAAAATTCCATAATTTACCTTAAATTATCTTCTCTTTTTATCACGTTTAGACTTTTCGCCCTTTTTGTCTTTTTTATCCTTCTTATTTTTCTTATCTTTCGGTTTTGCAGAAAATTTTGAAGAATCTTCTTTTTTATTCGCAAGTTCAACTAAAACCTTAAAGCCCTTAATATGAGCATTATTTAAGTTATTTACTGCATCTTTAAGTGCATTTTTATGGATATTTACAAAGCTAAACTTTTCAAAAATTTCAATATCTCCAATATCTCTAGCACTTATATTTGCATCATTACAAAGTGCAGAAACAATATGTCTTTGAGAAACTCCCTTTCTTGAACCTATGTTAATATAAATTCTTCCGGAATTTTTTTCAGTAACATTTGACTTTCCGCCTTTGTTTGAAATAGAAGTTTTGTCATTTCCCTTTTTCTTATTCTTCTTAATATCCACGTCTATAAGTTCTTCGTGATTGTTAAGTTTATTATTTTCATTATAATGTTTTAAAAGACAAGCTGCAATATCAATCGGAGAATAGTCTTCACTCATTAGAATATTTATTAGATTTAACTCTTTTGTATGTTCATTTTTATTAATTTCTTCCTTGATGTCTTCCATAAATCTTTCTTCATGTCTTTTAATCAAGTCTTTAAGAGTTGGCATATCCCTTTTTTCTATTTTAGTTTTTGTGTATTTTTGAATTTGAGATAAAGTATTCATTTCCCTTGGAGAAACAAAACTTATTGCAGTCCCCTCTCTGCCCGCTCTTGCAGTTCTACCTATTCTGTGAACATAGTATTCCACATCTTGAGGCATATCATAGTTTATAACTAAATCTACATCGTCAACATCTATTCCACGAGCAGCAACATCTGTCGCAACCAAGATATCTATTGTAGAATTTCTAAATTTATTCATTACCCCATCTCTTTGGATTTGTTTTAAATCTCCATGAAGTCCATCCGCAAAATATCCACGAGATTGAAGTCCTGCAGTTAAGTCATCAACCATTTTTTTAGTATTACAAAAAACTACTGTAAGTTTTGGATTTTGAACATCTAAAATACGGGATAGAATTTCAAGTTTCATATTATGCTTAAGTGCAAAATAGTATTGAGTTACCTTTGGAACTGTCAATTCCTTTGGTACGACTTTTATAAGTCTTGGTTCACTTTGGTATCTTGCAGCAAAGTCCATCATTTCATGATCCATTGTAGCAGAGAAGAAAGTTGTTTGTCTTTCATAAGGTAAAAAGCCTATAATTTTTTCAATATCTTCTCTAAAGCCCATATCAAACATTTCATCAGCTTCATCCAATACAAAAGTTTTAATATTTTCAGTTTTTAAAGTTTTTCTCTTAATATGGTCTATAACACGTCCTGGAGTTCCGACAATAACTTGAACTCCCATTTTTAGAGAACGGATTTGTCTTTCTATAGGTTGTCCTCCATAGATTGGAACAACTGTTACTCCCTTATACTTTGCAAGTTTTGAAATTTCTTCTGCAACTTGAATTGACAATTCTCTTGTTGGACATAGTACCATAGCCTGAGTTGTCTTACTGTTTTTATTTACTTTTTCTACTATAGGAATACCGAACGATGCTGTCTTTCCTGTTCCCGTTTGTGCTTGACCGATTATGTCCTCGTTGTTTAACATAGTCGGAATTGCTTGTTTTTGAATTGGAGAAGGTTCTTCAAAGCCCATTTCAACAACGGCTTTTAAAACTTCCTTCGACAAATTAAAATCATTAAAATTTTCTATCATATTTTTCCCTTTCTTTTATCGTGAACCTTAACGTTAGTTCCGAAAGAAAAAGACAAAAACAAACTATACATTAAACATCACGACATATTATGAGTTATATTTTAATTCTTTTTTATAACTCAACGATATATTATATCATAAATACAGTACAACTTTCAACTAAAATCCACGATTTACTACAGTTATCCACAAAAAATGTGGATAACTTGGGAATAATAAATATACTTCATTAATTTTTTATAAAATTTACATTTATTCAAATATATATTGACTTTATTTTTTTTTTTTGATAATATAGTATTGAGAAATCAATTTAGTTTAATATTGTAAAAAAGATTTTGGAGAGCAGTATGTTTTATTTTTACCCTAGTAGGTACAAGAATGGCGATTATTTAAAATTTTAGATTCTATCTATTTACATATTATATTATTTAATTGGAGGTAAAGTATGAAGAAGATAAGTAAAGTATTATTATGTTTTATGATTTTACTTTTAACTGCTTGTACGGGGAATAATGAAGTTAAAAATTATTATGGAAAAAAATTTGTTGGTAAAAATGGCGGAGAAATTGTAATTACCGAAAAAGTTCTTATATATTCAGGAGAACCAAGCAAAATAAATCCAAATTCAACTCCTGATGATGTTAATAAGGCTAAAGATAAAATCAAAAAAGAAAATGCCACTTCATTTGATAATCCTAAAATAGTAAAAAAAGGTGATAAAAAATATTTAACAGCAAATAAGTTAGAATACAAACTTTCATTTGTTGATGATGAAACAATAATTGATGAAGATGATAATTATGAATTTAAACTGTCTAAAGAAAATATTTACAAATAATTTATAAATACTACTCTTAAATAGAGTAACAAAAAAAGCTATGAATATAATTCATAGCTTTTTTTGCATTTATTTATTTTTACGGAGGATTTATAAAAAAATCTCTACTAATATGCTAATTAATTATCATCATTTCCGTCATAATTATCGCTACCGTCTTCATTATCGTTACCGAAATTATTTCCGTTAAAATTCTTGTTATATTTTTTACTATTGTTGTTCTTACTGTCATTACTACTATTTTCTAGATTAAATTTTTCAAATTTAACTTCTATTGTAGTTGCTTTTCCATCTCTGTAAACTTCAAGTTTAACTTTATCACCTATCTTGTAGTTCAATAAAGCTGCTTTTAAACTTGAGTTAGATGTAACTTTAGTATCTCCAACTTTAGTAATAATATCTTTAGGTTTTAGCCCTGCAGATTCTGCTGGAGAACCTGATAGAACTTCATGAATATATACACCTGAGTCAACAGGTAATTTTGTTTGTCCTAAGACATTATATCGTGAAACATCTATACCTTTTATACCTAGTGTTACACTTTCAAACTTACCATTTTTAATTATTTGTTCCAAAATAGGTTTTGCCAAATTCGAAGGAATTGCAAATCCGATTCCGTCACTATTACCAGCTTTGGCTGTATTTATTCCGATAAGTTGTCCTTTATCATTAAATAATCCACCACCACTATTTCCTGGGTTTATTGCTGCATCTGTTTGGAATAAACCTTCCATAGTAGATCCATCTTGTAAAGTAATAACTCTATCTTTTCCTGAAATATAACCAGAAGTTAAAGTTGATTTTAAATTTATACCAAGTGGATTACCGATTGCTATAGCTTTATCACCTATTGAAACTTGAGAACTGTCCCCAAATTCAACTGGTTTTAAATTAAGACCGCTTGGATCTATCTTGATAACTGCTAAGTCTAAAGTTTTGTCACTCCATAAGACTTTGGCTTCTCTTTTAGTTCCATCACTTAGTATTACTGTTACGGATTTTGTCTTTGAAGGGTCAACAACGTGGTTATTTGTTAAAATGTAACCATCTTTACTTACTATAACCCCTGAACCAAGTCCTTTTGTTTGTTTTTGAGTGGAAAACATATCTTCAGAAACTCCAACAGTTGTTATACCTACAACTGATTGCATTGATTTTTGTGCAACTGCTTTTTCAACATTTGGCTTTTCAGAAGTATTAATAGTTGTTGCAGTCGCTTCTTTATCATTTGAAGAATTATTTAAAAGTGACTTTCCACTATTACTCTTTAAGTAGAAACTAGTACCACTTATGCTTATTGCACTAGCTAAAATTATAGCTAATAAGAATTTTGAAAAAGATTTAAATCTATTAGCTTTTTTTCTTTTTTCAAATTCTTTTTGAACAATACCATCAACATAAGATTCAAATTTTTTATCTTGTGTGTTTGAATCTTCCATATATGGTTCATCATAAATTTCTTGTTGTTTATAATAATCATATGGATCTTCAGTATATTCTCCATAATCCTCATCGATTGTGTTATTCATATCTTCTTCATTGAACAATTTTTGTGTTTCATTTAAATTATTTTCATTTTGTCTTGAAGTTTCTTCTTTATGTTCTTCATTTTTTATATTATTTTCATTTTCATCGAAGATATTATCTCTTTTATCGTCCATAATAATCACCTCTTTTTTAATATCATTTATTATCTTGAATATATTTTAAACTGTCAACCTTAAAGTAAGCTTAAAGAAAAAAGTTTTTTAAAAAATTTTTTATTTTTTAAAAATATATTCAAAAAACAAATTTTGCAGTTAATAGTAGAATTGTATTTTTCTATTGTTTCATCTATCAACTGATAACATTATATCGACAAAAACTTAAATGAAGTTAAAAAAGAGGAGAAATTTTCTCCTCTTTAATATTTTTATATTTTTCTCTATTTTTTAAGCTTAATCTTAAAGAATTCCCATATCTTTTCCAGCTAATTCGAATGCTTTTACAGCTTTATCTAATTCTTCTTTACTATGAGCTGCAGAAATCATACAACGAATTCTTCCTGTTCCTCTTGGTACAGTTGGGAATACTATAGCTGAACCGAATACTCCATATTCTCTTAATTTTTTAGAAAATTCCATAGTCTTTGCTTCATCTCCGATAATTACTGGAGTAATTGGAGTTTCTGAATGACCAGTGTTAAATCCTAATTTTCCTAATTGTTCTTTAAAGTATTTAGCATTATCCCAAAGTTTCTTTTGTAATTCATCTGATTCGATTAAAGTTTCAACAGATGCGATACAAGCTGCAGTATCTCCAGGAGATAAAGTTGTACTAAATAGTACTGGTCTTGCTCTATGGTTTAACCATTCGTAAGCAACTTCGTTACAAGCAACATATCCACCTTTAACTCCGATAGCTTTTGAAAGAGTTCCGATAACAAAGTCAACTTTGTCATGTAATCCGAAATGATCTACAGTTCCTCTTCCGTGGCTTCCCATTACTCCTGAACCATGAGCGTCATCAACATAAGTTAATGCATTATATTTTTCTGCTAATTCTACGATTTCAGGTAATTTTGCAAGGTCTCCATCCATTGAGAAAACACCATCAGTAATAATTAAGATTGTTTTATATTTTCCTTGAGCTTCTTTTAAAACTCTTTCAAGGTCTTCCATATCACTGTGTTTGAAAACTGCTTTATCAGCTTTAGTCATTCTAATTCCGTCGATAATTGAAGCATGGTTTAATTCATCAGAGATTATTAAATCGCCTTTTTCTGTAATTGCTTGGATAGTTCCTATATTACAATCATAACCTGATTGGAATATAAATGCTCTTGGAGATTTTTTGAAAGTTGCTAATTTCTTTTCCAATTCTTCGTGTAAATCCATATTTCCGATGATAGTTCTTACTGCACCAGCACCTACACCATATTTTTCAATAGCTTCTTGAGCTTTTTTCTTTAAAACTGGATTATTAGCAAGTCCTAAATAGTTGTTTGCAGATAAATTTACCATTTCTTTTCCATCAAGAACAATTGTTGATGAATTCTTTCCATTTAATACAGGTAATTTACGGTAAACTCCGTCTTCTTTTAACTTATTAACTTTTTCTTGTAAAAATTTTAAATCATGAATACTCATATCTTTTTCTCCTATCTATAACTATTTTAATTTTTTGCTTAAGTTTTCTAACATATCTACTGTCATCTTATCCAAATCAAAGCTTGGTTTCCAACCCCATTGTTCTCTTGCTGCAGAGTCATCTAATGAATTTGGCCAACTTTCAGCTATAGCTTGTCTGATTGGATCTACATCGTAGCTTAATTTAAATTCAGGCATATGTTTTTTAATGCTTTCTTCTAAAATTTCTGGAGTTAAACTCATAGCTGTAATATTGAAAGCATTTCTGTCTTTAAGTTTTGAAGGATCAGCTTCCATTAAATCAACAACTGCTTTAAGTGCATCTGGCATATAAAGCATATCCATTTGAGTTCCTTTACCTATATAAGAAGTGTAAGCTTTGTTTTTAATTGCTTCATAATAAATATGAACTGCATAGTCAGTTGTTCCTGCACCAGGTAATGTTTTATAAGAAATAATTCCTGGATAACGAACTCCTCTTACATCAACTCCAAATTTATTAAAATAGTAATCGCATAAAAGTTCTCCTGAAACTTTTGTTACTCCATACATAGTATTAGGTCTTTGAATAGTAACTTGTGGTGTATTATCAAGTGGAGTTCCTGCTCCAAATGCTGCTATTGATGAAGGTACAAATACTTTTGCATTTAATTCTCTTGCAACTTCTAAAGTATTTACAACTCCGTCAACATTAACCTTCCAAGTTAATTGTGGCATACTTTCTCCTCTAGCAGAAAGTATTGCTGCTAAATTTACTATAGTATCAGCTTTAAATTCTTTAGCTAATTCAAACATTCTTTTTGGATCAGTAACGTCTAATGTTTCAAAACGAATATCTTCGATAGCCGCTTTGTTTGCATCTGAGCAATCTGTAGCTAAGATATTTTCTCTTCCATAAATGTCCCCCAAATAAAGAGCCAATTCTGTACCGATTTGTCCAAGTGCTCCTGTCATTAAAATCCTTTTCATTATTCAATCTCCTTTCAAAATAACTGAGTAAAATTTTTACCATCCAGATGTATTATACATCAATTTTGATAAGTTTACAACACCTTATATTAAAAAAATTAATATTTTTATATAGTATAGGCGGATAAATAATTCAAATAGTATTATAATAATAAAGCAAAAATCACAAAATCTTTTTTAAAACAATAAATCTTCTAATCGTATATTAATCTTGTTTGTCACTAAAAATATCGTTGTCTTAATAATTTATCAAAAAAATTTATTTTTATACAATAAATAAAATCTAAAAATCAAATTTTTACTCAATTTTAAAAGAAAAAATATTTTTATATAAAATATTAAAACAATGAAATATAAAAATTTTTATAAAATTTGAAAAACAAAAAATCTTAACAATCAAAAAGAGCCTTTTGACAATTGTTTTTTTATCTAATTTATATTTTAAAAATTAAAAAAACAGCAAAGATATTTTTTGCTGTTTTTTTCTAAACATTATTTATTTTTCATTTTCTAGAATTTCTGCTATCTTTTCAAATGTTTTTCCATTTCTTATAGTAATTTCTTTATAAAAATCTTGTTTCATTAATTTTTTATGATATGTTGACTTTAAATATTCTGACTCATCATACTTCCCCCAAAATATTGCATTTTTACCAATATAAACTATTTCATTATAGAATTCGGAGTTGTTTATAAAATCTATAATAGCTGATTTGTCAATTTGATTGTTTATAAAAAGGACATCTCTTCTTGCTAATTCTCCTTTCCACCAGTCAGGTAATTCTGATTTTTCTTCTAAATAATCTTCTTTACTAATCAAAGTAAAAGGTATATGAAAGTCATAATCTCTTTCTAATAAAGATTTTATCTTTAAGATACAATCATCATAAGATTCATCAGTACTAAAAAATAAATTCCCGCTGTTGATATAAGAATAAACATCTTTAAATCCTTCGTTTGACAATGATTTTTTTAAATCACCCATTGATACTTTGTTCTTTCCTCCTACATTTATTCCACGTAGTAAAAGTATATATCTCATATGATTTTGTTTTCCTTTCTTTTTTAAAATAACTATATTTTATAAATTTTAAGCTATTTTAGTTGTAAAATCCAAATTTATTTAAAAATAACGTCGAACTTTTTTCATATAATCTTCATAACTTTTTCCAAATTTTTCTATACACCATCTCTCTTCAGAGACAATAATCCAATGAGCAGAAATTTGGAAGATTATTACTGTTACAAACATTATTAAAGACTGTATTAGTAAAGACGATCCTAAGAAGCAAACAAAATAAGCCACATAAATAGGATTTCTTGAAAATTTATAAATACCATTGATATTTAACCCATCGCCATTCGGGAATGCAAAACATACAAGGGAAATTGCACATAGTATTATTCCTACGATAAACAAAATTAATCCTAAATAAAATTTTAGAGAATAATCAATTTTTATTGTTGAAATTATTATACATATAAATAAAACTATATTGGATATCTGATAGATGTAGTATGCTATTTGTTCAGATTTTTGTATTGGGGCAAAATATCCAGCTCGCTGAATAGCTTCCCTTTTTATGATTAATAGTAATCCAAATCTTACTATTAGAAATACTAGCAAAAGCCAAAAACCACTCATTATATATCTCCTAATAACTTAATCTCACTAAATGTTTAACAATATTATACCCTATTTTTTAGTTTTACAGCTATTTCTCATTCTACTTTATATTTCTTTCTTGCAATAAATCTATCAATTAAATCAAACAGAAAACTAAGGATTATCTCCTTAGTTTTTACTAAATTTACTATTCTGTTCTCAAAGCTTCAACTGGATTTTGTTTTGCTGCACTCTTTGAAGGAATAAATCCACCTATTAAAGTTAAAATCATACTGATTAAGATTAAGGTTATAGCCTGTGGAACGGATAAATAAGCCGTTATATTCGGCATTTCAGTAACTTTTCTTATTACAATATTTATCGGTATTAGTAATAAATATGTTATTCCAACTCCAAGTAGTCCTGCGAATAATCCGATTATTCCAGTTTCCGCATTAAAGACTTGTGATATATTTTTCTTTGAAGCTCCGATGGATCTTAAAATTCCAATCTCTTTTTTTCTTTCAAGTACACTTATATAAGTTATAACCCCAATCATAATTGAAGAAACAATGAGCGATATGGATACGAAAGCAATTAATACATAACTTATTACATTTATAATTGTAGTTACGGAAGAAAGTATCGCTCCAACTAAATCTGTATAGGTTATCATTTTATCCTCTTCGGAATTGTTTTTCCTCATCTCATTATAGCTATCAAGTAAGGAAATTATTGATTTTTTAGCTTCAAAATCTTTAGGATATATACTAATTTTAGAAATATCATTATCTTCCGCATAGTTAAATAATTTCATATTATTCTCATACGAACTTTCATTACTATTAGCCATAGCCATAATAAATGATTTTATTTCTTCTTCATTTAAATTCATTGAAAAGGCATTTCCGAATTTACTTGGATCTATGGATATTGCCTGTGGTAAATTTTTCATAGAAGATGTTAGAACATTTTTAATATTATCGGCTATTGCAGTTGATATATTTTTCATCAAATTTTCCACAAAACTTTGTGAAGAATTTTGATTTCCTTGTAAACTACCTTTTATTAAGTCATTCACTCCCGAAGAAATCATATTTTTTGCTTCATCAGTTGCAATATAAGAATTAAAAGAATCTTTTAATTTAGATGGATCAGGCTTGTTATTTTCTTTAGCATATTTCAAATATCCATTTGATAAAGCTTCTGCTAATTCTGATATATCTTTATTATCTATTTTTAAATTTTCTCCCAAAGAATTTAATAGCTTTCTAGTTTCAGCTGAAACTTTTTCTCTCGCTTCTGGACTTTTAAAATACTCAAGTAAATATTGATTAAATTTATTAGGATCTGTATAGTTATTCTTTTTTGCAAATTCAGGATATCCTGACATAATGGATTTCATTATATCGGTTATCTTTTCATTTGTAATTAAAGAACCAGAATTTTTAGAAATCATCTTAGAAAAAAATTCTTTTAAAATATTTTTTGCCTCATCAGTTTTCATATAATCACTTATTGATTTTAGCAATTCGCTATAATTAGTCGAAGGATCTTTAGATGAATAATCTAAATATCCTTTTAGGATATTACTTATTAGTCCAACTAATTTATCCGAATCGAGCTTTATATCTAAATTTTTTAAAAAATCCGTATTCGAACTATTATTTAAATATTTTGAAAAATCAATATTTTTCATTGAATTAGCATCAAAATTTAATTTAGAAGTATCTATTTTAAAAGCTTCAAACAGTTTTTTCTGATCTATTGAAAATAACTTTGCAAAGTCTAAATTCTGTTTAATTTTTTCTCCAAAAGGAGTATTTGTTAAAACATTAACATCTGGACTTTCTTTTTGTGCCTTTACAATTTCACTTTCTTTTGATATTTTTCTTAAATTTGTTTCTAAGTCATCCGTATACCAAATACCAGTTGACAAAATTAATGAACTTTCGTCACTATTTGGAGAAGCTATTCCAACTATTTTTAATTTTTTTGAATTGTTTTTTAAAAGATTTTCTACAAATGGACTATCAGTAGAATTCTCTATATAAACTTTATTTTTAGAGTCATATGAATAAAGTTGTGAGCTACTTAAAACTTTAAATTCTCTACCTACAATATCTTCATATTTCCAAGAGGTATTGTCTTCTTCTACATCTGTTTTTTCTCTATTTGCAAATTTTTTTACCATTTTTGAAAGCTCGTCATTATCACGAAGCCCCAGTGAATAAAAAATAAAATCAGATAGAGAACCCTTTGAATTAGTTATTACTATCGCTTCATTTTCATTGCTTGGCCAAGAACCATATTTTAAAGTGTATTTATCCTTGTATAAGTCAGGATTCTTAGGTAATTTATAAAATGCCCTCATAGAATTTCTTGAAAAAAGAAAATTATTAGATGACAAACCCATTGATTTCATTGCTTCATTTGGATTTACTTGAACATATTTTTCATTATTTAAAGTATAAATCCTAGGAGTAATATCATATTTATATTCTATCGTCTTAGCATAATCATTAATTGCTTTTCCGTCATTTTCAAAATATTCTTTTAAAGAAGATAAATCATTTTTATTAATTGCAGATAGCATCTTTTGAATAGTTTTGACTTCTGTTATATCTCCATCATTATTTTCTCCACTTGATGTTTCAAACATTCTACCCATAGAAAAACTACTTTTATCAATCTCTATTGGATAAGAAATCATTGTTTCCTCTTCGGTATCCTTGATAAACTGATTTACACCATTGGATAAACCTAAAATTAAAGCTATACCAATTATTCCAATTGAACCTGCAATCGCAACCATAAGAGTTCTTTTGAATTTAGTTTTTAAGTTATTAAAACTTAAAGCTATACTTGTTAGATATGACATTGAGGACTTCCCAAAATTTTTATGAACACCTTCACTCTCATTCTCTAAAACAAAAGGGTTGGTATCAGAAATAATTCGTCCGTCATTTAATTCAACAATTCTAGTTGAATATTCATTTGCCAACTTAGGATTATGAGTAACCATTATTACAAGTCTATCCTTGGCTACCTCTTTAAGTAACTCCATAACTTGAACACTTGTTTCCGAATCAAGCGCACCTGTAGGTTCATCCGCAAGTACAATGCTTGGATTATTTACAAGAGCCCTTGCTATTGCAACTCTTTGCATTTGCCCACCGGATAACTGATTAGGCTTTTTATGCATTTGACTTTTAAGTCCAACCTTATCCAATACATCTATCGCTCTTTTTTCTCTTTCAGCCTTAGATATCCCAGAAATAGTTAAAGCCAATTCCACATTGGCTAAAATAGTCTGATGAGAAATTAAATTATAACTTTGAAAAACAAAACCTATTGTATGATTTCTATAACTATCCCAATCTTCATTTTTATATTTTTTAGTTGATATTCCATCAATTAAAAGCTCACCTTGTTCATATTTATCTAATCCACCTATTATATTTAATAGAGTAGATTTTCCACTACCACTCGGACCAAGAATAGATACGAATTCGTTATCTCTAAAATTAAGAGATACATTATCTAATGCTTTTTGAATTAAATCTCCTGTTTTATAACTTTTACTTATATTCTTAAGCTGTAACATTCTAGTCCTCCTTTACTAATATAAATTTTTGAGTTAAATTTTATATACCCTTTTATCTAAAAAATTAAATAAATACAATAAAAATAACCACTTTCAACTAAAAATTTGTACAAAAAATTAACATTTCTTATTAATATGAAAAAATAAAATTGAAAAAACTTTGTTCTAGTGATATAATAAGTATAATTTAACAAAGTTAAATTATACTTATTATGTATTCAATTTTAATATCAAAAAAATTTTTATATATAATTATAAAGTTAATAAAAAAGAGGTGATTTTATGAAAATACTAATTATTGGAAAAGGTGGACGTGAACATGCAATGTTAAAGTCATGTCAAAAGAGTAAATTAGTTGAAAAAATCTATGTTTTACCTGGAAATTGCAAGATGGATGGTGCAACAAAAGTAGATATAGATATGTATGATATTGAAAAAATTAAAGACTTTGCAATAAAAGAAAATATCGACTTAACTATAGTAGGCCCTGCTGACGTTTTAGCTCTTGGAATAAAAGACGAGTTTGATAAAAATGATTTAAGACTTTTTGGACCTACTAAATCTGCAACAAGAATAGAATCAAGTAGATATTTTACTAAACAACTTATGGAAAAATTAAAGATACCTACAACTAAATATGTTGTATTTACTGATAGAGAACAAGCTTTAAAATTTGTTTCAGAAATTGAAAAATTTCCTGTTACTATAAAGATTGATTCTCTTCCAAAAAATATGGGAATTTTCATTGCAAGAAGCAACAAAATAGCAACAGATATAGTTAATGAAATCTTTGATGAAAATGAAAATTCAAAAATTTTAGTTGAAGAATTTATCATAGGTAAAGAATTCTCAATCTTTGCATTAGTAAAAAATAGCGAAGTTTATCCGCTTCAAATTGTTAAGGATTATAAGAGAACATCTGATAGCGACGATGCTGAACATACAGGTGGTATGGGAGCTTGTAGCCCTGTCGCAAAAATTACAGATAATGAAATTGAACAAGTTGTCGATAAAATCTTAAAACCGATGGCAAAATCAATGTTTGAAGACGGTTATGGATTTGAAGGATTTTTATATGGAGAAATTGTTGTAACAAAAGATGGAATAAAAGTTTTAAGTTTTAACGCCAGACTTGGAGATCCTGAAGCTGAAGTCCTATTGCCACGTTTAGAGTCCGACTTTGTTCAAAACATTTTGGATGTAATGAATGATAAAGAACCTGAAATCAAATGGAATGATGAAGTTTGTGTTGGTGTAGTTCTTGCATCTAACGGTTATCCGTCAAAGGAAAAATGTCAAGACAAAATTAATCTAGTTCCGATAGAAAGTGATATTTGCTTTATGGGAGTTGAAGAAAAAAACAATCAACTCTATGCAAAGGGCGGAAGAAATTTAATTGTAACAGCTATGGCAGAAGATTTTGAAAAAGCAAGAGAATTAGCTTACAGAGATATTGAAAAATTAAAGAGCGATTCTTTCTTCTACAGAGAAGATGTAGGAAGATTTTAATAAATAAATTAAAAGCATACTTAATAAAAATAAGTATGCTTTTTTAAGTCCTTTATAGAACTTACTATTATTTGTAAACAAATAATAGTAATGAGATCTCCAGTGCAATTGTATCTAAAGATACAATTGACTCGTCAGACCTACTTTTGTTTACAAGTAAACAAAGTTAGGGCTAGATTCACTTCGTTCATTTCAGTCGAGATGACGTATTAGGAGCTTTTCTTTACCAACTGCTATGATGTGAATTAGTTTGTTTTTTATATTATGTTTAAATAAAAATTATAGAATTTTTTATTTTTTTCTATTATATTTATAACGATAATTTGAAGTTTATTTACTATTCACGTTAAGCTACCAATCAAAGTAATTTCTATTATACGTCATTTCGACCGAAACGAAGTGTAGCGGAGAAATCTCACACTTTTGCTTTAGCAAAAGTAAATGTATCGTAGATACATAAAATATGAAACTCTCATACTAAATAGGGCTTTGAGAGATTTGCATAATAATTTTATCTAATTATTTTTTATTTCTTTCAGAAATACTATTGCTTGCCAGCAATAGTTGAGATCTCCAGAGTCATTTTATCAAATGCTACAATGACTCCGTCAGACCTACTTTTGTTTACAAGTAAACAAAGTTAGGGCTAGATTGACTACGCTCGAGATGACGTGTTAGGAGCTTTTCTTTGCCAACTGCTATGACGTGAAATGTATTGTAAAACAACAAAAAAAGAGAGCCTATGCCCTCTTTTTTATTACCTATTTATTTCTTTTCTTTCTAGAAATTTGTAAAAGTCCAAGACTCACTCCAGCCATTGCCATATATCCAAATAACTGTGTTCCTATTGATGTTTTTGGAACTCTTGGTTTAATTGGTTTTTCCTTATTAGTAATTACAAAGCCATCTTTTGCATTTCCTTCTATCTTAGTATCATAGCCTTCAACTGCAACTTCATTTACTGTATAAGTTATTTCTTTTCCGTTTTCATCATATTTTGGCAAGTCTTTGAAAGTATGTTTCCAAGAATTTCCTTCGTTCAACTTAACATTTTGAATTTCTTTTCCATTTGCTAAAAGTTGTACTTCAATTTCTTTTAATACCTTTCCAATCCATTTCTTTTCAACTGGAACTTGTGTTTTTTCTACATTTCTATTAGTAATTACAAAACCGTCTTTTGCATTTCCTTCTATCTTGCTTTCATATCCTTCAATTTCCACTTCTTTTACTGTATAAACTATTTCTTTTCCATTGTCATCATATACAGGTAGGTCTTTGAATGTATGTTTCCAAGAATTTGCTTCATTTAATTTAGCTGATTGAACTTCTTGTCCATTTGCTAACAATTTAACTTCGATTTCATTTACAGCTTTTCCTATCCATTTCTTTTCTACAGGAACTTCTGTCTTTGCTAAATTCTTATTTGTAATTACAAAACCATCTTTTGCATTTCCTTCTATCTTGCTTTCGTAACCTTCAATTGCTACTTCTTTTACTGTATAAACTATTTCTTTTCCATTGTCATCATATACAGGTAAGTCTTTGAATGTATGTTTCCAAGAATTTGCTTCATTTAATTTAGCTGATTGAACTTCTTGTCCATTTGCTAATAATTTAACTTCAATTTCGTTTACAGCTTTTCCTATCCATTTCTTTTCTACAGGAACTTCTGTCTTTGCCAAATTCTTATTAGTGATTACAAAGCCATCTTTTGCATTTCCTTCTATCTTGCTTTCATAACCTTCAATTGCTACTTCTTTTACTGTATAAGTTATTTCTTTTCCATTGTCATCATATACAGGTAAGTCTTTGAATGTATGTTTCCAAGAATTTGCTTCATTTAATTTAGCTGATTGAACTTCTTGCCCATTTGCTAAAAGTTTTACTTCGATTTCATTTACAGCTTTTCCTAACCATTTCTTTTCTACAGGAATTTCTGTCTTCGCTAAATTCTTATTAGTGATAACAAAGCCGTCTTTTGCATTTCCTTCTATCTTGCTTTCGTAACCTTCAATTGCTACTTCTTTTACTGTATAAACTATTTCTTTTCCATTGTCATCATATACAGGTAAATCTTTGAATGTATGTTTCCAAGAATTTGCTTCATTTAATTTAGCTGATTGAACTTCTTGTCCATTTGCTAATAATTTAACTTCAATTTCGTTTACAGCTTTTCCTAGCCATTTCTTTTCTACAGGAACTTCTGTCTTTGCTAAATTCTTATTAGTGATTACAAAGCCGTCTTTTGCATTTCCTTCTATCTTGCTTTCGTAACCTTCAATTGCTACTTCTTTTACTGTATAAGTTATTTCTTTTCCGTTATCGTCATATTTTGGCAAGTCTTTGAATGTATGTTTCCAAGAATTTGCTTCGCTTAATTTAGCTGATTGAACTTCTTGCCCATTTGCTAAAAGTTTTACTTCGATTTCATTTACAGCTTTTCCTAGCCATTTCTTTTCTACAGGAACTTCTGTCTTTGCTATATTCTTATTAGTAATCACAAAGCCGTCTTTTGCATTTCCTTCTATCTTGCTTTCGTAACCTTTAACACTTACTTCTTGAACTGTATAAACTATTTCTTTTCCGTTTTTATACTTGTCAAGGTTTGTAAATTTACCTTTCCAATTTTCACTCTTCTTTAAAGTTAAAGTTTTACCAGTATCTTCTCCATCAGCAAGTAATTTTACAGTTACTTCTTCAACGCTTTCTGGTCCAATCCATTTCTTTTCTACAGGGATTTCAGTTTTTTCAACATTATGTTTGTTTTTGATGATATATCCTAAAACTCCACCTACTTCTCCTGCAATTATTTCATTTTCATATCCATCAACTACTGTTTCTTCTTTAACAGTGTACTTGATTTCATTTCCTTTTGCATCATATTTGTCAAGGTTTGTAAATTCACCTTTCCAACCATTTTCTTCATTTAATTTTATAGTCTTATCTGTAGGAATACCATCTTGTAGTAATCTTACAACTACTTCTTTAACTCTTTTACCATCTTGGTTATTATTGTCTTCCCATCTCTTTTCTACAGGAATTTTAACTTTTTCATTACTTTTATTTATGATAGTAAAATCATTAGTTCCATTTTGTTTTATTTCTGTATCATAACCATTGATTTTTTCTTCTTCAACAGTATATTTGATTTCAGTTTTTCCGTCATCTTTAAATTTATTTAAGTTTTTAAAAGTATGTTGCCAATTATTTTCTTCGCTCAAAGTAACTTGATCGATTTTTTTGCCATCAGCTAATAAATTAACTTTAACACTTGAAGCTTTTTTACCAACCCAAGTCTTATTAACTTTTACTTCAGTTTTTGCTCTCTTATTAGTTATAGTTCTTATTACAGCTACATCATCTTTTACTTCAACATTAATAATTTCGTCATTCTTTATCCAACCTGCAGGAGCTTCAATTTCTGTAATTTCATAAGTTCCTTTAACTAATTTATCAGAAACAGCTTCCCCTTTTTCGTCAGTTACTAATTCAAAGGTTTGTTTTGTTGCCTTATTTGTAATTTTAAACTTAGCACCTTTTAAAGGCATTTGTTTATTTTCAGCATCAACTTTAATAATCTTTATCTTTCCTAGCAAATCACCTTCAATGCTTCCGTTTGAAAGTGCACTTTTATATCTACTTGATACTTCTTTAGTTTTTCCTTGTGATATCATTTTTAATCTATTTTTTATCACAATATTAGGCTTGTAAGTTGATTTATATCTTAACATATATTGGTCGCCATTATTAACATTTCCAAGTACAAATCTGAATTTTGTATCATTTTCAGAGAATTGAACTTTATTACCGATTTTTTCCTCTGATATAACTTTTCTTATGTTTCCATATTTGTCAAATTTAACCTTTTGAAGAACGAAACTGTCTCTTATGTAGCGAAGTCCACTAAAATCACCTTTTTCAACTGTTAATTGATCTTCAAAAGCAACATTATTAAAACTTTTACCATTTACATTAAAACGAACATTCCATCTTACTTCATTAGCATTTTCATTTATTCTGCTTGGCCATTTAGTTAAAATTTCGTCTATTTCTCCTGGCTTTTCTATATCAATGTCTTTAGGAATTTTTTTACCATTAATCTCTATTTCTAATCTATTTTTTTCCCCAGCCTTTATTTTGCTATAATTAAATAAAGATTCCATTGAAACTTTACCTTTTACATTGTAAAGATTTTCAACTTTTTCATTTAGAGTTACTCTTAAAGTTCCTCCCCCATCTTTTTTAACATCAATATGTCCTTGTCCATAAACTGTTTTTCCATCTAGTCCATAGATTGGAAAATTAACTGCTGCAGAATCTCCTATAAACTTAAATTTATCTGGCAGTTTAACTTCAAAGTAATCACCTTTTTTCAAAGTATTTCCATACTTTTGAGCATTCCATTCCAAATTAACTCTAAATCTACTCCAGCTGTAGAATTTTTTTAATTCTTGTCCTTGCCCATTTGTAATTGTAAATTTTGTAATATTTACATTTGGTGAAATATTTCTACCCGATTCAGCTGAAACTCTGAAAGCAGGTAATAGAGTACCTAATACCATAAGTACACTCAACATCATACAATAAAATCTTTTTTTCATTGCTTGCTCCTCCTCATAGAATGTGTTTGATATTATACCTATTTTTAAAAATATAATGGCGATTATTTTTAAAAATACATAGTTACTAGAGCCTAAATCTAATAACTCAATTTGAATAAATTTCATTACTTAATAAAATTTACTCAACTATCATAATAATGATAACATTTTTATATCTATAGGTCAAATAAATTAAATATATATTTAAATTAATACAGCTTAACGACAATAAAGTATATTGCAATTCAATACTCAAGCGTTATGATGAAGCATATAGACTTCAGTAAATATCAGATTTTTTTATTAGTTTATCTTTTTAAAAAATATTATTAAATTTTTGAAAGAAATGTTTCTCCAAAAATTTTTTATAAAAAAAATACTCGTTTTTATACGAGTATGTTTTTTATTGTGAAACAACAAGGTTCCCGGGTACCCACCCGATGCAAAGCATCGTGGAAGGGTGGGGTTGTTATTGCGAAGCAACAAGGTTCCCGGGTACCCACCCGATGCAAAGCATCGTGGAAGGGTGGGGTTGTTATTGCGAAGCAACAAGGTTC
>NZ_JAYKBO010000004.1:0-156968 GCF_035282635.1 Parvimonas sp. D2
ATGGTAAGTTTCGACAGTGAAAGCTCAGAGCTTAACGGCAAAGAAAAGTAAATAAACAAGTATGGCTGTGATGGCTAAGAGGATACACCTGTTCCCATCTCGAACACAGAAGTTAAGCTCTTAAACGTCGAAGGTACTAGTACATCTCGTACTGGGAGAATAGAAAACAGCCAAACAAACCACTCGAAAGAATGGTTTTTTGTTTATATAAATAATTAATTTTGTTTATTGTTGTGAAAGCTCAGAGCTTAACAGCAAAATTAAACAAATAAGTATGGCTGTAATGGCTAGGAGGATACACCTGTTCCCATCCCGAACACAGAAGTTAATGACCTAACAGCAATCTGAGATTGCGTCGTAGGTCAGATACTAAGAAACTCCATTTGTGAAACAAATGGCAAGTTTCGACAGTGAAAGCTCGGAGCTTAACGGCAAAGAAAAGTAAATAAACAAGTATGGCTGTAATGGCTAGGAGGATACACCTGTTTCCATCCCGAACACAGAAGTTAATGACCTAACAGCAATCTGTGATTGTGTCGTAGGTCAGATGCTAAGAAACTCCATTTGTGAAACAAATGGTAAGTTTCGACAGTGAAAGCTCAGAGCTTAACAGCAAAATTAAATAGACAAGTATGGCTGTGATGGCTAGGAGGATACACCTGTTCCCATCTCGAACACAGAAGTTAAGCTCCTAAACGTCGAAGGTACTGATACATCTCGTATTGGAAGAATAGAAAACAGCCAAACTCCTAGGTAGCTCAATGGTGGAGCACCCGGCTGTTAACCGGTAGGTTGTGGGTTCGAGCCCCACCCTGGGAGCCAATTATGCCGGGGTGGCGGAACTGGCAGACGCACAGGACTTAAAATCCTGCGATGTTAACTCATCGTACCGGTTCGATTCCGGTCCTCGGCACCAGTTTTAGGCCCCATGGTCAAGCGGTTAAGACATCGCCCTTTCACGGCGGTAACCCGGGTTCGAATCCCGGTGGGGTCACCATTTAATTTTTATGTGGCGGAGTAGCTCAGTTGGCTAGAGCATGCGGTTCATACCCGCAGTGTCAGGGGTTCAAATCCCTTCTCCGCTACCATTTTTATATTAAGGTTATATTTGGGCGCATAGCTCAGTTGGGAGAGCATCTGCCTTACAAGCAGGGGGTCATAGGTTCGAGCCCTATTGTGCCCACCAAATACGGCCTGGTAGTTCAGTTGGTTAGAATGCTAGCCTGTCACGCTAGAGGTCGTGGGTTCGAGTCCCATCCAGGTCGCCACTAGTATGCTGGTGTAGCTCAATTGGTAGAGCAACTGACTTGTAATCAGTAGGTTAGGGGTTCAAGTCCTCCCACCAGCTCCATATTTGCGGGAGTGGCTCAGTGGTAGAGCATCGCCTTGCCAAGGCGAGGGTCGCGAGTTCGAATCTCGTCTTCCGCTCCAAGAACTCAGAATTTATTCTGAGTTTTGTATTATGTGCCATTAGCTCAGCTGGATAGAGCGTTTGGCTACGGACCAAAAGGCCAGGGGTTCGAATCCTCTATGGCACGCCAAACAAAGTGATTACAGTTTTGTGATTGCTAATTTTTAACTAAAGAATCAAATAAATTATATTTGACTCTTTTTTTTTGCAAAAATTGGGTATAAAAAAATTGATTAACATTATCTTAGAAGCAGAATTAATACATTGATATTATTTAGATTTTTTTATTAATAAATGCCATTTTATATTGTATTTTAGTAGCTTTAGTGATATAATTGTTAAGACACTATTTAAGGAGGCGATTTTATGAAACCGATTATTGGAATTTCAGGTAGTATTTTGATTAATAAGGGTAATACTTTTTCAGGATATAGAAGATCTTATGTAAATCAAGATTATGTAGAAGCTATATTAAGAGCGGGTGGTATTCCTTTTATTATACCATTTAATGAAGATTTGGAAAGTACTAGAGAAATGGTTGAACAAGTTGATGGAATTATTTTATCAGGTGGACATGATGTAGATCCACATAATTATGGAGAAGAACCATTACTAAAAATTGGAGAAGTTTTTCCTGAAAGAGATGCTTTTGATATGGAAATATACAAAACTGCCATTAAGTTAAAGAAACCTATTTTTGGTATTTGTAGAGGTTATCAAATAATTAACGTTGTTAATGGAGGAACTTTATATCAAGATTTATCTTATGCAGATTTTGTTAAACTTAAACATAATCAAGGTGATAATCCAAGTCAGGCTACTCATTTGGTAGAATTAAATGATGGAACATTTTTGAGAAATATTTTAGGTGAAGAATATAAAGTAAATAGTTTTCATCATCAAATAGTAAAAGATGTTGCACCTGGATTTAAGATTGTTGCAAAAAGTTCTGATGGAGTTGTTGAATCTATTGAAAAAATAACAGAAGATTGTTTTGTAATTGGACTTCAATGGCATCCAGAAATGCTATCTTTAAATTGCAAAAAATCTCAAGAGATTTTTAATTCATTTGTCAAAAAAGTCATAGAATACAAAAAGTAGGAGGTGTATATTTTTATGACTAATAAAAATAAGATGGGCTTATTTAGTATTATTCTTTTAGGATTTAATGGTATTATAGGTTCTGGTATTTTCTTGTTACCTAATAAGGTTATGGCACAAGTTGGGCCAGCTGCTGTTTTAGTAACATTATTTGATGCATTATTAGTTATTAGTATTGCAGTATGTTTTGCCGAAGTTGGTGGAATGTTTAAAAAGAATGGAGGTCCTTATGTATATGCTAAGGAGGCCTTTGGTGAGTTTGTTGGTTTTGAAGTAGGTTTTATGAAATGGGCTATAGCTATTATTGCTTGGGCTACAATGACTGTTGGTTTTGCTGAAGCCTTAATGGGATTATTACCTAAGGGAACATTTGCTAATGAGAATATTGCAAAAGCTATTATAGTTACTATTATTGTTGTTTTACTTACTTTAGTGAATTTATCAGGTATTAAGACTTCAAAGATTTTAAATAATATTGTAACAACTGGAAAGTTATTACCACTTATTATTTTTATTGCAGTAGGTTTGTTCTTTATAAATGGATCAAACTTTACTCCGTTCTTTGTTCCTGGGAAAACTGCTAGTGGACAAACTATGTCAGCTGGTGCTGCTATTGGTGCTGCTGCATTAACAATATTCTACGCATTTACTGGGTTTGAAAGTATAGCTGTTGCTGCTGAAGACATGGACAATCCAGAAAAAGATGTACCAAAAGCTATTTTATTGGTTATCTTTATTTGTTCGATTTTTTATGTCTTAATTATTGGAATAGCAATAGGAATTTTAGGAACAGATTTAGTTACTGCAAAAGCTCCTATTCAAGAAGCTTTCCAAAGAATTATTGGTAATGCTGGAAAATACTTAGTTGGTGCTGGTACATTAGTATCAATAGGTGGTATTAATTTAGCTGCATCTATAATGACACCAAGAAGTGGTTCAGCTCTTGCTGATGATGGTTTAATTCCTAGAGTTATTGCTAAAAAGAGCTCAAAGGATGTTCCATATATTGCAATAATTATTACAGGCGTTATAACTTTAGCTTTAGGCTTATATGGATCATTAATAGGTTCATTTGCAATATTAGCTGCTATAAGCGTTGTATCAAGATTTGTACAATATGTACCAACTTGTTTATCAGTAATTGTTTTAAGGAAGAAACGTCCAGATTTAAAACCATCATTTAGAGTTCCATTTGGACCAGTAATTCCAATTTTAGCAGTAGTTGTAAGTTTCTGGTTATTATATAATTCAGATATGCAAAAAATAGTAATTGGACTTGGTGGATTGGTTATTGGAGCTGTTGTTTATTTTTTAATGAAATTATTAAACAAAGAAAATGCATAGTAAAAATAAAAAATAGAGAGGAATTTATTTCTTCTCTATTTTTTATTTTTAGTTTATGGTAAAATATATCTAGAGGTGATTTTATGAAAAATACTTTTTTAAATATAAAATATATCATAGAAAAATTTTTAGTTTTGTTTTTAATTTCAATCATTAGTTTTAGCTTTATTTCAAAAGTTTCATATGCAGATGATAATTTTGATAGGGCTAATAGAATTTATGATATGGATTATAGAAGTTTTTTTATAGGAAATATAACCGATGATTCTAATGGGAAATTTAAAATAAAAGTTACCACTATTTTCCTAGGCGAAAATCTTAATGAAATAGAAGTTCCTAAGTTTAAAGAATATAGCTATAGTAGATTAACTCCAGCAAAAGGAGATTATTTTGTAGGAATTTTGAAGAAAGATAATACTTTAGATTTGACTTGGATATTTAAAGCTACTTCTGGTAATTATAAAACACTATATTTAGCAAATGATAAAGATCCTGAAAATTCAGAAGTTAAATTGTTCCAGAATATGATTAATAAAGGTGATTATGTACCTAATCTTGATGAAATTGAAAAAAATAAGAGATTAGAGGCTAATAAATATTCAAAACCAAAAGATGATTTTAGTAAAAATTATGATGAGTTGACTGAAGAAGAGAAACAAAACAGACTAGAGGCGGTAAGTGAAAAGTCTGAGAAAGATTATAAAGAACGAATGGAAGCTATCTCTAATTTATTAAAAAATCCTGTTGTGCTTATTGTTCCGTCAATTCTGTTTTTATTAATTTTTTATGTTGTTCGTTCAAAAAGAAAATTTTTAAAAGAAATGGAAGAACGTATTGAAGATGAATACAATGACAAAGAATAATTCTATAAATAGTGATTATGAAGCTAAGAAATTATTGAATTTTAGTGTAAAATTTTCTTATTCTTTGCTTTATAATGGAGCTGAAGTTTATAGAGTAGAGGATAGTATAAATAGAATTTGTAAGTCTTTTGAAAACATAAAGGCTGTTAACACTTTTGCTTTAAGTAATATGGTAATTATTTCATTTGTATTTAATGGAACTACTTATACAAGTATGAGAAGATTAAATGATTCTGGAAAAAATTTGGAAAAAATAGCTTTGCTAAATGAGTTATCAAGAAATATAGTTTCTGGAAAAGTTGATATTGATCAAGCATTTAAAGAATTGAAAAATATAAAAAATAAAAGTTCATATAGTAATGTAGCTATTGTTTTGTTAGTTACTATATCTGCACCGTTTTTAGCTTTTATTTTTGGTGGAACTTTAAGCGATTTTATTCCAGCTTCTATGGCTATGCTTGTTGAAATGCTATTTTTGATTTATGTAGAAAAATTAAAGTTACCATCATTCTTGACAACTTTTTTATCTGCAAGTGCAGTAGCACTTTTTACAATGACTATGTCTAGGATTATTCATATTGAAAATGTATCAAGTATTTTGATTGCAGGGATTGTTCCTCTGTTTCCAGGAATACAAATAACAAATTCAATGAGAGATATTTTATCAGGAGATATTTTGTCAGGAATAATTGGAATAATGTCTGCTATATTTACAGCAGTTTCTATTGCTGTTGGTGTAGTTCTAATTCTTAGACTTTTTGGATAGGTGATTTTATGGATTTATTTTTAAATATAATTTGTGCGGTTGTATCTAGTATTGCATTTTCAATATTTTTTATAGTTCCAAAGAAAGCTATTATTTACTGTTCTATTACTGGAACTATCAGTTGGATTGTTTATTATTTTTGTAGTAAACATTTTGGAAATGCGGTTAGCAATTTGATTGCATCTATAGTTGTAGGGTTATTTGCAGAATACTTTTCTGTAAGGTTAAAAATGCCTTCTACAGTATTTTTATATGTTGGAATTGTAATGTTAGTTCCAGGGTATGGAATGTATCACACTATGGAATATTTTGCAAAAAATGAGTATTTATTAGCTTTAGATATTGGAATAAGTACAGTTGTGCATGCAGGTTCTATAGCAATTGGAGTTTTAGTTTCAGCGGTATTTTCCAAATCGATTAAGAGAGTAAAATTTGATAGAGTTAATAAAATTAACGAAATAACTGAAATAATAGGAGAGTTCTCAGAAAAACAATAAAGAAAGTTTAATTCGAATAGACTTTTTTATGAAAAATTTTTTTGTAAAAAGGTTGATTTTTTTAGTTAAATAATGTATAATACTTAATGTTGTTTTATGGGAGTAGATGAGTTCTGGTGTGCTCTCTGGTCTTCAAAACCAGCATGAGGAGTTTGTAGCTTCTTAGGTGGGTTCGATTCCCACATATTCCCGCCAGTTTTTTTAAAAATACAATTTAGCACTTGACTATTCTTTTACGATGAAGTATAATTATGTTAAGCTGTTATTTGGTATAATTATGTTAAGATGTTATTTAATAAATGGAGGTGTGTTATGTCAAATTTAAAAAAATTGCAATCAAAACAATTAGACGAGTTTTTTGAAGCAATATTAATGTTAAAATCTAAAGATGATTGCTATGCTTTCTTTGAAGATGTATGTACTTTACGTGAATTAAATTCTATTTCACAAAGATTAGAAGTTGCTAAACTTTTAAAGATAAGAAAAACTTATAACGAAATAGAACTTGAAACTGGAGCATCAACTGCTACAATTAGTAGAGTAAATAGATCATTACAATTTGGTGCAGAAGGTTATGAATTAGTTCTTGATGCGTTAATTGCTAAAGATTTAAAAACTAAAAAATAATTGATTTTAAGTAAAATAGATACTATTTTAAAATAGTATCTATTTTTTTGTTATAGATTTTAAAATTTATTGAAATATTACAGATACAATGCTATAATATAATTGTTAGTTTTAAATTTATAAGGGGGTATTGTCATTATGATTAATGAAAGAATTAGTAAATTGAGAAAGTTGATGGCTAAAAGAAATATAGATGCCTATATTGTACCTAGCTCAGATCCGCATCAATCAGAATATTTAGCGGATTATTACAAAACTAGAGAATTTATAACAGGTTTTACAGGTTCTGCAGGAACTGCTGTTATTACTACAAAGAAATCAGGTTTATGGACTGATGGTAGATATTTTATTCAAGCCGCTAAAGAATTAGCTGTTGGAGAAGTTGAACTTTATAAGATTGGTGTTCCTGATTCAATTTCTATTGAAGAATTCTTGTTAAAAGAGTTTCCAAATAGAGGTGCAAAGATTGCTTTTGATGGTAATAATACTTCTGTTGCAGAATATGAAAATTTAATGAAAAAGTTACCTAATTTTGAGTTTATAACTGATGTTGATTATGTGGGAGATATTTGGAATGAAGAAGGTCGTCCTGCAAAACCAGATAGTAAAGTTTATATTTTTGATGAAAAATATTCTGGAGAGTCAACTTCTAATAGAATAGCAAGACTTAGAGAAATGATGAAAGAAAAAGGAATAGATTATCATTTTATAGGCTCATTAGATGATATTGCTTATGTTTTAAATATTAGAGCTAATGATGTTCAATGTAATCCTGTAGTAATTTCATATTTATTAGTTTCTGAAAATGCTTGTAATTTATACATTGATAAATCTAAATTATCAGAAGAAGTTGCAAATTATTTAAAGGAAAATAATATTTCTATCAAAGCTTATGAAGTTATAGGAAGAGATATTTCTGATATTGAAGCTAAAAAGACTTTGTATTTAGAAACAAGAAAAACAAATGTAGCCGTTTACTCAGCTATTGGAAGAGGAGTTAATGTTGTTACAGGTTTAAATCTTACTTCCATTATGAAAACTCATAAAAATGAAATAGAAATTAAAAATACAAAAAATGCTTACATCAAAGATGGTGTTGCATTAGTTAGATATTTAAATTGGTTGGAAACAGGTGTTTCAACTGGAACAATAACAGAAATGATTGCGTCTGAAAAGTTATTTGAATTTAGAAAACAACAAGATTTGTTTATTGAAGACAGTTTTGAAGCAATTTCTGCTTATGGGGCAAATGCTTCAATGCCACATTACAAACCAAGTCATGAACATCCTGTAAAAGTTGAACCAAGAGGATTATATTTAATTGATAGTGGTGGACATTACTTAGATGGAACAACTGATATAACAAGAACAGTTGCACTTGGAGAATTAAAAGAAGAAGAAATTTATCATTATACATTAGTTTTAAAGGCACATATTGCTTTAATGGAAGCTAAGTTCTTAGAAGGAACTAATGGTGGATATTTAGATGCTTTCACAAGATATAATCTATGGAAGAATAGAATTAATTTCAATCATGGTACAGGACATGGAGTTGGTCATGTTTTAAATGTTCATGAAGGACCTCAAAGAATAGGTACTGCAGGAAATGAATATCCAATGGAAGTTGGAATGATAACTTCTGATGAACCAGGAATTTATATTAGTGGTAGTCATGGAATTAGAATTGAAAGCATTATGGTTTGTGTTAAAGATGAAATGACTGAATTTGGTCAATTCTTAAAATTTGATAATTTAACAGTTGTGCCTATTGATACAAGACCTGTAGATAAATCATTAATGAGTGAAGAAGAAATTACTTGGTTAAATGATTATAATAAGATGTGTTATGAAAAATTATCTCCATATTTAAGTGGACATGATTTAGAATATTTAAGAGAACAATGCAAGGAAATTTAACGGAATTTGATATAAATTATGAATTAAAAAAACTACCTGATTTGCCAGGAGTTTATATAATGTATGATAAGGATGATAATATTATATATGTTGGAAAATCAGTCTCTTTAAAGAATAGAGTTAGGTCATATTTTACTACTAATCACAAATACAAAAAAGTTCAAGCTATGGTAGAACATATTCATAGATTTGAATATATAATTGTAAACAACGAAACTGAAAGCTTAGTTTTAGAAGCAAATTTGATTAAGAAAAATAGACCTAAGTATAATATAAATTTAAAGGATGATAAACAATATCCTTATATAAAAATTACAAATGAAAAATTTCCTAAAATTTTAAAAGTTAGAGATGTTAAGGAAGATAAGGCTCAATATTTTGGGCCTTTTCCTACAATTTCAGACTTAGAAAAATTGATGGAATTATCAATATTGATTTACAATATAAGAGATTGTAAGTTGAACTTTGATAAAAGAAAGTTTTTACAAAGACCTTGTATGAGCTATTATTTGGGAAGATGCTCAGCACCATGTACTCAAAATATAGATAGAGAAAATTATAATAATGATGTTAAAAGAGTTATTAAGTTTCTTTCAGGAGATACAACTGAGATAAAGGAAATTTTACTAAATAGAATGAAACAGGCATCAGCAAAAGAAGAATATGAACTTGCGATGAAATATAGAGATTTCTTAAGTGAAATTGATTATTTATTTACTAAGCAGATTTTTAATATCAAGAAATTTAAGGAGTATCATTTGATTTCTTATGCTTATGCTGAGAATATTTTGGTTGTTGCAATTTTTATTGTAAATGATGGACTTGTAGTTGATAGAAAACATTTCATTGTTGAAAATATTTTGGACTTGGAAGTTGAAGAGCTATTCTCAAATGTTATAAGGCAATTTTACATAAGTCATCATAACAAGGTTAAAGAAGTATATATTGATTATTCGGATGAAAAATTTTTAAATGAAATTTCATTATTCTTAGCAAATATTTTTTCTGAAAAATCTATTTCTGTAAAAAATCCTAAAAAAGGTGTTAAATTTGATCAAATGAAAATTTTGCAAAAAAATGCAAATGAAATTTTAACTAAACATATTTTTGACAGTAAAAATATAAATATAAAATATTTACAAGCTATTAATTATCTAAAAAATATTTTGGATATTGACAATCTAAACAGAATAGAATGTTATGATATTTCAAATATTTCAGGTGATTTTAATGTTGGGAGTATGGTAGTTTATAAAAATGGTTTTAAAAGCTCAAAAGATTATCGAAAGTTTAAGATAAAAACAGTTGTAGGGCAAGATGATTATTCAAGCCATAGAGAGATGCTCACAAGAAGATTTAATAGATTTTTAGATGAAAAAATAAATTCTGCTGGAAGCAGTTTTTCAGAAAAACCGGACTTAATTTTAATGGATGGTGGAAAGGGACATGTTAATGTAGCAAAAGAAGTTCTTTTAGAAAGGAACTTGGATGTTCCTGTTATTGGACTTGTAAAAAATGACAAGCATAGAACTAAAGGAATAATTTTTGAAGACAATTATATCGAATTAGATATAAATACAAATATATATAGATTTTTATTTGACATACAAGAAGAAGTTCATAGATTTGCTATTAACTACCATAGAAGTTTACAGAATAAAAAATTACAAAATTCTGTTCTTGATGAGATAAAAGGTGTTGGAGAAATTAAAAAGATTAAACTATTATCTCATTTTGGAAGCATTTCTTCGATAAAAAAAGCAAGTGTTGAAGAACTTCTTATGGTTGATAAAATGGATAAGAAAACAGCTAAAAATATTTTTGAATTTTTTAATAATGAGGGATAATATGAAAAAAAGTGTTCTATTGAAAGACTTAGTTGAAAAACTTGGATTTGAGATTGTTTATAAAAGCGATGATTATGATAAAATAGAAATAGATATTAATGAAGTTAATAGACCTGGGCTTCAACTAAGTGGTTTTTTTGATACTTTTTCATATAAAAGAATTCAAATAATTGGACTTCCGGAGCATGAATATTATAACAAATATTTACCCTTTGATGAAAGAAGAAATATTTTTGATAAGTTCTTTTCATATCCGATTCCCGCTTTGATTTACAGTTATGGAATTAATATACCTTATGAAGTTTATTCTTTGGCAAAAAAACATAATAGAACAATTTTAAGAGTAGATTATGGAACTACTAAACTTATTTCCAAGTTAAATTTATTTTTAGAATATGCCTTAAGTGAAGAAATAAGAGTTCATGGTGGATTACTTGAAGTTTTTGGTATGGGAATTTTAATACTTGGTAAAAGTAGTATAGGGAAAAGTGAAACTGCTCTTGAACTTATTGCTCGTGGACATAGATTGGTGGCAGATGATGCTGTAGATATAAGAAAAATAGATAATAAACTCTATGGTGAGTCACCTGAAAATATTCGACATTTTTTAGAGATTAGAGGGCTTGGAATATTGGATATTGAAAGGTTATATGGATCAGGGGCAATAAAAAGATCTACAGAGATTGATTTTGTTATTGAGCTTGAAAATTGGATAGATAATAAAGAATATGATAGATTAGGTCTTGATGATAAATACAAAAGTATCCTGGGTCTTGAACTTCCATATATTGTAATTCCTGTAAAACCGGGTAGAAATATAGCACTGATTGTTGAAGTTGCAGCAAGAAATATGCGTCAAAAAATGTATGGATATAATGCTGCAGAGGAATTAAATAAAAGAATAATGGAAGAAATAAAAAATAAATCAAATTAGGTGGTAAATATGTTATTTAGTAAATTGAATTGTATTGTAAGATATGACGAACCTTTAAAAAATCATACTACATTCAAAATTGGTGGAAATTGTATAGCTTTAATTGAACCAAGAGAAGTTTCCGATATAGTTGAAACTATAAAAATATGTAGAGAAAATAGTATTAAATTTTTTGTAATTGGAAACGGATCAAATTTACTTGTTCCAGATGAAGGCTATAATGGAGTTATAATAAAATTAAAGGGTGAATTTTCAGCAATACAAGTTGAGGGCGAATATTTAATAGTAAATTCTGGTGCAAAATTATCAGAAGTTTATACTGTAGCTTATGAAAATTCTTTAACAGGATTTGAATTCGCCTCAGGAATTCCTGGAACAATAGGTGGAGCAATCTATATGAATGCAGGAGCCTATGGTGGGGAAATAAAAGATATAGTGGAATCCGTTCAAGTTTTGGACTTAGATAATTTTGAATTAAGAGAATTAAAAAATGAAGAGCTTGAATTTTCTTATAGAAAAAGCATAATTCAAAGGAAAAACTATATTGTAACTACTATTAAGTTGAAATTACAAAAAGGAAATAAAGAAGAAATAAATGCTGTCTATGAAGATTTAAGAGAAAGAAGAAATTCAAAACAACCTTTGAACTTCGGTTCTGCGGGAAGTACATTTAAAAGACCTGAAGGACATTTTGCTTCAAAATTAATCGAAGATGCTGGACTTAAGGGATATCATATAAATGATGCTTGGGTTTCCGAAAAACATTCAGGCTTTGTTGTTAATAAAGGAAATGCAAGTTATAAAGAAGTTATGGAGCTTATTGAATATGTTCAAAAAGTTGTTTTTGAAAAATTTGGAGTTAAGTTGGAAACAGAAGTAAGAATTTTAAAGGATTAGGTTATGGAAGCAGTTATAATTACAGGAATGAGTGGAGCAGGAAAAACATTGGCATTAAACCATTTTGAAGATATGGGTTATTATTGCATGGAAAATCTCCCTCCAAAATTTATTGTAGATTTTGTTGAATTAATAAATAATTCTACAAAGTCTATTGAAAAGTTGGCTATAGTTATTGACGTTAGAGCTAGGTTTTTTGAAGACTTATCAGAAACAATTCAAAATTTGAAAAAAATGGATTGTGAACTTAAAGTCTTATTTTTAGATGCAAGTAATAGAACTCTTATTAATAGATACAAGGAATTAAGACGTCCTCATCCTGTAAACCCGAATGGTGCACTTTCAGATTCCATAGAGCTAGAAAGGGAATTACTTAATGATATAAAAGATAAATCTGATATTATCATAGATACTACAAGACTTTCTGCTATAAGTTTTAAAAATAAATTGAATTCAATTTTTTTCAATGGTAATAAAAAAGATTTAGTTATAAATATAGAATCATTTGGATTTAAAAATGGAATTTTGGTTGAAGCTGATTTAGTTTTTGACGTTAGATTTTTACCTAATCCATATTATATTGAAGAACTAAAAGAACTTAACGGAAAAGATGATGAAATTCAAGATTATGTTATGGGTTTTGGTGACTCAAAGATATTTTTAAATAAGGTTGTTGATTTATTGGAGTTCTTAATACCTAAATATAAGGCTGAAGGAAAAAATATGCTTACTATTGGAGTTGGATGTACAGGTGGAAAGCATCGTTCTGTTTGTTTAGCTGAAAAAATTTATTCAGAACTTAAAAAAGAACATTCTAATGTTAATATTTCTCATAGGGATGAAAGACTATGGTAGATGATACTAGAATTGTAACCATAGGAGGAGGAACTGGAAGTTCTACTATTCTTAAAGGTTTAAAAAAATATTTTAAAGATATTACTGCAATTGTAACTGTAGCTGATGACGGCGGAAGTTCCGGAATGCTAAGAGATGATTTAGGAATTATTCCACCGGGAGATATTAGAGCTTGTTTGATTTCCCTAGCAAATACTGAAAAATCAATGGAAAGATTGATGAAATATAGATTTAAAGAGGGAAATCTAAAGGGACAAAGCTTTGGAAATTTATTTCTAGTTGCAATGGCTGATATATATAAAGATTTTATGTTAGGTATACAAGAAACTTCAAATATTTTAGCAATAACCGGTAAAGTTTTACCAGTTACTTTAGATAATATAAAATTATTTGCAGAGCTTGAAAATGGAGAAATAATCGAGGGAGAAAGTAATATAACTGCTTTAGATTTAGAAGATGAAAAAAGTAGTAGAATAAATAGAGTTTTCATTTCTCCGAAATATGCTAAACCACTTAATGAAGTTGTTCATGAAATCTATAATTCTGATGTAATTTTAATAGGTCCTGGAAGTTTATATACTTCTGTAATTCCTAATTTGTTAATTTCTGAAATAAGTGAAGCATTAACAAATACTAAAGCAAAAATTTGCTTTATTTTAAATGTTGTTAATCAATCAACAGAAACCTTCGATTATAAGGTTACTGATCATTTAAACGCAATTTATAAGCATTGTGAAGGAATTAAAATTGACACAGTTATAGTAAATAATGAAATAATTCCTGAAGAAGTTGAGTTAAAATATAAAAGAAAAAGTGCAAGTCAACTGTTACTAAGTGATGAAGAAAGAGAGTATTTAAAAAAATTAAAAATAAGGGTTTTAGAGGACAATTTAGTTAATAAATCTTCAGGCTATTCAAGACATAATGAAGATAAACTTGCAAGATTGATTTTAGAAAATTTTTAAATAATAGTTAAATTTAGAATATTTTAAATTTGTAAATTTTAGATTGGGATTTACCCAATCTTTTTTTGCATTTTTAAGTTATTATTTTTAATAACACAAGCCATAAAATAGATAAAAATAGTGGAAAGAAAGTTCATTTTATGGTAAAATAATATATTGAGTTATTATATATTATATATTTTTAGGAGAGATTATGAGAGATTTATATGAAATATTAGGAGTAGATAAAAATTGTAATAAAGCAGAGTTAAAATCTGCATATAGAAAATTAGCAAAAAAGTATCATCCAGATGTTAATCCTAATGATAAAGAAGCAGAAGAAAATTTTAAAGAGGTAAACTTTGCTTATGAAATACTAAGTGATGACAATAGAAGACAGAAATACGATACCTATGGAGAAGCAAGCTTTAATGCTAATGCATCAGGAGGCGGAGGCTTTGGAGGCTTCTCTGATATGGAAGATATTTTTGAAAGTATTTTCGGGAATTTTGGAGGCTTTGGAGGTTTTGGAGGATTTGGTTCTAATAGAAATTCCAATCGTCCAAGAAAGGGAGAAGATACTGAAGTTTATTTAGATTTGGATTTTTTTGAAGCTGTAAATGGTGTAGAAAAAGAAATTTTTGTAAATGTAAAAACTGTTTGTAATGTATGTTCAGGTAGCGGTGCAAAACCAGGAACAAAGAAAGTTACTTGTAAAAAATGTAATGGACGTGGAAGTATTAGAGTTCAAAGACAAAGTTTTTTTGGAACAGTTGTTTCTGAAGAATTATGTAACGAATGTAATGGTACTGGTGAAATTGTAGAAGAAAAATGTGAAAAATGTAAAGGCAAAAAATTTGTTCTTGTAAGAAAGAAGTTTACTATTAAAGCTCCAAAAGGTGTGAATACAAATAATATTATGACTTTAAAAGAACAAGGAAATTGTGGAGAAAATGGTGGACCTAATGGAGATGTATATGTTATTTTCAAAGTAAAATCTCATGAATTATTTGTAAGAAATGGAAATGATGTTTTCTATGAATTACCAATTTCCTTTACA
Source organism: Parvimonas sp. D2 (assembly GCF_035282635.1). Lineage (NCBI taxonomy): Bacteria > Bacillati > Bacillota > Tissierellia > Tissierellales > Peptoniphilaceae > Parvimonas > Parvimonas sp. D2. The sequence continues at coordinate 15,064 of NZ_JAYKBO010000004.1, forward strand.
GAAGCAACTTTAGGGGCAGAAGTAGAAATTCCAACTTTAGATGGAAAAGAAAAATATACAATTCCTGAAGGAACAGAGACTGGTACAGAATTTATCCTTAAAGATAGGGGAATTTCTGATGTAAATGGATATGGTAAGGGTAATTTAACTTTTAGAGTTAAAATTATTACTCCAAAGAATTTAACTGATAGACAAAAGGAACTTTTAAGAGAGTTTTCTAATGAGAGAGAAGAACATTTGACAGAGCATAAGAAAAACTTTTTTGAAAAGGTAAAGGAGCTATTTGAATAATGGACTGGACTGAAATTGAGGTTGTAGTAAAAAATCAATTTGAAGATAATATAGTTGGAATACTTTATTTATTTGATATTGATGGAATAAATATAAAAGATTCAAGAGATTATGAAGAGTTTGCAAAAGAAAAGCCTTATTGGGTAGTTTTAGATGAGGATAATTTTGAAAAAAGTGATTTTATTACTGTTAAGACTTATTTAAAAAATGACGATGAAATTGAAGAAAATTTGCAAATTTTACAAGAGAGAATTTCAGAATTTGAAAGAGAATACAACGAAAAAGTCATTTTAAAAATAGATTCTAAAATAAAAACGGAAGATTGGGCAAATGAGTGGAAAAAATATTATAAACCTACAAAAGTTGGAAAAAATTTTATTATAAAACCAACTTGGGAAGCTTATGATTTATCAGAAAATGAAATAATGATCGAATTAGATCCTGGTATGGCTTTTGGTACGGGAACTCATGAAACTACATCTTTATGTTTAGAAGCTATCGAAAAGATAGATTTAAAAGATAAAACTGTTTTTGATATAGGTTCAGGAAGTGGAATTTTATCTGTTGGAGCTTTGAAACTTGGTGCAAAAAAAGTAGAAGCTGTAGATATTGATATTCTAGGTGTTGAAGCAACTTTAGATAATGCTAAACTAAATAAGGTTGAGGATAGAATTATTGTTCATCATGGAGATTTATGTGAAAAATTAAATTCAAAAGCGGATGTGATTGTTGCTAATATTCTTGCTCATATTCTAGTAAAATTATTGGATGATATAAGTAAATTTATAAAAGATGAAGGAATTTTTATTGGTTCTGGAATAATAGAAGAAAAATATTCCGATGTTGAAAACGCCTTGATAAAAAATAATTTTGAAATTTTGGAAGTAAACAAAAACAAAGATTGGGTTTGTGTAATTGCAAGGAGAAAGAATGCATAGATTTTTTACTGACGAGTCTATCTTAGATGGAAAAGTTAAAATATACGGAGATGACTATAATCATATAAAAAAAGTTCTTAGAATTGCAGAAGATGAAAAAATTGAGGTAGTAGTTTTAGGGGAGCTTTATATTGGGAATATAGAGATTTGTGATAAATATATTTCTGTTTATAATTTGGAAAAAATTTCAGATAACACAGAGTCGAATATTAGAATTCACTTATTGCAATGTTTGGCAAAGGGTGAAAAAATGGATTTAATAGTTCAAAAAGCGGTTGAACTTGGAGTTTATGATATAACTTTGGTGAATTCTAAAAGATGTATCGTAAAAATTGATGAAAAAAAAGAAAATAAAAAAATTGAAAGATTGCAAAAAATTTCTTATGAGGCATCAAAGCAATCAAAGAGATTAATTGTTCCTAAAATCAATGAATTAATACAAATTAAGGATATTATAAATTTTGTAGGAGATAATTACTTACTTGTAGCTTATGAAGAGGATAAAAATATTTCTTTAAGGGATGTAATTATGAAAATAAAAACAGAAGAATCCTGCAAAGATATTTATATATTAATAGGTTCAGAAGGTGGCTTTGAAAGAGAAGAAATTGAATTTTTAACAAATAATGGAGCTTTCAGCATTGGCCTTGGAGCTAGAATTTTGAGAACGGAGACTGCAGGCATAAATTTACTTTCAATTTTGCAATATGAATTTATGTAGGAGGTTTATGAATAAAGTTAGTTTTTTAACTTTGGGTTGCAAAGTTAATCAGTATGAAACTGAAGCTATGCAGGAGTTATTTAAGAAACGAGGGTATGAGATTTGTAATGAAAATGATATATGTGATGTATATGTTATAAATACTTGTACAGTTACAAATTTGAGCGATAGGAAATCAAGACAATTTATTTCCAGAGCGAAAAAATTGAATAAGGATGCTATTTTAGCTGTAGTAGGTTGTTACTCTCAGGTTGCACCTGATGAAATTTCTGCAATTGAGGATGTAGATGTAATTATTGGAACTAAAAATAGAGCTAGAATAGTTGAATTATGTGAAGAATCAAAGAAGTCGAATTTAAAGTTTAATATCGTTTCAGAACTTACAAAGGATTGTGGTTTTGACGTATTGTCAATAGAAAATCAAGAAAGTAAAACAAGAGCATATATAAAAATTCAAGAAGGCTGTAATATGTTTTGTACATACTGCATAATTCCTTATGCAAGAGGACCGATTAAGTCAAGACCAATTGATGATATATATGAAGAAGCTGTAAAACTTGCGAATAATGGATATAAGGAAGTCATAATAACAGGGATTCATGTTGGTTCTTATGGACTCGATTTAGGAAATGATACTAGACTTATTGATGTTATAGAAAAATTATCTACTATCGAAAATCTTGACAGAATAAGACTTAGCTCCATAGAAGCGGGAATTATTTCTGAAGATTTCTTAATTAGATTAAAAAATTGTAAAAAAGTTTGTGAGCATTTTCATTTGTCTTTACAAAGCGGTTGCGATAAAATTTTAAAACTTATGAATAGAAGATATACAACTGATATGTATAGAAAAAAAGTTAGAATGATAAAAGAAATTTTTCCAAATGTTGCTCTTACAACTGATATTATTGTTGGATTTCCAGGAGAAAATGACGAGGATTTTCAAGAGACATTAAATTTTGTAAAAGAAATAGGATTTTCTAAAATTCATGTTTTTAAATATTCAAAGAGAAAGGGAACTCCTGCTTTTGATTTTAAGGAACAGGTTGATGGAAACGTAAAGAAATTTAGAAGTAATGAATTAATCCTATTAGCAAAGGATATGACGACAGAATTTTTGAAAAAAGAACTTTCAGAAAAACATGAAGTTTTATTTGAAGAAAATATTAATGGAAATAGACTTGTAGGTTATACAAGAAATTATATAAGATTTTCTGCTCCTTATAATGAAGATATGAAAAACAAAGTTGTTTATTGCAATGGTATTTCGGTTGAAGGAGAAGAAATATTTGGATTAGCAAGTAAAATAAAGATTTAAAAATTAGGAGGCTTATTTTGGAAAAGAAAAACTTTTATTTGACAACACCTATTTATTATCCAAATAGTAATTTACATTTAGGTCATACTTATACAACAATTGTTGCAGATGTGTTAAAGAAATATAAACAAGCTCAAGGTTTTGATGTATTTTTTACAACTGGAACTGATGAACATGGTCAAAAATTACAAGAATCCGCTATAAAAGCTGGTAAAGCTCCATTGGAATATATTGATCCCATTGTTGAAAGTGCAAAAGAACTTTGGAGAACTTTAGATATAGATTTTGATGCTTTTGTTAGAAGTACAGATAAAATTCACGAAAAAAATGTAAGTGAAATTTTTACAAAACTTTATGAAAAGGGAGAAATTTATAAAGGGAGTTATAAAGGAATGTATTGTGTTCCTTGTGAAGCCTTTTGGACTGAAAGCCAACTAGTTGAAGGAAATAAATGTCCTGACTGTGGTAGAGAAGTTTCTCCTAGTGAAGAAGAAACATATTTCTTTAGGCTTTCTAAATATCAAGATAGACTTTTAAAATTATATGAAGAAAATCCTGATTTCATTCAACCAGAATCAAGAAAAAATGAAATGATAAGTTTCATTAACGAAGGATTAACTGATTTATCCGTTACACGTTCAAGTTTTGATTGGGGTGTTAAAGTTCCTTTTGATGAAAAGCATGTTGTTTATGTTTGGATAGACGCCTTAAGTTGTTATTTAACAGGTATAGGTTATGGAACAGATGAAGAAAAGTTCAATAAATTTTGGCCTTGTGATGTTCATTTAATTGGGAAGGAAATCATGCGTTTCCATGCAATTATTTGGCCTGCAATTTTGATGGCTTTAGATTTACCATTGCCAAAGAAAATTTTTGGACATGGATGGATTTTATTTGATGATGATAAGATGAGTAAAAGCAAGGGAAATATAGTTTATGCTGAACCGATTATAGAAAGATATGGAATGGATGCATTAAGATATTTTATGCTAAGAGAATTTACTTTTGGGCAAGATGGTAATTTCACTTATACTAAAATGTTAAACAGAATTAATTCAGACCTTGTAAATGACTTAGGGAACTTAGTTTCAAGATCAGTGGCAATGTGTGAAAAGTATTTTGATAGTTTTGTTCCTTCTCAAACAGAATTAACTGAACTTGATAATGATCTAATCGAAATTGCCACTACTACTAGAGATAGAGTTGCAGAGTTGATGGATAAACTTAATTTTTCAATGGCTCTTGAAGAAATATGGAAATTAGTTAGAAGAACTAATAAATATATTGATGAAACAACTCCTTGGGCTTTGATTAAAGAACAAAAAGAAGAAAGATTGAAAACTGTAATTTATAATTTACTTGAAAGTATAAGAATTATTTCAGGATTAATTAAACCTTTTATGAAAGAAACTTCATCTAAAATAAATGAACAAATAGGTTATTCAGATTATTCTTATGAAGACTTAACTAAATTTGGATTACTTGAAGTTGGTACTAAAGTTTGTAAAGGAAAGAATTTATTTGATAGGCTTGATGTTGATAAAGAATTAGAAATAATTATTCAAAAAAATTCTGAACTTATTGAGATGAGAAAGAAGAAAAATTCAGGAGCGGATGAAGTTAAAGAAGATGTTAAAGAAAATGAACTAATAACAATAGATGACTTTGCAAAAGTTGAACTTAAAGTAGGAAAAATCTTAGAATGCGAGCCTCATCCAAAGGCTGATAGACTTTTAGTTTCTAAAATTGACATTGGCGGAGAGGTTAGGACTATTGTATCAGGAATAAGAAAATACTATTCTGAAAAAGACCTTATAGGTAAAAAAGTTATTGTTGTTACAAATTTAAAACCGGTTAATTTAAGAGGTGTGGAAAGTAATGGAATGATACTTGCTACATCTGATGATGAGAATTTAAGTGTATTGACTGTTTTAAATGATGTTAAAGAAGGATCAAAGGTATCATAATGAAAATAGTAGATAGTCATTGTCATATTGATGATGAAAAATTTGATTTTGATAGAGATTCTATAATTTCTAATTTTGAAGAGGATGGAATCGACTTTATTGTTGACCCTGCCTCTGATATATCATCAAGTGAAAAGATAATTGAAATAGTAAAAAAATATGATAGAGTATATGGATCAGTAGGAATTCATCCACATGAAGTTGAAGATGTAACTGATGAAGATTTAGAAAAAGTTTATGAAATGTCTTTTAGTGAAAAAATAGTTGCTATTGGAGAAATCGGACTTGATTATTACTATGACAATTCTCCAAGAGAAAAACAAAAAGAAATTTTTAGAAAGCAACTTGAAATTGCTGAAAAGAGAAAACTACCGGTAATCATTCATACTAGAGATGCTATGGGAGATACTTATGATATTCTATCTGAATTTAAAGGTAAGGTAAAAGGCGTAATGCATTGTTACACAGGTTCAAGCGAGATGGCAAAAAGATTTATGGAGCTTGGTTACTATATTTCTATTTCAGGAACGGTAACTTTTAAAAATGCAGTTAATGTTAGAGAAATGGTAAAGACAATTCCACTAGACAATTTGCTCGTGGAAACAGACAGTCCATATTTAACTCCTGAACCAAATCGTGGAAAGAGAAATGAACCGAAATTTGTAAGATTCACTGCTGAAAAAGTTGCGGAACTTAAAGAAATGGAATTGAATGATTTAATCTATAATACGAATAGTAATGTCAGAAATCTTTTTTCAATAGAGGATTAATATGAAAAAAATCAAAGAAATAATAGTAGTTGAAGGAAAAGACGATATTTCAAAAGTTAAGTCTGCCTTTGATTGTGATGTTATTGCAACAAATGGAACTCATTTTTCTAAAAATTTGCTTAAAAAATTAAAAGAGGCAAACGAAAAATGTGGAATAATAGTTTTTACCGATCCCGACTATGCAGGAGAAAAGATTAGAAAAAATATAAATAGAGTAATACCAAACTGTAAAAATGCATTTTTAAGTAGGAGTCTTGCACTTAAAGGAGATAATGTTGGAGTTGAAAATGCAAAAGTTGAAGATATTATTGAAGCTATTGAAAATGCAAAAGTAACGGTTTTGGAGAGAAAAGATGAAATAGACTTAACCCTTTTAACTACTTTAGGAATTAGTGGAATGGGAAATAGTAAAGAGCTTAGAGAAAAACTTTGTGATTATTTTAAAATTGGATATTGTAATTCAAAACAATTTGTAAAGAGATTAAATAGTTTTGGAATAACCGAAAGTGAATTAATTACAGCTATTAAAAAATTTTTAGGAGAGGAAGTTTAAAATGGATTTATATAAATTATCGGTAATAAAAGAAATTTGTGATAAATTCGGATTTTCATTTTCTAAAAATTTTGGACAAAATTTTTTAACAGATAGAAATATCTTAGAAAAGATAGTTGAAGTTTCAGCTGTTGATAAAGATTATGGAGTAATCGAAATAGGTCCGGGTTTTGGAGTTCTTACAAAGTTTTTACTTGAAAAAGCTGGAAAAGTTGTTTCAATAGAGATTGATACAAGATTGAAAGAAGTTTTAGACTATACACTTAGTGAATATGATAATTTTGAATTTGTTCAATCCGACGCATTAAAAATAGATTTTAAAAAGCTTATTGAAGAAAAATTTACTCAAAAAAAAATAGTTGTGGTTGCGAATTTACCATATTATGTGACGACACCAATAATAACAAAACTTTTAGAGAGTGATTTAGATTTGGAATCCATAACTATAATGGTTCAAAAAGAAGTTGCTCAAAGACTTGTTGCAGATGAAAATAGTAAAGATAATTCAAGCATAAGTTTATTTGTAAAATATTATGCTGATGTTAATATAGCTTTCAATGTGTCAAGAAATGTATTCGTTCCTGCACCAAATGTAGATAGTGCTGTTGTAAATATGAAACTTAAAAAAGAAAAATTTGAGTATGAAAAAACGATGTTTAAACTTATAAAAAATGGCTTTGAAAATAGAAGAAAAACAGTTTTAAATTCATTTTGCAAGTCTGGTATAGAAAAAGAAAAAATTATTAAGGTTTTGGAAAAACTAGGTATAGATACTAGGACAAGGGCAGAAAAATTATCTCTAGAAGATTTTAAAAATATTGCTAGAGAATATGAAAATTTATAAATTGTTGAAAAACTAAGAAAAAATAAGTAATACTTTGTTTAAATAAAAAATCAAGGGGTATAAAATTACTGAATAAATATTACAAATATTTAAACTATCGGAAAAAATTTATTAGGGGGCAAAAAAATGGCAAAAGTAGTAGTATATTCAAGTGAGTCTTGTACTTATTGTAAACAAGCAAAAGAATTTTTAAAAGCAAATAATATCGATTATGTTGAAAAAAATGTTTCAACTGATTTAGAAGCTAGAAAAGAATTAATGGCAAAAGGACATATGGGTGTTCCTGTAATCTGTGTTGATGATGTAGAAATGGTTGGCTTTGATAAAGCTGAATTATCAAAAGCATTAGGATTATAATATTAAAATAATGATTTTAAGAGGTTCAGTAAAATTGCTGAACTTTTTTTGTGCTTATTTTTAAAAATATTAAAAATACTTATTTAATATATTACTAAATTATTTGAAAATAAATATATTTTCTAAAAAACTACTATTAAATTTTTGTAATTTTATAGTAGTTTTTTTGTTAAAAGATATTTAATATTTTGATTAATAATTCAATTTATGATATAATTATTTTGGTTTAGGAGGAAAAATGGAAAAATTAAAATTAAGACAATTTTTTGTTTTATTTTTTGCAGTTTTAATTTGTAGCATTATTTTTGGTTTCTTTCTAAAGAGTATAGAACTGACTAATAGTGTTGATTATAAAATTATGACTTTGGTTCAAAGTAATAATATTTTTAACAAAAATTATATACTCCTAAATTTTATTAAATTTATAACATCTTTGGGAGATGGAAAAACTTATTTTATTTTATTTGTTCCTTTTGGAGTATATTTTTATTATAACAATTTGAAAAAAGAGTTTTTACTTTTAATTGCTACATTACTATTAACGTATATGTTAAATGAGTTAATTAAACATATTGTTTTAAGAAAAAGACCTATTGAATTTTTTATTATAAATATGAGTGGTTTTAGTTATCCAAGTGGACATGCTATGAATTTTTCAGCTTTTTATTTAACTTTTAGATTTTTGTTACATGAAAAATTTAAGAGTAGAATTATAGATATAACTATTTATATTATGATTTTTTTAATAGCAATAAGTAGAGTTATTTTAGGAGTTCATTGGCCAACTGATGTTATTGTAGGACTTGTATTAGGATATTTTTGTTATAATTTGGCAAAATTGATATATCTTAATTTTTGGAGGGATTAATGTTATATCTTATTATCTTTACTGTTGTTGTATTTATTTTTACATCAATAGTTGGAAATAAATTAAAGAAACAGAATTTTTTAATAGATTTAAAGTTGAAGAATTTTTTTCAAAATAATAATTTAAGATTTTTAAAATCTTCAATGAAGCATATAACTTCAATGGGAGATGTTGTAACATCACTTATTATTATTTTTCCTATCTTCTTTTATTCTGTTTCAGAAAAAAATTATGTGTTAGCAAGTGCGATTTTGAATTCATCGCTATTTAATATGATATTTTTAAATTCTTTTAAATTTTTATTTAGAAGAGAACGTCCAGTTTCACATTCTGATATAAAATACTGGGGATATAGCTTTCCGAGTGGACATTCTTGTATAGGATTAAGTTTTTATCCTACTGTAATGTATGTTTTGTTTAATGGTCATAGCTCATTTCCTTTTTGGATTACTGTAGGTATTTTGTTTGGACTTAGTATTGCAATAAGTAGAATTGTTGTTGGAGTTCATTGGTTTTCAGATGTTGTTTTTGGTTCCTTAGTAGGACTTGTATTTTTTAGTTGGACAGTATATTTGTATAATATTGGATTTTATTATAAATTTTTGTTTTAATATTAGGAGGATTTATGGTTAAAGCAGTAGTTGGAGCAAATTGGGGAGACGAAGGAAAAGGAAAAATAACGGATATGTTAGCTGAAAATGCTGATATAATTGTTAGATTTCAAGGTGGTTCCAATGCAGGACATACTATTATAAATGAGTATGGAAGATTTGCATTACATTTACTACCTTCAGGTGTTTTTTATAAGCATACAACATCGGTAATCGGAAATGGTGTAGCTCTTAATATCCCTTATTTACTAAAAGAAATTGAATACTTAAAAGAAAAAAATGTTCCTGATATTAATATTTTAGTTTCAGATAGAGCTCAACTTGTTATGCCTTATCATATAGATTTTGATGCATATGAAGAGGAAAGACTTGGAAAAAATTCTTTCGGCTCTACAAAATCTGGAATTGCACCTTGCTATTCAGATAAATACGCTAAAATAGGTTTTCAAGTAAATGAATTATTTGATGAAAATTTACTTGAAAAGGTTGAAAGAGTTGTTGAATATAAAAATGTAATTCTAGAAAATTTATATCATAAAGAAAGAATTAATGCTAAAGAATTATACGAACTTATGCTTAGCTGGAGAGATGCAATTAAACCTTATGTTTGTGATGTATCAAAATTCTTGAATGATGCTATAAAATCAGGAAAGAAAATATTACTTGAAGGACAACTTGGTTCTTTAAAAGATACAGATCATGGTATATATCCAATGGTAACTTCTTCATCAACCTTAGCAGGATATGGAGCAATCGGAGCTGGAATTCCACCTTATGCTATCAAAGACATTGTAACTGTAGTCAAGGCTTATTCTAGTGCAGTTGGTGCTGGTGCGTTTGTTAGTGAAATTTTCGGAGAAGAAGCTGAAGAACTAAGAAAACGCGGTGGAGATAAGGGAGAATATGGTGCTACAACAGGAAGACCTAGACGTGTTGGATATTTTGATGCAGTTGCTTCAAGATATGGTTGTAGAGTTCAAGGCAGTACTGAGGCTGTATTAACAGTTATTGATGCATTAGGATATTTAGAGGAAATTCCAATCTGTATTGGTTATGAAATTGATGGCGAAATTACTAGAGATTTTCCAACAACTGATAAGCTTGAAAAAGCAAAACCAGTTTGGAAAGTCTTAAAGGGATGGAATAGAGATATAAGGGGAATTAAAAATTACGAAGAATTACCAATTGAATGTAGAGAATATATAGAATTTATCGAAAAAGAATTGGAAGTTCCGGTTAAGATGATTTCTAATGGTCCAAAGAGAGAAGATATAATTTATAAAAATAGTAATATTTAATTTTATAAATTAGTACTAATGGGTATTATATGAAGAAACGTAGAGGCATTTTACCTAATGCTAAAGAACATCTAGGTTTAGTTATTTTAATTATATTTGTTAGTTTATTTTTAGTAAAAAATATGTTTTTTAATAAAAATTTAAATAAAGATATAATGGTTTTAGAAAATCCAAAAACCTATGACTTAAACCTTTCATCTAAGGCATTAGTTATAAAAGATGAATACCTATATTATGTAGGAAAAAGCAATATTGAAGTAGATAATTCAAAAGTTGGAGTTGATAAAGAAATAGGTGAGGTTGATGTTTCAAAGGTTGATCAAAACTTTAAAGATTATTTAGCTGAAAAAGTTCAAGCATTGCAAGAACAAGAGGATAACAAAGAATCAAAAGTTGAAAATATTGACTTAGACAATATCTTAAAATATGTTAGAGATAAAGATTTTTCAAAAACTTTTGATATACTTTCAAGTGATAAGAATAAAAATGCTTTTGGAAAAAAATATACTTCCGATAAATTATTTAGGTATTCTTTACTAAATGATACAATTAATTCTGGAAAGATTGTTTCAAAAAATTCTGGAGTTGTATTAAATAAAATTGATGGTCTAGAAAATGTTTATGATTTTTCTGTTATTGATTCTATAGATGAAAAGGACTTTAATTTTGATAATGCGAATAATATTTCAAATATTGATGGAATAAAAATTGTAGATAACTTGAAATATTATCTTTGTATTAGGGTTAAGGCTGATACTTTAGAAGATATAGATGTAAATAAAAGTATAAAAGTAAATGTTGGAAATTCTGTTGCTATTGGAATAATAAAGAAGGTAAAAAAAGGTTCTGAATATGATTTAATTGTTGCTCAGTTTTCATCTGCTTTTAATGAAATTGCAGATAAAAGATTCATTGACTTAAATGTAATAAAGACAGTTTCAAGTTCTTTTGAACTTCCATTAACTGCTCTTACTTCTAAAGATGGTGAAGATTATGTTTTAGTAGTTGATTCTTTTGATAATATAACAAGGGCAAAGGTCAAGGTTAAATTTATTGATAAGATAAATTCAAAAGTTTATATTGACTCAAAAAATAGTTCAGTTAGAATTTTTTCTAATATCTTAAAAGATGCCAGTAAAGTTAAAGAAGGTGCAATTTTAAAGTAATGAAAGAAAATATAAATAATATACTTGAAAAAATTTCTCTTGCTTGTAAAAAGTCAAATAGAGATAAAGAAGAAATATTTTTGTTACCAGTTTCAAAGACAGTTGATGTGGATAAAATTCAAGAAGCTATTGATTTAGGATTTTATACTTTTGGAGAAAATAAGGTTCAAGAAATACTAAAAAAGTACGAATACTTTGATGGAAAAGTTAAATTTCATATGATTGGACATCTCCAAACAAATAAGGTTAAATCCATTATTGATAAAGTTGAATTAATTCACTCTTTAGATAGAATTTCACTTTTAGATAAATTAGAATTGGAAGCTAAAAATAAAGGAATTACTGTAAATTGTTTAGTTGAAGTAAATATTGGGAAAGAAGATAGTAAATCTGGAATTTTCGAAGAAGATGTCCTAGATTTTATACAAGAAGTTTCAAAAAGAGATAATGTTTTAGTAAATGGACTTATGACAGTTGCACCTTATTGTGAGGATGCTGAAGATACTAGAATTTATTTCAAAAAGATGAAATCTTTATTTGATGAAATTTCAAAACTTAAATTAAAAAATGTTGATATGAAGATTCTATCTATGGGCATGAGTAATGATTTTATGGTTGCCATAGAGGAAGGTTCAAACCTTATAAGGATTGGAACATCAATATTTGGTGCAAGAAATTATGGAGTACTTTCAAATTAATGAAAGTGTTAGGTAGATTGATTACAATTAGAAAATTTTAAATTTTCGTTTGTTATAAAATATATTAAAATATGAGGAGGAATATTATGGCAGGCTTTATGGACAAAATAAAGAAATTTGTTGGCAGTGATGACTTAGAAGATGAATATGATGATTATGAAGAAGAGGCAGTTGTTGAAAAACAACCTAAATCAGTTGGGGAAAGTTATGCTAGAAATAGTAGTAAACTATCATTAGAAAAGGAAAAATCTAATATCGTTACAATGCCTAACATCAGTAGATTTTTAATTTCTATAAGAGAACCAATAACTTTTGATGATGGAACTCAAGTTTTAGATGATGTTTTAAAGGGAAAAGTTGTTGTTTTAAATTTGGAAATGTTGGAAGTTGATAAGAAGAGACAAATTTTTGATTTTGTAAGTGGAGGTATTTATTCTCTATCAGGGAAAATACAAAAAGTTACTAAAGATATTTTTATCTTAGCTCCTAAGGGAATTGATATTGACGGAAAAGTTAAAGATCAAATTGAAAATAACGGATTTTATCAAATTTAATTAAATGAAATCATTTGATAAGATTAAGATTTTAGATAATATTAATAATATAGAAATTAAAAAGACCATCAATAAATTTTTAGATGGTCTTGTTTCTATGGAAAAAAACTATAAAGATGTATTTGTTTCTAACTTTTTTACTCCATTGGAATTTAAATATATAGAGAGAATTTTAAAAAATTTAGATTTAGATTATGATATTATCTTTGCTGGAGAAGATTATGAAAGAAAGTTTATAATCTTTTATAGGAATGAGTATGTACTAAATGATTATTTGGAAACTTTAAGATTTAAAGATATTTCGGGAATAGAACATAGAAATATCTTGGGAAGTATTCTTCATTTGGGAATAACTCGTGAGAAAGTAGGAGAAATATTAAAAGTTGATGAATATTGGTATGTTTATTGTTTAAAACCTATAGGAACATTTTTATTTTCTAATGGTTTAAAATTTTCAGGACAAGATTTAAAATTGGAAATTCTGAATGATAATTTTATACCTACTAATTTTAGAAAATACGAAGATGAAAAAATAATAGTCTCCAGTTTGAGATTAGACTGTTTTGTAAAAGAACTTTCAAGAACTTCAAGAGAGATTGCTCAAAAAGTTATTAAAAGTGGAAATGTAAATTTGAACTATGAGGAATGTAAAGATTTCGATAAAAAGATTAATGAAAATGATATAATTTCAATAAGAAAAGAAGGAAAATTTAAGGTTGACAGTTTTGATGGGTTAACAAAAAAGAACAAATTTGTTGTCAATATTAAGAGGTATTCTATATGATATATGCAATTATAATTGTTGGATTAGCATTAGACCAACTTACAAAATATATTACAGTAGCCAATTTAAAAGGTGCTGATTCAGTAGTTTTAATTAAAAATTGGCTAGAATTTACCTATGTAGAAAATACAGGGGTAGCTTTTGGCAGTTTTAGAGGATATAAATATTTCTTTATTTTTATTTCTTTGGTTGCATTTTTTGGAATTTTATTTTATATATATAAAAATAAAGATAAAATGTCTAAAATTGAACAAATATTATTTGCTTTAATTGCTTGTGGAGCATTAGGAAATTGTATTGATAGAATAAGGTATTCTTTTGTTGTAGATTTTATACATACAAGATTTGGTGGGCTATACGATTTTCCAGTTTTTAATTTTGCAGATATTTATATTTGTGTAGCTTGTTTCTTACTTATAGTTGTTTCATTTACTAAAAAGGAGAATTAAGATGATGTCTAATTATGTTGCTTGGAATGAATATTTAAAAGATGAATTTAAAAAAGATTATTTTGTTAAGATGAAAAATTTTTTAAATGAGGAATATAAGAATAAAACTATATTCCCTCCTAATGAATATGTTTTTACTATTTTTGATAAAATATCACCAAAAGACATTAAGGTAATTATCTTAGGACAGGATCCATATCATGGGGTAAATCAAGCAAATGGAATGAGTTTTTCAGTAAATAGAGGAGAAAAAATACCGCCTTCACTTAGAAATATATATCTTGAATTATATTCGGATTTAGGGATAACTCCCCCAAATCATGGAGATTTAACTGCTTGGGTTGAACAAGGTGTTTTTTTATTAAATGCTACACTTACTGTTGAAAAGTCAAAGCCAAATTCACATAAAGATATAGGTTGGCAACTTTTTACAGATAGAGTTATTGAAATAATTTCAAATTTTGATTATCCTAAAGTTTTTATTCTTTGGGGAAGTTTTGCTATTTCAAAGAGAAATTTGATAAAAAAAGATGAAAATAATTTTATAATTACAAGTCCACATCCATCTCCTTTTTCTGCTCATCGAGGATTCTTTGGCAGCAAGCCATTTTCTAAGGCTAATGAATTTTTGATTAGCAAGGGAGTTAAGCCGATAGATTGGAGAGTGTAATTTTTGACAGAATTAAAATATATTAGTGATAAAAAAATTAGATGTGATGTTTTTTTATCTGAAAAAATTTCTAATTTATCAAGGACTTCAATTCAAAAATTGATAAAAGAGAAATTAGTTTTTGTTAATGGGAAAAATATAAAGCCTAATGTAATTTTAGAAATAGGAGATGAAATTACAGTTTCTATTCCCGATAAAAAAGAAATGACATTAGTTGCCGAAGATATAGCTTTAGATATTGTATATGAAGATGATTATATTATAATTATAAATAAACCTAGAAATATGGTTGTTCATCCGGCTGCAGGTAATGAAGAACATACTTTGGTTAATGCTCTTTTAAATCATTGTAAATTATCAATGATTAATTCCGAAAGACCTGGGATTGTTCACAGACTTGATAAGGATACAACAGGTCTTATAGTCTGTGCAAAGGACGATGAAACACATTTAAAATTGGTTGAAATGTTTTCTAATAGAGAAATTAATAAAAAATATTTGGCAATCTGTAATGGAAGTTTTTCGAAAGAAAATGGATTTATAGATAAGCCTATTGGTAGAGATGAAAAAGATAGGAAGAAGATGAGTGTAAAAAGTAAATCAGGAAAAGAAGCTCTTACAGAATATAATGTTTTAATTTCAAATTTAAAATATTCATTAGTAGATGTAACTCTTCATACTGGTCGAACTCATCAGATAAGAGTTCATTTTAGTAGTCTTAATCATCCTATAGTAGGAGATGAAACTTATGGGAATAAAAATGAAAAGATAAAAGCAAATGGACAGATGTTACATTCTTATTATCTTGAGTTTTTGCACCCAATTACAGAGGACAATTTAAGTTTTACCGTTTTACCTGATGAATATTTTTTTAG
The DNA here is from genome assembly GCF_035282635.1 of Parvimonas sp. D2. Classification (NCBI taxonomy): domain Bacteria; kingdom Bacillati; phylum Bacillota; class Tissierellia; order Tissierellales; family Peptoniphilaceae; genus Parvimonas; species Parvimonas sp. D2. Next base: position 30,796 of record NZ_JAYKBO010000004.1, read on the forward strand.
TATTTTAAATAAAACAGGGTTAGAATTTAATGAGGAGTTATTATGCAAAGCGAAAGATTAATTTTTAGAAAATTCAATTTAGATGATATAGATGATGTTTTTGAGTTTGGAAATGATGATGAAACTTGTAAATTTGTTACTTGGGATAAGCATAAAAATATTCTAGAATCTGAAAAAGTAATTACAGATTATTTTATGAAAAATAATTATTGTTTTGCAATCGTTGAAAAAATTTCCAATAAATGTATCGGTTCTTTTGAATTTAAAGCGGATATAAAAAATAATTCCTTATCTTTAGGATATGTTTTAAATAAAACTTTTTGGAACAAAGGTTATATGACTGAGACTTTGAATTTTATGCTTGACTATGCTTTTAATACCTTAAAAGTTAATAGAGTTTATGGCGTTCATATTAAAGAAAATATTGCTTCAGGAAAAGTTATGGAAAAATGTGGACTTAAAGTCGAGGGTGAATTTGAAGATGAAGAATTTTTAAAAGGAAGATATATAACCTTAGTACATAGAGCAATTTTAAGAAAAAATTATTTAAAAGGAGAAAAGAGAATGAAACAATTAGAAATGCCTAAAAATGGTGAAAAAGTTTATATAATGAAAACAAATGTAGGAGAAATTTCTCTAAGATTATTTAATGAAGTTGCTCCTAAGGCTTGTGAAAATTTTATTACATTGGCTAAAAGAGGATATTATAATGGAGTTATTTTCCATAGGGTTATTAGAGATTTTATGATTCAAGGTGGAGATCCAACAGGTACTGGAATGGGTGGAGAAAGTATTTGGGGAGAATCCTTTGAAGATGAATTTGATGGTAATTTTAGAAATTATAGAGGAGCTTTGTCAATGGCAAATGCTGGGCCAAATACAAATGAAAGTCAATTTTTTATAGTTCAAAATAGTAAAATTTCTGATGATTATGTAAATTATTTAAAAAATTCAGATAAAAAAGTTTATCCTGATGAAGTTGTTGAAACTTATGAAAAAAATGGTGGAGCTTTTTGGTTAGATTTTAAGCATACTGTTTTTGGACAAGTGTTTAAAGGAATGGAAGTAGTTGATGATATAGCAAATACTTACTGTTCAAATGATAAGCCGGTAGAAGATATTGTAATTTTATCAATTGAAGAAAAAGTTTTTGAGGGTTAATTATGCATCAATATAAAGGTAAATTAATTTTACATACAGGTAGTATGTTCTCGGGAAAGACTTCAAGTTTATGGAAGGACTTAAATAGATTTGAAATTGCAAAATATGAAACTGTAGTCTTTAAGCCAAAGTTTGATAATAGATATGCAGATAAAGAAATAGTTACTCATGATAATAATAAAATGAGAGCTATTCCGGTTGAAAATATTGATGAAATTATAGAATATATGAAGACGAGTACTGCAAGTATTATAGGAATTGATGAAGTACAATTCATCAAGGGAGATATTAATAAGATTGTTGAAACTTTAAATTTATTTTTAGAAAATGAATTTACAGTCGTATTAGCTGGTCTTGATATGGACTTTAAAGCTGAACCTTTTGAGTTAGTAAAAGAGTTGATGCCACGAGCTGATTATCTATATAAACACCATGCAGTTTGTGCAAATTGTGGTGTTGATGCTTGGGTTAGTTACAGAAAAACTCATGATGATGAAAGAATAAAGCTCGGAGCTGCAGAAAGTTATGAACCACTTTGTAGAAAATGTTACTATGAAAAAGAAAAAATCAGAAAGCAAATGGAAAATCAATTAAGTATGTTAGAAGATGAGTAAATTATACTTGCTTTATTCTTATAGATATGTTATAGTATGAAGGTAGTAATAATTTACTACATATTTCCTATAGTATTGGAGGATTAAAAGGATATGAAAGGAACTGTAAAATGGTTCAATGCAGCTAAAGGATTTGGATTTATTTCTACTGAAGATGGGGAAGATGTATTTGTACATTATTCAGCATTAGAAGAAACTGGTGAATTTAGAACTTTAGATGAAGGACAAGCTGTTGAATTCGAAATAGTTGAAGGCGCTAAAGGTCCTCAAGCTTCTGGTGTTGTTAAGTTATAAGATTGTTTTTTCTTAAATGGAAATTCAATTTAAACATACTTCAGTATGTTATGATATTAATATTAATCAAGAAGTAAAATCTCCTTTTTAGGAGATTTTTTAAATTTAACCAAAAGGAAATTTTATGAGTAAAAAATTAGATGAGATGAGTTTAGAGGAATTATGGGAAATTTTTCCTATATTTCTAGTTGAACATAATGATGAATGGGAAACTTGGTATGAGTATGAAAAATCAAATATTTTATCTTTAATTCCAAGCGAAAAAATTTACAGAATTTCACATATAGGAAGTACATATATTCCTACAATATGGGCAAAAAACATTGTAGATATTCTTTTAGAGATTAAGAATAATGAAGATTTAAAGTTTGTAAAAGAGATATTATTAAAAAATAATTGGCTTTGTATGAGTGAAGATGAAAAGAGAATTTCTATGAATAAAGGCTATACTGAAAAAGGATTTGCTAAAAAAGTATTTCATTTGCATATAAGATTAGCAGGAGATAATGATGAATTGTATTTTAGAGATTATTTATTTGAAAATTCTAAAATTGCAAAAGAGTATGAAAGACTAAAATTATCTCTGTGGAAAAAATTCGAACATAATCGAGATGCTTATACAGAATCAAAAGGAGAATTTATTAAAAAATATACTGAAATTGCGAAGAAAAAATATGGAAAAAGATATTAATTTATCAATTGATTTCTTTAAATTTTTAGTATATAATCTTTATATAAAATTAATGTTAAGGAGTCTTTATGGCAAAAATATTAAGATGTATTGATGAGCATAATTCTATGAGATTTTTCTTAGCTTTTACAGATGATATAGTAAAAGATTTTGAAAAATTACAAAAGAGTTCTATAAGTGCAAATATTGAAATGGGAAAAGTATTAACGATGAATGCTTTACTTTATTCCGATTTGAAAAATGATACTGATTCAATTGATTTAAAATTAAAAACTAATGGTGAATGTGGTCTTATAATTTCAAAATTATACAATAATTCTTATATAACAGGATATTTGGAAAATAAAAATATAAGTAAATATGATAAAATATATGAAAAAGGAAAATCTTCAAAAGATTTTATAGGGGATAAAGGAATACTTGTTTTGATAAAGGATTTAGGTCTTAAAGCTCCATATGTAGGACAAACAAGTATAATTTCTTCTGATATTAGTGAAAATTTTACTAATTATTTCAGTGCATCTAATCAAACTGTTACTTCTATTGATTTACAAGTAAAAAAAGTTGAAGATGATTATATTTCTTTTGGATTTATGATGGAACTTTTGCCGAACTATACTGAAAAAGACTTATCACAATTTACTATCTATTCAGATATGTTTAAAACTGAATTAGATAATTATTTAGCTTCAAAAACTGATGATATGAGTTTTTATGACTATATTGTTTCTATTTTGAAAATTTTTAATATTAGAATTATTGAAGAAAAAATTATTCATTACAGATGTAATTGTAGTGATGAAAAAATAGATAATATGTTGTTGGGTCTAGGCAAAAAAGAGCTCAATGATATAGTTGAAGAGGGGAAAGATATAGAAATTTCTTGTAATTTCTGCGATAAGAAATACAAGAAAAGTATTGAACATATAAAAAATTTATTAAAAAAACTTTAGGGTAATCTATGAAAAAAATAAATTTATTAGATAATAGAATTTATAGAAATTTAGTAATGATGTCTATTCCAATAATGACGACTTCATTTATTCAAATGTCTTACACTTTAATGGATACTTTTTGGGTTGGAAAACTTGGAACTGAAGCGATTGCTGGAGTAGGCATTGTCTCATTTATTATGTGGTTTGCGAATTCTTTGGTTCTAGTTTCAAAAACAGGAATAGAGATTGGAGTTGCCTATAGTGTAGGTTCTAGGGATGATAAGCAATTTAGAAAATATATTGATACATCTGTTGCCATAAATTTGTTTATGTCAATAACATTTGGATTATTGGTATATTTTTTTAGACTTGATATAATTAAATTTTTCAATATAAAAAGTGAATTGGTAATTTCACTAGCGAATAGCTATTTAAAAATTGTTATTTTAGGACTTCCTTTTACTTTTTTAAATCCACTATTTTCAGGAGTTTTCAATGGTTCAGCAAATAGTAAAGTTCCTTTTATTGCTAACTCAATTGGACTTATAATAAATATAGTCTTAGATCCAATTTTAATTTATGGATATTTTGGACTACCAGAATTTGGAGTTAGTGGTGCAGCTATTGCTACAACATTATCTCAAATTATTGTTACGTTTATTTTTATAATTTTCTCAATTTTAGATGGGAAAATTTTAAAAGGCATTAATTTAGTTAAAAATTTTAACAATGCAACTTTTAAAGAAGTTTTAAGACTTGGTGTTCCAACTGCTTTTAAATCTTGTATATTTGCATTTATTTCAACTATTTTACTAAGAATAATAGCAAATTGGGGAGAAAATGCGGTTGCTGCAGAAAATGTTGCTGTACAGATTGAAGCTATAAACTGGATGACTGTTGAAGGATTTTCAATAGCTCTTTGTGCTTTGATAGCACAAAATTTTGGTGCAAAAAATTATGATAATATAGCTTCTGGTTATAAAAAAGGACTTAAAATAATTTTATGGATTGGTGTTTTCTGCTCATTCTTTTTATTCTTCTCATCAGATTATATAATTAGATTATTTATAAGAGATGATGTAGATACTATTAGAATGGGTGTTAGTTATCTGAAAGTTTTAGCGTTTTCAGAGATATTTTTAGCTCTTGAAATTGGAATCTCAGGAATGTTTAATGGGCTGAAAAATACTAAAACTCCAACTATAATAAGTACTTTTTCAAATGCATTGAGAATTCCGCTTGCTTATTTAGTTTTGCTTTTAAAATTAGATATAACGTATATTTGGGCTGTAATATCTTTTTGTACTTTTTTAAAGGGAATACTAAATTATATTTTCTTTAAGAAATTTATTAGAGAAAACTTTGATTTTAAGTTATAATATATTGAAAAAAAATAAAAAATGTGATATCATATCTTTATTATATTTATAAAATTTTAGATTGAAAGTAGTAAATATATTCAAATTTTTAGAGAGTTATTGTTTGGTGAAAAATAATATTTTGAAGTATTGAACTTGTTCATAAAATGCAAATGCCGTTGATTACGTTATAATCTTAGAGTGAGTTTAATACTAATTAGAGTGGTACCACGGAATTTATACTTTCGTCTCTTTGTGAGGCGGAAGTTTTTTTTATGGAATGGAGGAATGTTATGAAAAATTATAATCCAAAAAATATCGAAAAAAAATGGCAAGATATTTGGGATGAAAAGAAGCCTTTTAAATGTGAAATTAATGATAAAGAAAAATTCTATCCTTTAATAGAATTTCCATATCCTTCTGGTCAAGGACTTCATGTAGGACATCCAAGGCCATATACTGCAATGGATGTTGTAAGTAGAAAAAGAAGACTTGAAGGGCAAAATGTATTGTTTACAATGGGTTGGGATGCTTTTGGTTTACCAACTGAAAACTATGCAATGAAAAACAAAATTCATCCGGAAATTGTAACAAAAAATAATATTGCAAACTTTAAAAAACAATTAAAGAGTATTGGATTTTCTTTTGATTGGGATAGAGAAATAAATACAACAGATCCTGAGTATTACAAATGGACTCAATGGATTTTTATGAAGATGTTTGAAAAAGGACTTGCATACAAAATGGAAATGCCAATAAACTTCTGTACTTCTTGTAAAGTAGGTTTATCAAATGAAGAAGTAGTCGGCGGTTGTTGTGAAAGATGTGGTAGTGAAGTTATTCATAAAGTAAAAAACCAATGGATGTTAAAGATAACAGAATATGCAGATAGACTTATTGATGACCTTGATGCAGTTGACTTTATTGACAGAGTTAAAACCCAACAAATTAATTGGATTGGTAGAAGTTATGGAATGGAAGTTAAATTCCAAATCAAAGATATTGATGATACTATTTTGGTATATACTACAAGACCTGATACAATTTTTGGTGCAACTTATATGGTTATATCCTGTGAGCATCCATTACTTAAAAAATACGAAGACAGAATAAAGAATAAAGAAGAAATAGAAAAATATATTTTAGAAGTTCAAAAGAAATCTGAATTTGAAAGAACTGAAATGAATAAAGATAAAACCGGGGTTAAAATTGACGGAATAACAGCAATTAATCCTTGTACTAAAAAAGAAATTCCTGTGTTTATTTCCGATTATGTTCTAATGACTTATGGTAGCGGAGCAATTATGGCGGTTCCTGCACATGATACTAGAGATTTTGATTTTGCTAAGAAATTTGGATTAGAAATAGTTGAAGTTGTTAGTGGTGGAGAAAATGTTCAAGAAAAAGCATATACGGATACTAATAATGGAATTATGGTTAATTCAGATTTTCTAAATGGACTTTCAGTTAAAGAAGCAAAAGAAAAGATTTTTGAATATTTATCAAAACTTGGTATTGGAAATAAAAAGACAAACTTTAAACTTCGTGATTGGGTATTTTCAAGACAAAGATATTGGGGAGAACCGATTCCTTTGGTAAATTGTGAAAAATGTGGTTGGGTTGCAATTCCGGAAGAAGAATTACCTTTAAAACTTCCTGAACTTGAATCGTTTGAACCTACAGAAACAGGAGAATCTCCACTTTCAAAAATTGATGAATTCGTAAATTGTACTTGTCCTAAATGTGGAGGAAAGGCAAAGAGAGAAACTGATACAATGCCACAATGGGCTGGTTCTTCATGGTATTATTTAAGATATATGGATCCTAATAACAAAGAAAATCTTGTCGGAAAAGATGCTTTAAAATATTTCAATCAAGTTGACTGGTATAATGGTGGTATGGAACATACTACATTGCACTTGTTGTACTCAAGATTTTGGCATAAATTTCTTTATGATATAGGTGTAGTAAATACAAAAGAACCTTATTTAAAAAGAACATCACATGGAATGATTCTTGGAGAAAATGGAGAAAAAATGTCTAAGTCAAGAGGAAATGTTGTAAATCCAGATGAAATGATTGACAAATATGGGGCAGACGCATTGAGATGTTACGAAATGTTCTTAGGAGATTTTGAAAGAAGTGCGTCTTGGTCTGACGGTGGAATTAACGGTTGTAGAAAATTCTTAGATAGAGTTTGGAAATTACAAGAAATTACAAATTCATCCAAAGAAATGACAAAATCTTTGGAAAAATCAATCCATAAGACAATTAAAAAAGTATCAGAAGATTTTGAAAGTCTTAAATTTAATACTGCAATAGCTGCTCTTATGACTTTGATTAATGAATTTTATTCAGCAAAAGAAATTTCAAGAGAGGATTTAAGAATATTCTTGATTTTATTAAATCCGGTTTCCCCACATATTACTGAAGAAATATGGCAAGAAATGAATTTTGGTGGATATATCTTTGAACAAACTTGGCCAAAATATGATGAAGCTAAAACAATTGATTCTGAAGTTGAAATGCCTATTCAAATAAATGGAAAAGTAAGAACAACATTAATGATTCCAAAAGATGCAAAATTCGAAGATTTTAAAGAAGAACTTTATGATAACGAAAATGTTAAAAAATTTACAGAAGGAAAAACTGTTGTAAAAGAAATTTTTGTTCCAGGGAAAATTTGTAATATAGTTGTTAAATAAAAAAATAAAATTTTTTAAAATGTAAAAAGTAAGTCAAGTAGGCTTACTTTTTTGTATATTTTTGTTTTTTATGGTAAAATATTAAATATAATTAATAAGATGTGAGGTGTTTTATGAATAATAAAGTTGCATTGGTTATTGAAGGCGGAGCAATGAGAGGAGCTTTTTTAAAAGGAGTTTTAGATTGCTTTAAAGAAAATGAAATTAAATTTCCATATATTGTAGGAGTATCTGCAGGAGCTATTACAGGCTTTGAATTTTTTAGTGGAATAGAGTTTGATGTTAATAAATTGTTTCAAGAGTTTTTGAAAAATATGGAATTATTAAAGAATTCTTCTGAGCCTATTGATTTGAAATCAACAGTTAATAGTATTTTTAATTTTCCTGAATTTGATAAAAGTTTAGATGGAGATTTTGAAGCAGGTGTAACTTCTTTAATTGATGGCAGTTATAAATTCTTTTCAGCAAAAGATGCAAAAAACACTTCAGATATGGTTGATAAGATAATAGCTTCATCTTCTCTTCCAGATATGGCAAAATTTGTAGTGATTGATGGAATTCCTTATTTTGATGGAGGAATGTATAATAGCAATCCACTTGAAAGAGCAATTGAAAAAGGTTATGAAAAGTACGTAATTTTACTAACTAGAAATAGAGGTTATAGAAGAGAGGATTCTGATGTTAGTGATAGAGTAAAGTATGCTTATAAAGATTATCCTAAATTTATTGAATCAATGAAAAATGAAAAATATAAATATAACGAAACTATGGATTTAGTAGATAAACTAGAAGCAGAAGATAAAGCATTAGTTTTTGCACCTATTAATCCTTTAAAATTTAAGTCGTTTACAACTAATATGCAAGATGTTGTAGATTTATATAAGGAAGGATATATGATTGCAAGTCAAAGTATTGAAAATGTTAAAAAATTTGTTTAGGAGTTATAATGATATACGGTTTATCTGATTTGCATTTAGATTATACTGGAGATAAGTCAATGGAGGTTTTTGGCTCTGCTTGGGAAAACTATGAAGAAAGAATGTTTAAAGCTTGGAAAGAAATTGTAAAAGATGACGATTATGTCATTGTGCCTGGTGATATTTCTTGGGCATTAAAAATTGATGAGGCCTACAATGATTTAAAGAGAATTGAAAGTCTTCCAGGAAAGAAAATTTTTTTAAAAGGCAATCATGATTTATGGTGGAGTAGTCTTAATAAAATAAAAGAATTAGATTTAAAAAATATGTTTTTTTTACAAAACAATAGTTTTGAAACTGAAAAATATGTATTTATTGGAACAAGAGGTTGGATTTCTCCAAAATCTTCTGAATTTTCCGAAGATACAGATAGAAAAATCTACAATAGAGAACTTATGCGATTAAAATTAAGTTATAATTCTGTTAAAAATAAAGAAAAGGAAATAATTTGTCTTTTTCATTATCCACCAGTAGAAAAAGATAGGACTTTAAATGACTTTGGATTATTTGTTAAGGAACATAATATAAAAATTGTTTTATATGGACATCTACATGCATATTCTTTAAATAATGTTGTGGATGAAGTAGTCAACGGAATAGAATTCCATTGTATTTCCGCGGATTACTTAAAATTTATCCCAAGACTTATTAGGAGATAAAATGGAGAAAGAGTTAGAAGTTAAAATTTTAAATATAGATGTTGAAGAAGTTAAAGCCAAATTGGAAAATTTAGGGGCAAAATTTTTGAAAAGTGAAAATCAAGAAAATATAAGGCTTACATCTTCAAAATTTGATTATATTCCCAAGGGAAGTTTTTTGAGAATTCGAAAATTTTTAGATAAAAATGGAAAAGAAATTAATTCAGAGTTAACATATAAAGAGCATAAAGAAAATAAGTTGTTAAAGGAATTTAATGAATATAATGTTTCTTTAGAAAATAGTGAAGATATGCTAAAAATTTTAAATTTTTTAGGATATGATAAACTTGATATAGAGAAAAAATTTAGAACATCATATAAATTAAAAAATGCTCATATTGACATTGATATATGGGATAAAGAAGTTTATCCTGATCCATATATGGAAATTGAAGTTTCGAATTATGGTGATTTGTGTGAAGTTTTAAATTTATTAGAAATAAGTGAAGGTGATGTTTGCCTTAAATCTTTGCCTGAGCTTAAAGAAGAATTAAAAAGTAGGAGTTAATATGAAAGAGTTATTAGGAATTTTGGTGAAAAAAAGAACATCAGTGCTTATAGTTTTACTTGCAATATTTATTGGAATGTTAGTAACATATTTGCTTAGTAGACTAAAAAATAGATTTGTTAAATTTATTCCTGCATTTGTTTTAATAATTGTTGGAACAATATTTTTAGCTGACGGTTGGACAAACATTTTAACTGCAAGAGGTATAAATTCATTATACTATGCTATGATTATAGGTACTAGTGGTGTTGTTTCACTATTCTATGCTTTAATACTAATGAATTTTAAGAGAAAGTAGGTGTGTGTATGGGTAATATAGCCGCATTTTTTGACATTGACGGAACTATTGCAAGAGAATCACTTATGATTGAACATTTTAAAAGACTTATAAAGTATGAAATTTTGGATGAAAGTGTTTGGGTTGATGATGTAAAACAATTATATATGGAATATGTTAATAGATATGGGGCGTATGACGCCTATATTGAAGCACTTTCTGAAAAATATAGAAGTGATTTAAGAGGTTTTGATATAAGATATAACAAATTTATTGCAGAACAATCTATTAAAAAAGTATTTGAAAGAGTTTATGTTTTCTCAAGAAATCAATTAGAATTCCATAAAGCAAATGGACATTTAATATTTTTTATTTCAGGAAGTCCTGATTTTTTGGTTAAAGAAATGGCTGAAAAATATGATGTTACAGAATTTAGAGCAACAAAATATTTGTTTGATGAAAATGGTAAGTTTACTGGTGAAATTGTACCTATGTGGCATAGCGAGGGAAAAGATGAAGTATGTAATGAGATTATAGAAAAATATAATATAGATGTTGAGAAATCTTATGCCTATGGAGATACAACTGGAGATTTATCAATGCTTAGAAGATTTGGTAATGCTTATACAATTAATCCGTCAAATAAATTATTACAAAGAATAAAAAATGATGAAGAACTTTCAAAAAAAGTGAATATAATTGTAGAGAGAAAAGATGTTATTTATAAATTAAAGGCAGATGTAACAACTTTATAATTTCTAATATTAAGAACATAAAAAAAGTAGCCATTGGGCTACTTTTGTTTTTTTGTATAACTATGCTTTAGCAATCTTTTCTCCGAATGCTACACAATCATCTTCATCTTCTGGTGTAGGACAATCATATACGCAAAGTGGTTCAGCTACAATTTTAGCTCCAACTCCTTCACATCTAACCTTCCAGTCTTTCATCCATTTTTGTCCTTCATTCCATTCGTAAGATCCGAATAAAGCAATTTTTCTTCCATTTAATTCTTCTTCAACTTCTTCGAACATTGGTTCAAAGCTTGATTCTTCAAGAACTTCATCTCCCATTGCTGGGCAACCAAATGCAACTAAATCATAATCATTTAACATATCTGCGCCAAAATCGTCACAGAAGATTACTTCTACTTCAGAACCTGCATTTTCAATACCTTCGGCGATACAATCAGCCATTTTTTCAGTATTACCTGTACCTGACCAATATACAACTGCTACTTTCATTTAAAAGTCCTCCTTAAATTTTGAATAACAAAACAAAAATTTATTGTATTTATATAATATACAATATAAATTATAATTAAATTTAAAATATTGATTTTAAACTTAATAACAATTTCTACAAGATAATAATAACAATAATATAAAATTTTGTCAACTATTTACAAAAATTTTACATTCTATTTTATACAATAAATAGACTAGTTTACTATAAAACTTAGAAAAATATCTTTAAATTATTAAAAAAATAATCGGTAAAAAAATTTTTTTAATAAAAATGTTTTAAATCTTGACATAGGGGAATAATAGTAATATAATATTGTTAGCAGTCTAAGAGATTGAGTGCTAAAAAGAGGTGATAAAATGCTTGATGATAGAAAATTGAAGATTTTATATGCCATAATAGATAGTTATATCAGCACATCTGAGCCAATTGGTTCCCGAACGATTTCAAAACAATATGATATGGGAGTCAGTTCGGCAACGGTAAGAAATGAAATGAGTGACTTGGAAGAATTAGGATTTTTAAATAAAGCTTATTCATCTTCTGGTAGAATTCCATCAGATAAGGCTTATAGACATTATGTTAACTATTTGTTGTCTTCACATTTTGATGAGATTTCAAAAAATATGTATGGAATTGACATTTTATCAAAACATATTAATGAAAAAAATAAAATTTTTAAAGAATCCGCAAAGATAATCTCTGAGGTAACAGAATGTATCACAGCGACTATGATTACGGATTATATGGATTGCTCTGTTAAGAGTATTGATGTCATTAATATAAGCGGAAATTGTTATGTTTTGGTATTAGTTTTTGATAATGGAAAAGTTATAAATACAGTATTTGATTCGAAAACAGAACTTAGTGGAGATATATTACAAGATTTGATATTTTACTTGAAGAAGTATTTGATAAATGTTAAAGTATCAGATTTAAATGAAAGACTAGAGTATTTGAAACTTACCTTTGTTTCAAAAATTCCTTTTATAACAGAAATTTCTGATTTAATTGGTAAAGAGATTTCAAAGAATGAAAAATCCAGTATTGAACTAGAAGGAATTTCTAATATATTTAATTTTCCAGAATATCGAGATTTAAATAAAGCTAAAGAACTTATTCATTTCTTAGAAGATAAGAATGAGCTTGAAGATTTATTCTTAAGTTACAGTGGAGATAAAATATATGTAAGTATAGGAAGTGAAAATAACAAAGACTTTTTAAATGAAAATACAATAGTTGCAACATCCTATAATCTTGGGGACGGTAGCAAAGGAAAGATTGCTGTTATTGGACCTACTAGGATGGATTATGAAAAAATAATATCAGCTATGTTAAGTATAAATGATAGAATTAAAGATATTTTAAAATGATGGGAGGCGAAATAGTTGAAAGAAGATAAAAAGGAAATGGAAGAAGAGCTAAAAGAAGAAACTACTGAGGAAGTAGAAAAAAAAGACTTAGAACAAAACTCTTCTGATGAAGTTGAAGAAAAATTAAATTCAGAAATTGAGGAATTAAAAAATCAACTTTTAAGACTTCAAGCTGATTTTGTAAATTATAAAAACAGAACGGAAAGAGAAAAGTCAAATTCTATTATCTTAGCAAATGAAGGTTTAATATTAAAATTGTTGCCTGTTTTGGATAATTTTAATAGAGCTTTTACTCATGTAAATATAGAAGATGAGGCGATTAAAGGTTTTGTTATGATTAAAGAACAGTTTGAGTCAATTTTGAAAACCGAAATGGTTGAGGAAATAGAAAGTGATGGTGCTGTTTTTGATCCAAATCTACATAATGCAGTTATGACTGAAAGTAAAGATGGAGTAGAAAGTGGCATTGTATTAGAAACATTTGAAAAAGGATATAAAATTAAAGATAAAGTAATAAGACCAAGTATGGTTAAAGTTAGTGAATAATTAGGAGGAAAAAATTATGTCAAAAATTATAGGTATTGATTTAGGTACAACAAACTCAGCAGTAGCTGTTATGGAAGGTGGAGAACCAACAATTATAGCAAACGTAGAAGGAAATAGAACTACTCCTTCAGTTGTTGCTTTTACAAAAAATGGAGAAAGATTAGTAGGAGAAACTGCTAAAAGACAAGCAATTACAAATGCAGCAAGAACAATAACTTCTATTAAGAGAGAAATGGGTACAGATTATAAAGTAAAGATTGATGATAAAGAATATAGCCCACAAGAAATTTCTGCAATGATTTTACAAAAGATTAAATCAGATGTTGAAAGTTATTTAGGAGAAACTGTTACAGAAGCTGTAATAACTGTTCCTGCTTACTTTACAGATAGCCAAAGACAAGCTACAAAAGACGCTGGAAAGATTGCTGGTTTAGATGTTAAAAGAATTATTAATGAACCAACAGCAGCAGCTTTGGCTTATGGAATGGATAAAGATACTGAACAACATAAGATAATGGTATTTGACCTTGGTGGTGGTACATTTGACGTTTCTATTTTGGAAATTGGAGACGGAGTATTTGAAGTTTTAGCTACAAGAGGTAACAATAGACTTGGTGGAGATGATTTTGACGAAGTTTTAATGAAATATATGATTTCAGAATTCAAAAAAGAAAATGGTATTGATTTAAGTAAAGATGTAACAGCAATGCAAAGATTAAAAGATGCTGCAGAAAAAGCTAAAAAAGAACTTTCAACAACAATGACTACTAATGTAAACTTACCATTTATTACAGCTGTTGATGGAGCGCCGGTTCATTTAAATATGGATATTAAGAGAGCAAAATTCGAAGAATTATCTTCAGACTTAATTGATAAAACATTAGTTCCAGTTAGAGAAGCATTAAGTGATGCTGGACTTACTGCATCTGAAATTGATAAAGTTCTTCTAGTTGGTGGTTCAACAAGAATTCCAGCTGTACAAGAAGCTGTTAAAAAATTAATTGGAAAAGAACCACAAAAAGATATTAACCCTGATGAATGTGTTGCTATCGGTGCTGCAATTCAAGGTGGTGTTTTAACAGGAGAAGTTAAAGATTTATTATTATTAGACGTAACTCCATTGTCATTAGGTATCGAAACAATGGGTGGCGTAATGACAAGATTAATCGAAAGAAATACAACTATTCCTGCTAAAAAAAGTCAAATTTTCTCAACTGCTGCAGATGGACAAACAGCAGTAGATATCCATGTTTTACAAGGTGAAAGAGAATTTGCTCATGATAATACAACATTAGGAAGATTCCAATTAACAGGTATTCCTGCTGCTCCAAGAGGAGTTCCACAAATTGAAGTTACTTTTGATATAGATGCTAACGGAATTGTAAATGTTAGTGCTAAAGATTTAGGATCAGGAAATGAACAAAAGATTACAATTACTGCATCAACAAAATTATCTGAAGATGAAATTAATAAGAAAGTTAGAGAAGCAGAACAATTTGCTCAAGAAGATAAGAAGAAAAAAGAAGTTGTAGAAACTAAAAATAATGCTGAATCCTTAATCTATCAAACTGAAAAAACTTTGAAAGATTTAGAAGGCAAAATCTCAGAAGATGAAAAATCTGAAGTTAATGCAAAATTAGAAGATTTAAAATCAGCAATAACAACTGACAATGTAGAAGACATTAAAGCAAAGAATGACGCTTTAACTCAAGAATTCTATAAAATTTCAGAAAAATTATATCAAAATGCTAACCCACAAGGACAAGGAGCAGAACCAAAGAAAGATGATGTAGTTGACGCTGACTATGAAGTAGTTGATGAAGACGAAAATAAATAGAATAAAAAATGCTAAAAGGTAGTGTGTGATGCACTACCTTTTCTATTGAAAAAAAATGTATTTATTGATATAATAAGTTCGTTAAGTTTATTTAAAAAAATAATATATTTAAGTGAGGGAATGATATGGAAATTAAGAATTTATGTATTAATACTATGAGAACATTAAGTGCTGATGCTATTCAAAAAGCAAAGTCAGGACATCCCGGACTTCCACTTGGAGCATCACCAATGGCATTTACTTTATTTAATGATTGTATGAAGATTTCTCCTAAAAATCCTAATTGGTTTGATAGAGATAGATTTATTTTATCAGCAGGACATGGTTCTATGCTTTTATATTCATTACTTCATTTATTTGATTATGGTGTTAGTATTGAAGATATAAAAAATTTTAGACAAATTGATAGCTTAACTCCAGGACATCCTGAATACGGACATACTGCAGGAATAGATGCAACAACTGGTCCACTTGGACAAGGTATTTCAATGGCTGTTGGGATGGCACTTGCTGAAAGTCATTTGGCTTCAATTTTCAATACTGATGATTGTAAAATAGTTGATCACTATACTTACTCAATTGTTGGAGACGGTTGTCTTATGGAGGGCATCAGTAATGAAGCATCTTCACTTGCCGGAACATTAAAACTTGGAAAACTTATAGTTTTATACGATAGTAATAATATTACTATTGAAGGAGATACTTCAACTGCTTTTGGTGAAAATGTAAGAGGCAGATATGAAGCTCTAGGTTGGGATACTTATTTTGTTGCAGATGGTAATAATATTAATGAAATTAAAGAAGCAATAGAAAGAGCAAAGCTAACTGATAAACCTTCATTAATAGAAATAAAGACAAAAATTGGATATGGTTCAACTAAACAAGGAAGTGCTTCAGCACATGGAGAACCATTGGGAGAAGATAATATTCCAACATTTAAGAAAAATATTGGTTGGGAATATGAAGAAAGTTTTTATGTTCCAGAAGAAGTTAAAAAATATATGAAAGAAGTTGTTGAAAGAAAAAATACTTTTGTTGACGAATGGGAAAAATTACTTGAAGAATATAAAGCTAAATATCCTGAAAAATATGATTTATTCCAAAAGTTTATGAAAGAAGAAATTGATGAAGAAATCTTAAACGATTCATCAATTACTGAGTTTGATAAAGATATGGCTTCAAGAGAATCAAGCGGAATTGTTCTTAACAGATTTTCTAAATTATTACCAAATCTTTTTGGAGGTTCAGCAGATTTAGGACCTTCAAACAAATCAACAATGAAAGAATTTGAATACTATTCACCTGAAAATAGAAGTGGAAAGAATATTCATTTTGGAGTAAGAGAACATGCAATGGCTGCTATCTGTAATGGGATTTCATTACATGGAGGACTTTTACCATATTGTGCAACATTCTTTGTTTTCAGTGACTATTTAAAACCTGCTGTAAGACTTTCTGCACTTATGAATCAAGGTGTTATTTATGTTTTAACTCATGATAGTATTGGAGTTGGAGAAGACGGACCTACACATGAACCAATTGAACATTTGGCAATGTTTAGATCTACACCAAATGTTTCTATGTATAGACCTTGTGATGCAAAAGAAACTGCTTATGCTTGGATATCTGCATTAAAGAATAGAAAAACACCAAGTTGTCTAGCACTAACAAGACAAAAATTGACTAATTTAGAAGAAACTTCAGCAGAATCTCTAAAAGGTGGATATGTCCTAAAAGACTTTGGGAAAGACTTTGAAATGATTATTATTGCATCAGGTTCAGAAGTTGGGTTAGCTTACAAAGTTTGTGAAAAACTTTTAGAAGAAAATATTTGCACAAGACTTGTATCAATGCCATGTATGGAAGAATTCGAAAAGCAAAGTAAAGAATATAAAGAAAGAGTATTACCTAATAACATCAGAAAGAGAGTTAGCATTGAAGCCTTATCAACATTTGGTTGGGGTAAATATGTTGGATTAGATGGAATTTCAATAGGTCTTGACACATTTGGAGCATCAGCACCTGCAAATCTATTATTTGAAAAATTTGGATTTACAGTTGATGCAGTTTATGACAAAATAAAAAAAGAATTATTTTAATTAATAAAAATCGTAAAAATAGCGAAGAAAAACTTCGCTGTTTTTTTGTGTGAAAATATTTTCATTAAATTGTTGAATATATTAGTTTAATTTGTTATAATCATCTTGAGTTGTAAATTATTAAGATTACTAGGAGAATAACTATGAGATACTTATTTATTTATGGTTTAATGGTTTTAATTTTGACAAGATATGTATATATCGGGCTTATGTTCTATAAGATTAGAAATAAAGAGTATGTTTCTGAAGCATATGATATTTTAATGAGGAATCCTAAAATGAAAAATCCTGAAAAGATTTTGAAATATTATGGATTATTTCATTTTATTATTGCCGCTTTAGTAATTATACTCTTTTTTATTGTAGATTTGGTAGTTGTAGCGTTATTTGTATGGGTTTTGGCTTTGTTAGAAGACATCTTTTTCATCATAATATCAAAAAAATCTGAAAAAATAAAACATATAATAAGTTCAGTTTCTATAGTAATAATAATACTTTTTGAAATAAAAAGTCTTGATTATTATGAAACTACAAAAAATATTTATAACATTTCGTACACAATCGTGATTGAAAACGGAGTAAGTGATTTTAAAGAACTAAAAGAAAAATCTATTCTTGAAGAAATTTTTAAAAGTGAAATAAAAAATATATCTAAAATGAAAGATAAAAAAATTGAATTATACGATCAAAAAGGAAAATTATTAATAAAATCCGACTTATACGAAGCAGAAGTAAAAGATTCTTCTACAAATGAATATAAAAAGCAGGAAAATATAATAAAATACAAAGGAAAATATTATAAAATTTATGAACCTAAGACATTTGATTAAAATAGTAAAATTTGAAATTAAAATAAGATAATAATAAATTAATATAAAGAGAGGTGTTCGTTATGAAAATCGTTTTAAAATTTAAAACAGATAATAATTTCATCCCTAAAGATTATCATCGTTTCTGTATTAAATTTTTTAAAACAGCAGTATCAAATTATTCTAATGGTGAATTTTTTGAAAAGTTTTTTGGGGATGATTATATCAAAAGTGATGAAAAAAAATATTCATGGGCAGTTAAATTTTTTAAACCCAAATTTTTTCCCAACAGAATTGAAGTTGGAGAAAATAATTTTGAGATTACTTTTAAAGCTCCAAAAAAAGATGTTGGAACTATCTTTTTCAATTCGTTTTTAGAATATAAAGAAAAGGAATTTAAAATTTCTGAAAATAATTTTATAGTTTTAACAGATGCTAAAATTGTCAATGAAAAAAAGATTGAAGGAAATTGTGCAAGATTTAAATTTTGTTCTCCCCTTGTAATTCGTGAACATAATAGAGAAGATAATACAGACAGACATATAACTGTTGAAGATGGGGATTTCTTTGATAAATTTAAAGAAAATTTAAAAATCCATTTTCCAAATTATTCCAACTCTATTGATGATATGGAGATTGATACTTCAGAAATGAAAAAAGTGGTTGTACTTTTTTATGGATTATATATAGACGTTAGTTTAGGAGTAATAGAAATTAAAGCTGATAATAACTTATTAAACGAAATGCTGATTTCGTCTGTTGGAAGTAAAAATGCATCCGGTTTTGGACTATTACAGCATATAGAATCTTGGGAGATGATTTAATTATGAAAAAAGTTGATTTTATTAGAGATATTAAAGAAAATTATTTAAAAATGGAAAGAGAATTGGTAACTCAGTTGAATTATAATGTATCTAATCACGATTTAACAGCTGGGACATATCGTGAAGAAATTTGGGCAGATTTTTTTAGGAGAATAGTACCTAAAAAATTTAATATTGCACGCTCGGTATTTATAATAGACTCAAAGGAAAATATTTCAAAAGAAGTAGATATAGCAATATATGATGAACAATATACACCTTATATATTTAATTATGGGTTGATAAAATTTATACCAATTGAAGCAGTAGCAGCGGTTGTTCAATGTAAAAGTAGATCATTAGATAATGTCGACTTATTAAATTGGACAGACTCTATTGATAATTTACAAACTTCAAATGATTCAATAGTTAGATTAGCTACATATATTCATATTGGTAAAGAAAGCATATGTGATGCTATTCAAACGGCAACTAAGCCTATTAAGATATTATGTCATATACCTACAAATGAGACATCTAACGATGATACTAATGGTAGAAAATATTTTGATATTGTTATTGAGGCATATCAAAATAGCAAATCAAGTAAAGAACAAAATCAAAATCAAAATAATACTGAATATAATGATAATTTAAAAATAAATTTTAGTGATGAAAATTTATTCGATGTCCTAAAAAATTATAATCAGGCTGATAAAAAAGAATTAGCACATTTAAAAGAAGATAAGAAACTTAAATCAGAGACACTAGTAAATAGAAAAATATCTGACTATGTTATACATAGAGGAAAAGAAGAAGAATATTCATTGCTTTCATTTATTTTTCAATTTAATCAAATGCTTATGATGATAAATAATCCTATGTTTTTTCCACATAAGGCTTATGTAGATATGTTTAATAAAAATACAAATAAAGGAGAATAATATGCCATTTATAGTTGGAATTTCTGTCGAAAAAATTCAAAAATATATTTATCAAACTTTAGATGATAATAGGTCAGAGATACAAAAAGATGAACACACTTTAAAAGAAGTTATAAAAGCATCAAATACAGTTTCCAGTACAATTTCTAAAGATATTGAAAAATTATTTGATATAAACAAAAAAATATTATGGATTTCAGGAAAATATATTTTTGAAGTTGAGGATATAGAAGATAAAATAAAAGAAAAGTTGAAAAATTTATTTAAAGATATTTATTTGAAATATTCTGGAACACTTCTTATAAATTATGTATATTTAGAAAAATTAATTCTTAATAATAAGGAGATTATAGATAAAGTAAATTTTTATTTAAAATCTAATGATACAAAAAGAAGAATTATTGTAGAAAATAATGAGATTTTATTTTCTTTTCAAGAAGAAGTTAATATTCTAAATTGTGATATAAATTGTGATAAAAATTTTATTGATTATACAGGTGTATATATTAAAAATATGGATGAATTAATATCTGATGATAAAGAAAGAACTAATGGTAAAATAGCTATTGTAAAAGCAGATATAAATAATATGGGAAAAATTTTTTCTGATATTACTGATTATGATACGTATATGAAATTAAGTTTAATTTTAGAAAATAAAATTACAGTAAATTATCTAGGAAAACTAATATCAAAAAAAAATAATCTGACTAATAAAATTTTTCCTCTGTATATTGCGGGAGATGATATATTTTTTGCTGTAAAAATAGAGTCAGTTTTGGATTCAATTTTGATTTTAAGAAATCTTATAGATGATATTAATGATGAGATTAATAAAAAAATTAATTGCTTGAGTAATGATAAAAGTAGTAAATTGAATAAACTTGTAATATCTGTTGGAGTAGAATTTACAAATAATCATCAACCAATAAGATATTATAGAGAAATAGTTGAAAGAGAATTGCATAATGCAAAAAAATTTACTAAAGAAAAAAATTCAAAAGAAATAAAAGCTATACTTGGAATATCTATTGCAGGAAATATGTTTTATAGTTATTTGGAAGAACAAAGAAAAAGAGAAAAAGATTGTTTTTTCAAATTTAAAACGGAAATTTTAGAATTAATACAATTGAAAAATGAAAATATCTATACAAATACATTCATTCATAATTTTTTATATGCTTTAGAAAATATTGATATTTCTAATAAAAATAATGAAGATAATATTAAAAAATTCATAAACACTTTTTTATATTTTCTGTGCCCTGATATAAGGAATGTGGAATCAAAAGTTATTCCTAAAGAATTATATTTAAAGAATTACTTTATGAAGATGTTTATGAAAAATAAACAGGAAAATGAAGATGAAAATCAAATAGTATATGATAAAAGTAATTTTAAAAATGTAATTTCAAAATTAAAATTGATTTTATTATTAACTGATGAAAAATACATCTCTAATATTAGTTTAAATCAGTTCAGGTATATAGTATTTGAAAAGAATGATGAAACAAGAGATTTTTTGAATTCTAATATATTTATAAAGCCTCTAAAATATATTTGCAATTCTTCAGATTCTATAGAAAAATGTTTTATATTAAATACTACTGATAAAGGTTTTAATACATTTAAGAAAGTTCCATTTCATTTATCTATGCTTTTTAAGGCTAAGAATTTAATAGAAATTGGAAAAAAAGAAAAGGTTAAAACTTTATTCGCAAATTATGCTGAATTAATAGAAACAAAAGAAAAAGAGTATGCAAAAGATAATGATATACAAAAAGAAGAACATTTTATAAACTATAGATTAAAATTTAATAAAGATAAATTTAATAGAGAGTTTGATAATATTAATGGAACAGAGTGGTTAGATAGAATAATATTATTTTATAAATATGACCAACAAAGAATATTATATAGGATAATTTCAGGACAAAATGAAAAACAAAGAAAAAACTGATAAATAAAAGTGAGGAAAATAATTATGAAAATTAAATATACAGTAACAACTAAATCTAATTGTTTAATAGGTAATCAAACAAGTGCATTTTCAATAGGAGGAGTAGATCAATGCACAACTCTTGACGAAAATGGAAAACCAATAATTCATGGCTCTGCAATGAAAGGAGCTTTGAGAAATATCTTTAGAAAAGAGTGTAAAAAAAATGATATCATAGAGAAGTTTATTGTAGATTTTTTAAAAAAAGAAAAAGATAAATATTCCGAATTATTAAAACAAATGGATGAAAAATCTTCAAAAAATATAGAATCTATAAAAAAGATAATTACTAAAATTTCAAATTTGTTAAATGATATTAAAGCTGAGTATATTTTTGGTATTGAAGGATTAAATGATACTCCTCGTCTGTTTTTTTCTGACTTAAGAGTTGTTGATTTAAAAACAGAAGATTATTTTTTAATAGATACAAAAACATCTATTGAGGAGATTAATGGAGAACTTATATCCAATCCAAGAACATATAAAGTTGTAAAGCCTGGTATAAAATTTGAAGGAAACATTATTCTTAAAACAGATACTGATGAAGAAAAAATAAAAAAAGAAATAATATCTTATTTGAAAAAATTTAATGAAGAATACTATAGAATAGGAAATTCCAAATCAAGAGGATATGGAATAATTGTAGTTGAGATAGAAAATGACTAAAGGAGCAAAAAATGTATATTTTTGAATTTAAACTAAAAAGAAAAGGTGAGATTACTTTATTACCGGATTCACAAAAACTATTTGGATTTTTAATGGGGAAATTAAAAGAGTCTTATTCAGATGAAAAAATAGGAGAGTTTGTAGAATCTGTAGAAAGAAAAGAAAGTATATGTATGATATCAAATCTATTTCCAACAGACTATAGACCTATGCCGAAATCTTATATTTTAGATATTTTAGATAAGTTAAATATTGGTATTAATGATAAAAAGTTGTATGAAAAAATTAAGAATATAGAGTTTATAAAAAGAGAAGATTTAAAAAAATTAATAAACTTAACCAAAAATACTACTACAAATATCAACAACATAAATTTAGATAATTATAATTATATAAAAAAGGAAGATACCTTTATTCAAAAATTTAAAATAGAAAGTCAAGTTAGAGAACTTTCAGGATTTCCTAATATTGCATATTCTATCCCAATTGTAAAATATCAAGATAATTTTGGAAATATTATATCAGATTATAGTTTTCTTATAAAACTTGAAAAAGGAAATATTTTATTTGATTATTTGAATAACAGAGATAATTTATTAAATATAGATTGTCATTTAGGGCATAAGGCTAGTTATGGATATAATACTTATGTTATTAAAGATATAGAATTTAGTAAGCAAAAGAAAGATAAAAAGCAAAAAGATATCTTAAAATATCCTAAAAACGAAAAATTTTTAAATTTAGGAATGTTACTTCCTAATCTTGATAAAGTTAATATTGAAAAATCATACTTCGAATTATTTACATCTCATCGAAAACCATTTGAATTATCAGATGGAGTTAATACATTTATTTCATTTTTAAATGCAGGAAGTGTATTGAGTCTTAAGGAAAAATCAGAATATACTTGTATGAGCAAGTGTATTCTTAATGAATATAATTTGATGTATGATAAAGCAATCGTATTTGGAAATTCTTATTTAGAAACATTGGAGGTATAATATGAAAAAAATAGATTTAAAACTTACCACTATATCAAAAGTAATATTATCACCTAGAGATTCTGGAGCTTTATATAAAGATATAGATTATTCATTTCTAAATTATAATCATGGAAAAGAAATTTCAAAAGAAGTTAATATGATATATCCTTTTTATAGCTATACAAATAGAGCTTTATTGATGGAAAATAATATTGAAAATATTAAATATTATATTCCAGCCTCATCTTTAAAAGGAGCTATTTTAAGATGTATAAAAGAAGATGATATAAAAAGAACACTTTTATTTAATGATATAAATATTAATCCAACAGATATATCATTAGAAAATTTATTTAAATATCAATATTTAGATTCTGAAACTGCTAAAATTAAATTTGAAAAATTTTTCGAAAATGTAGGAATTGAAACTTTACAAAATGGTAAATCTTATGAATTTTATATTGATTTAAACGAAGATATAGAGTTTGATGATATTCTAAAAGACTTAAAAGATAAAATAATAGAAAAATTAAATAACTATATGAGGAAGTTAGAAATAGTAATAGAAAAGATTACTGATAACAAAACTAATGTAAATTATGAATTTAATTTGGAAATATCTAAAGAATTAAAGAAGATTATAAATAATATAAATTCTGAATTAAACAATATAAATGATGATGAATACATTTTATTTTTAGGAGGCTTTAAAGGGAAAATAAATTCTCTTAATGGTGAAATAAATATTGATGATATTAAAAGTGGATTTTATTTATGTGATATCGGAGATAAAAAATATCTTCCATATGGACTTGTAAAACTAAAAATTGAAAATTGAGAATATTTTAAAAAATAGTAAAATTACTAAAAAAGATGATTTGTCAACCTTCAGTATATAAAATTTACTGGAGGTTCGACAGATTAAAAAAATGTTAAAATTTCAAACAATTCTGTTTCGGGTAAAAAATTTTATATATAGACAGAATTGACTTATTAATGGTAGTATTTTCAATATGTATAGAACTACCTGTTTAAATAGAAACATACTGTAATGTAAATTCAACTTTTCATCAAGTATATTTACACTTGCAGGATTGTTTAAATAGAAACATACTGTAATGTAAATTTAATCTTTAGTCTGTCCATTTGCCCGTGTGTTCCACGTTTAAATAGAAACATACTGTAATGTAAATATCATTTGGAAAAGACTCCACAACGTTATTATTTGTTTAAATAGAAATATACTGTAATGTAAATGTCATCTAATTTAGTAAATCCATTCTCGTCAGTTGGTTTAAATAGAAACATACTGTAATGTAAATTAATGTTGCATTTGTAGTATATACATTTGTATTTTGGTTTAAATAGCAACATACTGTAATGTAAATCAACCTACTAAAATTAAACTTGTTAGCATTAATGCTATAGTTTAAATAGCAACATACTGTAATGTAAATATTCTTAAAGAATTGATAATATAAGCGTCTGTGATGTTAAATAGAAACATACTGTAATGTAAATTTCCATATAGGCTGATTACATAATAGGTGATATTTTGTTTAAATAGCAACATACTGTAATGTAAATTTGACTTGTGTTTCAAAAAGTCTAAAATCAATTGTCGTTTAAATAGAAACATACTGTAATGTAAATTTTATCATTGAATTTCGTTTGAATAGCTAAAGTTATGGTTTAAATAGAAACATACTGTAATGTAAATTATTAAGATATGAGTTGGGTACAACACCTTTATAATCAAGTTTAAATAGAAACATACTGTAATGTAAATTATATTGCTTTCCTAATTTTTTATTCATTTTAATTAGTTTAAATAGAAACATACTGTAATGTAAATATTTTTGAATCCGTCATAGAAGTTTTTATTCCACTTTGTTTAAATAGAAACATACTGGGCTTGAGATATAATAGGGATACAGAGGAAAAAGCTTGATAAATAGGAGCTTTCAGCACTGTATCCCTATTTTTAAAATCAAACAAAATATCGAAAAGGAGGCTTTTATGATATGTAAAAGAATATTTCAAACCATTATGTCAGTTATTCCATTAGCAAAGGCGGTGGAGAATAAATGAGATGGATAATAAAAATAATTTTATTTCCAATCAGCTTGCTGTTAAGTATTCTTACTGCATTTTTAACATTCTTGCTTAGCGTAGGAACAGCAATCCTATATTTGCTTATGCTGATGTGTGTATTTGTTGCCATAGGCTCATTCTTTATGCTACACAACACAAGAGCAGCAATAGAAGCACTCATTATAGGATTTCTACTAAGTCCTTACGGAATACCGATGATAGGAACTGTAATTATAGCTTTTATACAAGGAATCAATGAAGCCATAAAATCAATATAAAAAATTTCATAAAAATGGTTACCAAGGGCGATAGATAAAAACTATCGTCTTTTTTAGTGAAAAAATATCATGGAAAGGAGAGCTTTTAGATGAGTATGTATTTATTTGATGAACAACCTATCGTTGCAAATAAGACATTGGCAAGAGAGATAGGTTTAAATGAAGCTCTTATCTTACAGCAAATAAACTATTGGATAGAAATAAATAAGAAATCCGGCAATAACTTCTGTGACGGAAGATATTGGACATATAACTCAATAAGAGCATGGCAGGAAAAAGATTTTGACTATATGAGTTTCGATACTGTAAAAAGAACCTTTGCGAAGTTGGAAAAGGCAGGTTTTCTACTCGTAGGAAACTACAATAAAGATCCAAGAGATAAAACAAAATGGTACAGCATAAATACCGAAAAGCTGGAGGAACTTTATATTGAAATTGAGAACAAAAAGAAAAAAGAAGAATTACAAGCCTTAGAAAAAGCTGTGCCTAATGCATTAGGGCAAAATGCACCAATGGAAAAGTGCAAAATCCACCAATGCACAAGTGCAGATTGCACCAATGCAACAGAGCAAAATCTGCCAATGCAAAATGGCAATATGCCCCAACCATTACCAGAGAATACTACAAATAATTCATCAAAGATTACTACAGATATTTCATCATATAATTCCACCCATCATTCCGTCATAGATGCCGAGTATTCAGAACCAAGAAAAAGGATGGACGGAGAGGCGGAAATAGAAAACAAAA
Organism: Parvimonas sp. D2; assembly: GCF_035282635.1. Classification (NCBI taxonomy): domain Bacteria; kingdom Bacillati; phylum Bacillota; class Tissierellia; order Tissierellales; family Peptoniphilaceae; genus Parvimonas; species Parvimonas sp. D2. The sequence goes on from NZ_JAYKBO010000004.1 coordinate 57,440, forward strand.
ATATATATCAGAACTGCTTAGATGAGTTAAGAACACAGACAGGCTATTATGAACATCTTGAGTTGGGCAATAAATTTATAGTTAAAGACTTTGATGAGATATTAAAGATACTGGCAGATATTATGATACTTGATGATAGAGAGCTTGTTACAATCAATCAAACGAAGCTTCCGGCACATATAGTAAAAGAAAGATTTAGAAAACTTAAATCAGAGCATTTGGAGTATCTGTCAGATGTTATTAAGGAAAATGAATACAAGATTAGGAATATCAGAGCATTTGTCCTAACAGCAGCATATAATGCACCAAGTGGGATAGATGCACATTACTCTGCCCTTGTAAGCTATGATATGAGAGGAGGATATTGAATGTGATTAACGAAGAAATTGCAAGAAAGACACTAAGCCTTGAGATTAAGGCTGCCAAAGTAACCGGAAAACTTCTTTTAAATCTGTTGAAAAAACTGATAAAAGAAGCAGAGAAACTGGGAGGGCTTGAAAAACTCGTTAAAGTAAACGGAAATGAAGTCAAGCTCAAAGATATGGCGAAAAAAGGACAGCTTGAAGAAATACCGGTAGAAGAAGCGGAGCTTAAGGAACTGAAAAAAGAGCTTAACAAATATGGTGTTAAGTTTTCAGTGATGAAAGATAAGGAAACAGGCAAATACTCCGTATTTTTCCAAGCCAAAGATATGAAAATGATGGAGAAAGCCTTTAAAAATGCTCTTGCAACATCAGAAAGAAAGGCTGAGAGGAAAGAGTCCATTCACAAAAATATTGAGAAGTTTAAGGAGATGGCAAAAAATACTGTTTCTAAGGATAAAGTTACGAATAAACAAAAGGAGCAGAGCTTATGAGCAGTTTGATAACATTTGAAAATATGGAATTCGGGAAACTCACTGTAATGGAAAAAGACGGTGAGTTTTTCTTTATCGGAAAAGAAGTAGCCGAAAAACTGGGCTATTCAAACACGAGAGATGCTTTGGTAAGACACATTGCGGAAGAAGATAAGGGAGTCGTGAAACACGACACCCTTGGTGGTAGACAGTCATTTACGATAATCAACGAGTCCGGTCTTTACTCTCTTATCCTATCTTCCAAGTTACCACAGGCAAAGGACTTTAAAAGATGGGTAACCACAGAGGTATTGCCGAGTATTCGTAAGAATGGCGGATATATCAAAAATCAAAAAAAATGAGTAATGAAGAAATATTGGCAAATGCGGTACTCCTTGCCAATCACCTGATTGCTGAAAAAGAAAAAATCATAGAAGATTTAGAGCCGAAAGCCAAGTATTTTGATGAACTGGTGAATAACCATATGCTTACTAATTTCAGAAATACAGCAAAAGAGCTTCATATCCCACAAAAGGTATTTATTCAGTTTTTGATAGATCAGAACCTTATTTGTTGGGATAAGAAAAATAGACTTCTACCCTATGCCAAGAACAACAAAGGATATTTTGAAGTAAAGGAATGGTGCAAAGAAGGGAGCGAAGCGGTCGGAATACAGACCTTTGTAACACCGAAAGGCAGGAGCTACTTATTACTTTTTATTGGAGGTGAAAAGACTCGTGATAGATAAAATATTAAAGGACATCAAAGGCATATTTAAGGTGCAAGATAAGGCAAAGTTTGTAAAACAAAACATTCCCTATCTTGCATTTTTCTATATTGGCAACATCTTCTCCTATCATGTGAGAAGTTATACCGGTGGAGATGTGATTGACAGGATATTTCAGGGGATATTAGAGCTTAATACAATGAGTTTTCTCCCAAGTATTTATTTGGTGGATATACTGACAGGAATAGGAGTTGCTGCTATAATTAAATTCATTATCTATACCAAAGGTAAAAATGCGAAAAAGTTTAGACAAGGGAAAGAGTACGGCTCGGCAAGATGGGGAAATAAAAAAGACATCGAGCCGTACATGGATGAAAAGTTTCAAAACAATATCTTGCTAACACAAACAGAACGATTAACCATGAACGGCAGACCGTCGAATCCAAAGTATGCAAGAAATAAGAATGTACTTGTCATAGGCGGATCAGGAAGTGGCAAGACTAGATTTTTTGTAAAACCAAACCTTATGCAAATGCACAGCAGCTATTGTGTAACCGATCCGAAAGGAACGATAGTTCTTGAGTGTGGCAAGATGCTTGAAGATAATGGCTATGAGATAAAAATCTTAAACACCATTAACTTCAAAAAGAGTATGAAATACAATCCCTTTGCTTATCTTAGAAGTGAAAAAGACATACTCAAATTGGTACAGACAATCATTGCAAACACCAAGGGCGAGGGAGAAAAAGCAGGTGAAGATTTTTGGGTGAAAGCCGAGAAACTTTACTATACAGCACTTATCGGATACATTTTCTATGAAGCTCCAAGAGAAGAAAAGAACTTTGCAACTCTCCTTGATATGATCGATGCGTCTGAGGTCAGAGAAGATGACGAAACATACATGAATCCGATAGACAGACTCTTTGAAGCATTGGAAAAGAAAGAGCCTACACACTTTGCAGTGAAGCAATACCGAAAATATAAACTTGCTGCCGGAAAAACAGCGAAAAGTATATTGATTAGCTGTGGTGCAAGGCTTGCTCCCTTTGATATTCAGGAACTTAGGGACTTGATGAAAGAAGATGAACTGGAGCTTGATACACTCGGAGATAGAAAGACTGCCCTCTTTGTTATTATCTCCGATACCGATGATACCTTTAACTTTGTGGTATCAATTATGTACTCACAGCTATTTAATCTTTTATGTGATAAAGCCGATGATGTATATGGTGGAAGATTGCCAGTTCATGTAAGATGCCTACTTGATGAGTTTGCAAATATCGGCTTAATTCCAAAGTTTGAAAAGCTGATTGCCACAATCCGAAGCCGAGAGATTTCAGCAAGTATTATATTGCAGGCACAATCTCAGTTAAAGGCAATCTACAAAGATAATGCCGACACGATTGTAGGTAACTGTGATAGTACCTTGTTTCTTGGTGGAAAAGAGAAAACAACATTAAAAGAACTTTCGGAAACACTGGGAAAAGAAACCATCGACCTATATAACACATCGGAAACAAGATCGAATCAAAAGAGTTTTGGGCTGAATTATCAAAAGACCGGTAAAGAGCTGATGAGCCAAGATGAAATAACCGTTATGGACGGCGGTAAATGTATCTTTCAGCTTAGAGGCGTCCGCCCTTTTCTATCGGATAAATTCGACATTACAAAACACAAGAACTATAAGCTCTTGGAGGACTATGACAAGAAGAATTTGTTTGATATTGAAAGCTACATGAAGCGAAAAGGAAAAGCAAAACTGAATAGAGATACGGTTATTACAAGAATGCAGTAAGTCTAAAAAATAGATTTGCTGCTTTTTTATTACTCAAAATCAGGAGGAAATATGATAAGGATAAGAAGTCCCACTAAGGAAAAACTAAATAGCAAAAGCATCAGCGATTGGAAAATAAAACTTTCAGTCGCTTTTTTTATTGAAAAGAAAAGGAGAAATTAAAAATATGAAGCAGGAAATGATGAACATCAATGCCAACTTGGTTGCAGAGCCTATTTTCTCAAGTTTTGAAAAAGACGGAGAAACGGTAGAAGTCGTTAATTTTGCACTTGTAAAGAAGTACGGGAAAGGCAAGGAATATATCAACTGTGCCTCTTACGGTGAAAAGGTGGAAACAGCGAAAGACTTTGTAAAAGGCGATCTCATTCATATCTTTGGATATTTCAAAGAGCGTGAAAAAGACGGTAAGACTTACAAAAACTTTTTAGTAAAGTCATACAACAAAATTGAAAAGAAAGAAAACAAGGAGGAAGAATAAAATGGAATTTTTTACACAGGCAGTAGATGTACTGAAAGTATTGGTAATGGCGGTAGGAGCAGGACTCGGTGCGTGGGGCGTGATCAACCTGATGGAAGGTTACGGGAACGACAACCCCGGCGCAAAGAGCCAAGGCGTGAAGCAATTGATGGCGGGAGGCGGTATCGTCCTTATCGGCTTAAAACTCATTCCGCTTCTTGCCAATGTACTAAAGTAGGAAGAAAAGGAGCGATGAAATGTTTGGGATATTCGACAAGATAGAAGAATTTTTCAAGGAGCTTCTACTGGGCGGTATCCAAGCAAACTTAGAGTCCATGTTTCTTGACATCAACAATCAGGTTGGGAAAGTGGCAGCAGATGTAGGAAAAACTCCTATGGGATGGAACGGAGAAGTATTTAACTTTATCAAGAGTATTAACGACTCCGTCATTATTCCCATTGCAGGACTAATCATAACGGCAGTCCTTTGTATTGAGCTCATCAATATGGTCATGCAAAAGAACAATATGCACGATACGGACACCTTTGACTTTTTCAAATACATCATCAAGATGTGGATTGCTGTATGGTTAGTATCTCATGCCTTTGAATTTTCAATGGCGGTCTTTGATGTGGCACAAAGTATGGTAAACAAAGCGGCGGGGGTGATTAACACCTCTGCTGTTGTTTCTGGAGATCAAATTGTTCAGATGGTAGAAGCTTTAAAAGACAAGGGGCTTGGAGAACTCATTATGATTCTCTTTGAGACCTCACTCATTAAAGTTGCCATACAGGGAATCTCCATTGTTATCATGCTTGTTGTTTACGGAAGAATGTTTGAAATCTATGTTTACTCATCGGTTTCAGCCATACCGTTTGCGACAATGGGAAACAAAGAATGGGGACAGATCGGAACAAACTACATTAAAGGACTATTTGCCCTTGGACTGCAAGGACTCTTTTTAATGGTTTGCCTTGGAATTTACGCAGTATTAGTTAAGACAATACAGATTACAGACATTCATACCGGTACCTTTACGATACTCGGGTATGCAATTTTGCTGGGACTGATGATGTTAAAAAGCGGAACACTGGCAAAAAGTGTATTAAACGCACACTAAAAAAGAAAGGAAAGATAGTATGAAGAAAAGAAAAACAATATGGAAAGCAGCACTTCTTGTAACAGGCATTGCCTTTGTGATGGATAGAATCAGAGTTCATAAAAAAATGAAAGAGCTAAACAAAAGAATCACCAAGGTTGGACATTGTCATAATGATTTTTGTCTGATGCAGGGAAGAATCAATCAAAGCACAGAGGAACAGCTTGCAATTATTCAGGAAGAAATCGGCTCCGTATATGAACACATGGAGGAGCTGTCAAAGGAAAAAGAAGATGGGAGGTAAATCATGGCGTATGTACCAATCCCGAAAGACTTAAAGAAAGTAAAAACGAAGGTCGCTTTTAACTTAACCAAAAGACAGCTGATCGGATTTACTCTCGCAGGGCTGGTAGGAATACCGGTCTATTTATTTATGAGAAAGTTTGTAGCAAATGATATAGCGATTCTATTTCTCATCGTGTCTACACTTCCCATTTTTTTCATTACACTGTTTGAAAAAGACGGACTGACCTTTGAAAAATATTTTAAGTATATCTATTTACACAAGTTTTACCAACCGCAAAAGCGTGTGAGAAAGGAGGTTTACCTTGAACAGCAAAAGAAAAATTCAGCAGCTAAAGCTCATGCAAAACGAAAAGGCGTTAAGAAAGGAGAAACAGGAATTAAAGCAAGATAAAACAAAGATGAAAAAAAAGAAAGACGGATTTTTGAGCCTTATCTTTAAGAAAGAGCCGAAACGCCATACTGTAGAAGATACCCTTCCCTATCTTAGAATGTTGAAAAGCGGGATATGCCAGAGTGATGAAAAACACTTCAGTAAAAGCATAGCCTTTGAAGATATTAACTATCAGCTTGCCTTAGAGGAAGATCGAGACCTTATTTTTAATCAGTTTGCCAACTTCTTAAATTCCTTTGATCCGAGTGTCAAGATTGAGCTTTCGTATATCAATCAGCTTGGCAGAAACGAAGAAATGCAGTCGGCAATTCAGATACCGGATAAAAAAGACGGCTTTGACGAGATACGCCTTGAGTTTCGAGAGATGCTAAAAAATCAGATTGTAAAGGGAAATAACGGGCTTAGAAAATCAAAGTATATTACTTTTACCGTCGAAGCGGACAATATGGAGCAGGCAATCTCAAAACTGGAAAGACTGGAGATTGACATCTTATCTTCCCTAAAAAGTATGGGCGTGCGTGCAGAAAGCCTAAATGGAGAAGAAAGGCTGAAAATCCTTCACGATGTATTAAATCCGGGCAAGACCTTTGAGTTTTCCTACAAAGACCTAAAGAAAAAAGAAAGCACCAAAAGCTACATTACGCCTGATGAATTTAACTTTACACCGAGTAGATACTTTAAGTTCGGGAAGTTTATCGGAGCGATAAGCCATTTTCAAATCCTTGCCAGTGAACTTTCAGACCGTATGCTTGCCGAGTTTTTGGATATTGATGATAACATCAATATTTCCTTTCATATCAAGGCGATCGAGCAGTCGGAAGCCATTAAGATGGTAAAACGAAAAAATACCGACATCGACAAAATGCGAATTGAGGAAAACAAAAAGGCGGTAAGAGCGGGTTATGATATGGACATTTTACCCTCAGACCTAATTACCTATGGTGAAGATGTGAAAAGCCTACTCAAAGACTTGCAGACAAGAGATGAGCGTATGTTTGTCGTAACCATTATCTTTATGAACTTTGCAAGGACAGTACAGAAACTGGAAAACGCCATTGCACAAATCAGCTCTATTGCCAATAAGCACAACTGCAAATTAAAAAGACTTGATCATGCACAGGAACAGGGACTTGTAAGCGTACTTCCTCTTGGCGTGAATAAGCTGGAGATTAACAGAGGCTTAACTTCCTCATCAACAGCCGTCTTTATACCGTTTACCACAGAGGAGCTTTTCATAAATTCAAGCAACAGCTTATACTACGGACTGAATGCACTAAGCCATAACCTGATTATGGCGGATCGAAAGAAATTAAAGAATCCCAATGGGTTAATCTTAGGAACACCCGGAAGCGGTAAGTCCTTTAGTGCAAAGCGTGAAATGGCAAATGCGATTTTGGTAACGGATGATGATGTCATCATCTGCGATCCGGAGGGCGAATATGGCAATCTTGTGCGTCAGTTTAACGGAGAAGTCATTAAGGTTAGCAGTAAATCAAAGGATTACCTCAATCCCCTTGACATCAATATGAACTACGGCGATGGAGATACACCGTTAAAAGACAAGGCAAACTTCATCATGTCTATGCTTGAACTTGTCGTTGGAGGAAGCGGACTGACAGCAGAGGAAAAGTCGGTTATAGACAGGTGCTTACCTAAGATTTATGAGAAGTATTTTAACGAACCTGAACCGAAAAACATGCCTATCTTACAAGATCTATACGATATGTTAAAAAATCAAGAAGAAAAGGTCGGAAAAAAACTGGCAACGGAGATGGAGATCTATGTAACAGGCTCTCTTAATGTATTTAACCATCAGTCCAATGTGGACTTAAATAAGCAGCTCCTTTGTTTTGACATCAAGGAACTGGGCAGTCAGCTTAAAAAAATCGGAATGCTTGTGATTCAGGATCAGGTTTGGAATAAGGTATCTCAAAATAGAGGAAATAAGGCAACAAGGTATTACATCGATGAGTTTCACTTGCTTCTAAAAGAAGAACAGACCGCTTCCTACTCCGTAGAAATATGGAAGCGTTTCAGAAAATGGGGAGGAATTCCGACCGGCATCACGCAGAATGTCAAAGACCTACTGATGAGTAAGGAGATAGAAAATATCTTTGATAATACGGACTTTGTCTTAATGCTCAATCAAGCGTCAGGAGATCGGGAAATCTTGGCAAGAAAACTGAAAATTTCCAAACCGCAGCTTAAATATGTTACCAATTCCAATGCGGGAGAAGGACTGTTATTCTTCGGAAACACCATCGTTCCCTTTATTGATAAGTTCCCGAAAGATACCATTCTTTACCAGAAGATGACAACGAAACCGGAAGAAGTGAGGTGATAGCTTGTGGAAAAGAAATTAAGGCGAGATTTTAAGGAAAGGCAGAAAATCAAAGAGGAAGCAAAACTGTTAGGGAAAGAATATATGGATGCGGATGAAGCCGGTAAATTAAAGCATGGCGATGATTACCGAGGGAAAATTATTCACGAGAAAGACCGATTTCAGGATAAGATCCACGAAAAGGAAAGCAAAAGAAATTCCAAGAATGAGCTTTTGCAAGGAAGTTCCAAAAGAAAGGTGAAACAGCTTAAAAATGTTGTAAAAGACAAGGAAACAGATACCTCAAAAGAAGATAATAAATCCCCTCTTGTCTCCGGCGATGAAAACAGTGTTTTTACTTCCCTTGCAAATGATGAAACAATAGCCGATGAGATAGTTTCTGCACCGAAAAGCATAAAAACAGAAAAGGAAATCTCCTTTGAAGAACAAAAAGCCGAGCTTTTAAAGAAAAGAAAAATGGCTGAAAAAGTCAGAAAAGAGTTAAGAACGGAAGGAAAGTACAGTCAAAATGAAGAAATCTACGATCCTTTGGGAAAAGACCTTGATAATGATGGTATCATCGACAGGTATGACAATGACTTTAGAGACAGCGACTATTTTGAATCGACTTATGATGTGGAAGATAATCTTCATACCAAAGAAGGTATAACGGAACACTCTAACAAAAAGCACAATGCTCAAAAGAAGCTGTATAAACGAAAAAACTATTCGGATAAGGTCTATACAAGGAAAAAGGAAGACAATCACGCAGACGATAAGACGGAAGGGAAAAAGTCTTCCAAAGAGATGATTCAGGGCAGAGAAAAGAAAAAGTCTGCAAAGGGATCTGTTCTGTCAGGTTTAGCAAAAGGAAGTGAAGCGGTAAGGGATTACCTATCCCATGGCAGTGATGAAAATCAGGGTGTGGAAACCGGAGAAAAGATTGCAGACGGCAATTCAAAATTACTTCATGGGATAAAAAACTATGCCGATAAGAAAAAGGCTAAAAAAAGCTATAACCTAAGCAAAAAAGATTACAAGATACGAAAGCGTAAATCAAAATTGGAGTTTCGGGAAGCCAAAGAGGAATTAAAGAAAACAAAGGAATATAAGCAAGCAAATGCTTTTAAGAAGTTTCAAAAGAAAAAGCAGATGAAATCCGCTATTGGGAAACGAAATAAATCAAGGCTTAGAGATCGTATCAAAGAAAGTCTGATCGGAACACTGAAAAGCTCCAAAGAAATGCTGATACGAAAAGCAAAGGGACTTATGATGATTGTCATAGGTCTTATTATTTTGGGGACTTTTATCATTCAATTTGCAGGCACCTCCATGACCGGAATGATAAACTCTACAAGCGGCGTATTAACTACAACCTATCTTTCCGACCAAAATGTACTAAGTGAAATCAATCAACAGTTTTCGGGATTGGAAGAAGGTCTGCAAGATGAAATCAGTTCCGTAGAAGAAAATTATCCCGGCTATGATGAATATCTCATAGAAAAAGAGGGAGAAATCGGACACAACACCCATGAGCTTTTATCCTACATCACTTCAAGATGTGGAGAAATTAAGGATTCAAAGGAAGTTCAAAGTATCATCCATGACATTTTTACAAAGATGTATGATTTATCTTATCGAGAAGAAATTGAAATCAGATACAGGACGGTTACGGAAACATATACCGATGAAGATGGCAATGAGCATACCGAAAGTCATGAAGAAGCTTATGAGTATAAGAAGCTCATAGTAACACTGAAGAAAAGGGAAATGGACAGTATCGTAAGAGAAATCTTCGCAGAGTATCCCGATAATGTTCTTCACTATGAAGCCTTGCTTGCCTCTAAGGGAAACATGGAAACTGTCTTTGGAAGCGGAAACGGAAATTTATCGGAGATTGTAGACAATCCCGACTTTTCAAATCCGGGAATTGCCTTTGACGATGTAACGGTGAAGGCACTGTTTAACGAAGCGGAAAAGCATATCGGAAAGAGATATGTATTTGGGGCGAACGGGCCGAATAACTTCGACTGTTCGTCCTTTGTGTGCTGGAGTTTTACCCATTCGGGTGTCAAGAATATGCCACGAACAACCGCTTGGGGAATATACAAAACTTACTGCAATCCCGTATCTCCAAGTGAAGCAAAGGCGGGAGATATTATCTTCTTTAAGAACACCTATGACAGCGGCTCCCCTATTTCTCATGTCGGCATTTATGCAGGAAACGGTATGATGATTCATGCAGGCGATCCGATTCGCTTTGTCAGTATCAATACACCTTACTGGAGGGAGCATTTCTACGGCTTCGGCAGAGTCAAGTAAAGAAAGGACGGTAAAATGTGAAAAAAGAACTTACAGCAGTGAAAAACAAAATTCAAAAGTTAAAGGATAAAAAGGCTCTGATTGATGAAGAATTGGAGCCTTTATTGATTCGTGAAGAAGAACTTGAAAATGAGGAGATTATTGCCATTTGCAGAAAAAACAATATCACAATTACAGATTTAATGGCAAAGGTTAAAAAGGAACAAACGGAAATGAAAAAGGAGAAAACAAATGAGAACAGTTATGAAAAATAAGGTATTTACAAGGTTAATGACAGCATTACTTCTTGCTGTTACGGTCATTTTGGCAGCTTACCCATCGGTAGCCTATGCACAAGTTGATGAAAAAGAAGCAGCAAAGGAAACAGTAAAGGAAGAACCGAAAAAACCTGAAATTACAGTTATTAAAAAGGAAGAAGAAAAAGAAGTGCGTTATCCCAATAAATTGACTGCAAAAGAGCCGGAGAATTTAAAGCAAAAAATGGTTTCAAACGGAGAAACAACCAATACCAATAAAGGGATTCCGACCGAGCCTACCAAATCAAGGGCAAGTGTTACGGAGAATGTAAATAATGCCAATCAGGAGTATCCCATTCATCATGGAGATAGTAGCGATAACAAAGAAACGGATAAATATTCTGCGGATGCCAGACAGTTTATTACTTTTCAGACCAAGAACGGAAAGACCTTTCATCTCATTATCAATCATGATGAACAGGGAGAAAATGTCATGCTTCTTACCGAAGTTTCGGAAGATGATCTGCTCAATATGGTAGAAATCAAGGAAAAACCGAAAGAAGTAGTTAAGGAAGAACCCATAAAGGACGAACCGAAAGAAGAAGCAAAGCCTGAAAAAAAGGAAGAAAAAAGCAGCACCGGAACATATATCCTGCTTGCTCTTGTAACTTTGGGGGCATTGGGAGCAGGCTATTATTTTAAGGTGGCAAAAAAGAAAGAAGATAAGGAACTGGAAGCCTTCGAGGAAGATGATGATTTCTTCTCGGAAGCGGAAGGCAGTGAAGAAACGGAAAATGAAGAAGTTGAAAATCAGGAACTGGAAGATGAAACAGAGGACAGCGAAGAAGATTAGGAGTAAAAAAGATACTATTTGCTGTAAAACACAGGGCGAAGGAGAGAAAATCTTTCGCCCTCTTATATTGAAAACGGGAGGAAAAATATATATGAAACTTGTAATTGCTGAAAAGCCAAGTGTTGCATTATCAATCTCAAAGATAATAGGAGCAAAGAATAAAAAAGACGGATACTATGAGGGAAACGGGTACAGAGTAAGCTGGTGTGTCGGGCATTTAATTCAAATGGCAAATCCCGATTCTTACGATGAAAAGTATGCCAAATGGAAGATTGATGACTTGCCGATTATTCCAAGTGAATATCAGTATGAAGTGGCAAAGGCAACAAAGAAGCAGTTTGCAGTCCTAAAAAAACTGATGAATGATAAGGCGATTGATACTGTTATCAATGCCTGCGATGCCGGACGAGAGGGAGAAGCAATCTTTAGACTTGTATATCTTCAGGCAAGCTGTAAAAAGAAGATGAAAAGGCTTTGGATTTCCTCCATGGAAGATAGTGCAATTAAAGACGGCTTTGATAAGCTAAAAGACGGAAAAGACTATGATAATCTCTTTGAATCGGCTCAAGCAAGAGCGGTTGCCGACTGGCTTGTTGGAATGAACATCAGCAGGCTATACTCTTGCTTATATAAGCAAAATTACAGTGTTGGGAGAGTACAGACACCGACTCTTGCCATGATTGTAAAAAGAGATGACGAGATAACTAATTTTAAGAAAGATAAATACTACACAGTGGAGCTATCTATGAACGGCTTTATACTTTCGACTGAGCGAATTGATGATGAGGTTGCTGCTGAACAGCTAATCAATTTAGTTGGCGATAAGATTGAAATCACTGATGTTATCCAAAAAGAGAAAATTACAAAGCCTGATTTACCATTTGACCTTACGACACTTCAAAGAGAGTGCAATAAGTATTTTGGATATTCTGCAAAGCAAACTCTCGACTATGCTCAAAGTTTGTATGAAAAGAAGCTGATTACCTATCCAAGAACAGACAGCAGATGCCTTACTGAAGATATGATTACAAGTACCGTCAATAATATTTTGGGCAAAAATGACTTTGATACAGGTCGTATCAAGACGGTGTTTAACTCAAAAAAGGTTACGGATCATCATGCGATTATTCCTACAGTAAGCTCACTGAGTGAAGATTTATCGGGTATTCCTGAGAGTGAAGCAAAGGTATATCGACTGATTTCTAATAAGCTCCATGCAAGTGTGGGCTATCCTTTAGTGGAAAATACAACGAAGATTGTAGCTGAATTTGACGGCTTTCAATTTACGAGTACTGGTAAGGTTATTAAGGACGAGGGCTTTACAAAATATCTTAAAGAATACAAGTTCAATAAGAATGAGGATTTGGAGCTTCCTGATGTAAGCATTGGAGATGTTATTATCATTGAAAATAAAGAGATTAAAGAAAAGTACACTAAACCTCCGAAACACTTTACGGAGGACACACTCTTAAAAGCTATGGAGCTTGCAGGTAATGATGCATTGGAAAAAGGTGTTGAAGTGGAAAGAGAAGGACTTGGAACACCGGCAACAAGAGCAGGCATTATTGAAAATCTGATTTACAAAGAATTTATTGAACGAGATAAGAAGAATCTGATTGCAACACCGAAAGGAAAAAGCCTGATTGAGATTGTCGTAGATAACTTCAAATCAGCAGAAATGACGGCACAGTGGGAAATGGAATTGTCTGAAATAGCACAGGGCAAATCTTCCAAAAAAGAATTTTTAGAAAAGATTGAGGAACAGATAAAACATACGGTAGAGGAACACCAGAAGAATGAATAGGAAAAATGAATATTAGAAAAAGGAGGTAAAAATGCGAATCAATGATTTTCATAATATTTTGGAGCTTGTAAAACAGGACATTCTGCATAGTGAAGCGGAATATTTAAAGCTCCTAAAGGTTGTCGGAAACAATCAACGATATGATTTTAGAAGTCAGTTAAGTATCTATGATAAAAATCCGGAAGCGACAGCCTGCGCCAAGTTCGATTATTGGCGTGAACGCTTTCACCGAACTGTTATGCGAGGACAAAAAGGAATTCCGATTTTAGAGGACTACGGCACATATAAAAAGGTTGACTACATCTTTGATATAGCTCAGACAGTTTCAAGAAACAGAGATGTCAATGAAGTAAATCTATGGAGATTCGATAAAGAAGCGCATCAAGATGTGTTAAAGGAAATGATAAAAAGTGAGGGATATGAAGAGAGTGAAAGTATCTTAGAAAATATCTTTTCTTTAAGCAGGCTTTACGGAGATGAAAAGATAGACAGTCTAATGAACGAGCTTAGAATAGCCGATGAGAATAGAATATCTTTTACAAAGTTTGTGAGAGATTCAGTGAGCTATGCGGTATCTTCAAGGTTTCAGCTTGATTATCCTATGGATAGTGAACTTTTAAGAGAAAATTTTGAAAGACTTGATAGTATATCTCTTATGAGTCTTGGTGAAACCGTATCGGATATTAGCGGAAATATCATTGATGCGACCATTCAGAAAAGTAAAGAGCTTGACAAAGAAGTTTTAAGAGGTAAAGAAGCAGGATATAATAAGATTAGAGAAGAAATTGAGGAGGTAGAAGAAAATGTACTTCGACGAGATGATCAGAAAAGAAATGAAAACGAGCGAGTTCTCCGAAATGGGGAGTACGGACGAGATAATAGAGAAAATCAGGGAGAATACACTAAGCAGCTTGGAGGAACAGACGGAATTCATCAAGGAATATCCCAATCCGACCTACGCAGTGATGAGGCTGGATTATCTTTCACAGAGCGAGGAGCAGAGCCGATTCGAGATGTTAGTGGATTTATACAAGGAGAAGAAACTGACCAATCATTTGATGGACATTCAGAAACAGGCGATAGCGTTTATGAGAACAGAGAAGCCGAAACTGATGGAAGCTTGGAAGATAGAGAGCAAGAGCGATCCGCAGTATGGAGCGATGATTTCAGCTCTCAAAGAAATGACCATCAAGGAAGTCGTGGAAATCTAAAAGAAAATACCGAATCAGAGATAAGAGAAGCGGACAAGGCTTCTTTTTCTTTGCCTGAAAATGCTTACGGACAACTGATCCTGACCGTTCCTCTTAGCCAAAAGGAAAAAGATGTGTTCCTGATTAACGGGGGAAATCACGATGGGGGCAGACTTCCTGTCATTGCCGAGTTTTCCAAAGGAAAAAGCAATGAAGAATTGGGAGAATACCTAAAAGATACCTTTAACGGTGGAAACGGACTGTATATTGATGAAAGAGAGGTATCTTCCTGGTATTCGGATAAGGGGATTCATTTTGCTTCCGGAACATCGGCAAGAGAAGATCATACGCAGGTTTTAAGTTGGAGTGATGCGGCAAATAGAATTGCTGAACTTTTGGAAAACGGAGAGTTTGCTACCAATGTGGAGATTTCAGAAGCTTTGGATTATGAAAGAGATCGGATTTCAGAGTCCCTATGGTATCTTATTCACGATTTGAGTGAGGAAGGAAAAGAACAAGGCTTTTTTGAATTTCTCGAAAAAGGAGGTGGCTTTCCGGATGAAACAAAAAGATTATCCGAGGCACTGAAAAATCCTGAACACCTTGGGGATGTCATCAAAGAGTATGGACGATTTTTAGAAGCATATAGAGAAGATAGAGATGTACTAAGGTTTCACTATCATAAGGTGGACAGCCTTTATCAGAAATTACAGGAGCTTGCACTGCCAAGAAAAGAATACAGTACCAATCTTACTGAACTTCCAAAAGTAAAAGCCTTTATTACAGAAGATGAAGTCCTTGCTACTATTTCAAGGGGAAGCGGAATCGATAGAGGAAAAGAGCGAATTACAAAGTTTTTCAAAGAAAATCACACTTTACAGGAAAAAGCCGACTTCTTAAAAGATGAATATGGAACAGGAGGAAGAAGCCATGCGGTATCAGGCTTGACAGGTAGTGGAGAATGGCACGATGCCAAAGGAATAAAACTTGAAAAGGATAATTGTAAAGATGTGTTTCTCACTTGGACAAGTGTGGCAAAGCATATTGACGAGCTGCTTTCTAAAAACCTTTACCTTGAGGAACAGCACATAGAAAATATAGCGGAGAAGGAAGAAGTAAAAGAGCCACACTATTACTCGAAAGATAATCCTGAAAACTTGATGACTGATGAAATGCTGAAACGGGTGCCGGAGCTTTACGCACAGGAAGAAATTGATTTAGCGGATAAGGAAGTTCATGCAGCATATATCATTCCTTTTAAAAGTAATTGGACTTGGTATATGACAGAGTATGACAGGGAAAGCGGAGAAGCCTTTGGGCTTGTAGTCGGAATTGAACCTGAATGGGGATATTTCAATCTGAATGAATTGAAAGAACTTAATGCTCAAAGACTTGTGTTGGAAGATTTTCCAAAGACTTTTCAAGAAATCAAAGATACCGAGCTTGTAAAACAGATGAGTGAGGAAGAAATAGACCGAGTATTTAACGGACAGCTTTCCGCAAAAGATAATCAAAAGGAACAGGACATCTTTTATCTTAGCGATGAAATGGGAATTTCATTAGAAGAAGCCGAGGGTATTATCAACGACAGGAGCAGGTTATCAGGGATTAGTACAGAGGATACAGATAACAAAGATAATTTACTTGATGAAAAAAGTCCTGTTCAATCTACCCTGTTTGACTACATTCAGCAAAAAGAAGAAGTAGAGCTGAATGAAAAAGAGGAAAGCCTTGCAGAACAATTTGCAGTGAAACAAGGTGATACCGTCTATTTTGACCATGAAACATATATTGCAAAGGATATTGAAAAAAATAAAGTAAACGGAAAGCCGGAGGTATGGCTGTATCCGGCAAGAGATGGAAATAGGCAAATTGCAATCGTACCGTTTATGGATAATGAGGAGCTATTAAGAAAGATAAGCATTGAAAGACCGAGATTTTTGATTGGCGATGAAGTGAAATATAAGGATAAGGATTGTACCATTACCCGCTTTGATAATATGGGAAATAACCTAAAGACCGTAACGGTTAAGGATAATACCGAATATCTCAGTGGTATGATAACAGGCTCCGATGTGATTCCCTATCGTTTAGAGAGCGACCTTGAGAGAATATTTGAAAATCTGACATACAAGAAAGCTAAAGATACGATTCAAGACATTGATGAAAAGGCAGAAAAACTAAAAATAGAAGCTCATAATTTTAAGATTACCGAAGAAATCCTCCCTGAAAAATTAACGCCAAGTGAAAGGTTAAACCAAAACCTTGAAGCAATCTCCATGCTTAAACGAGTGGAGAGTGGACAAAGAGAGCTTGACAATACAGCTCAGGAAGTCTTGGCAAAATATGTAGGATGGGGCGGACTTTCCGAAGTCTTTGACGAAAGCAGAGAAGGTCAGTGGAAAGAAGCAAGAGCATTCTTAAAAGAAAATCTATCGTCATCAGAATACGAAGCTGCTAAGGAATCAACTTTAACAGCTTTTTATACGCCTAAGACAGTCATTGACAGTATCTACTCTACACTCTCAGGAATGGGGTTTAAGAATGGCAATATCTTAGAACCGTCAATGGGCATCGGAAACTTTATCGGAAGTTTACCGGATGAAATGAGTAGCAGTAAATTTTATGGTGTAGAGCTTGACTCCTTAAGCGGTCGCATTGGAAAACTTCTATATCCGGAAAGTGATATACAGATTAAAGGACTGGAAGAAACTTCCTTTTCCAATAATTTCTTTGATGCGGTTATCGGGAATGTACCCTTTGGAGAGTACAAGGTCAATGACAGGGAGTATAACAAAAATAACTTTTTAATTCATGACTACTTTTTTGCAAAATCCATTGACAAAGTTAGAAATGGTGGTGTTATCGCTTTTATTACATCTTCAGGCACGATGGATAAAAAGGATGAAAGTGT
Organism: Parvimonas sp. D2; assembly: GCF_035282635.1. Lineage (NCBI taxonomy): Bacteria > Bacillati > Bacillota > Tissierellia > Tissierellales > Peptoniphilaceae > Parvimonas > Parvimonas sp. D2. Next base: position 74,690 of record NZ_JAYKBO010000004.1, read on the forward strand.
CAGACGATACCTTGCAGCAAGAGCGGAGTTTTTAGGAGCAATCAGACTTCCAAACGATACCTTTAAGGGTGTTGCCGGAACGGAAGTAACCTCGGATATTATCTTCCTAAAGAAAAGGGACAGTATAAGAGAAAGGGACGAGGACTGGATACATCTTGCAGAAGATGAAAATGGGCTGACATATAACAAATACTTTGTAGAGAATCCTCAGATGGTGCTTGGCTCTATGGAAGAAGTGTCAGGAAGATTTGGAAACGCCCTTGCTTGTCTGCCAAGAGAAAATGCCGATTTAAAGGAGCTGCTTGCAAGGGCAAGTGAAGAAATATCCAAAGGAACAGCCTATGAAGAAATAGAGCTACTTGATGATGAAATCACATCTATCCCTGCCACAGATGATGTCAAAAATTTTTCATATACTATCATTGATGACGAAGTGTATTACAGAGAAAATTCCCTTTTTGTAAAGAAAGAGATAACGGATAAGAATAAGGAGAAGATTAAGGACTATCTTGAACTGAATACTGCCCTTAAAGATGTTATCTACAAGCAGAAAGAGGACTATTCCGATGATGAGGTAAAGAAAGCTCAAGAAAAGCTCAATGAAGTCTATGACCGCTTTTCTAAAAAGCATGGATATGTCAATAACCTTTCCAATACCAGAGCCTTTAAAGAGGACAGTAACTTCCCGCTTGTTTCCTCCATTGAAATCCTTGATGAAGAAGAAAACTTTAAGGCAAAGGGGGATATATTCTCCAAGAGGACAATCACAAAGGCAAAGACCATTGACCATGTGGATACTTCTTTGGAATCTCTTGTGTTATCTATGTCGGAAAAAGGCTATGTGGACTTTGACTATATGGAAAACCTGACGGGAAAAGATAGACCTACTCTAATAGAAGAATTAAGGGGAGAGATTTATCTAAGTATCAGGGAAGAACAGAACTTTTACAGACCGCTATCCTTTAACCCCGAAGATGGAGATTTGCCTTTCGCCTGTGCAAATGGCAGCAATTCATATAAGTATGGCTATGTTACAAAGGACGAATACCTATCAGGGAATATCAGAGAAAAGATTACCATCGTAGACAGTTACCTTGCAAAGTTAAGACAAACGGAACGGGAACTACCTCATCTTGGCTATGCGGAAGATGGCAAAGAAAAAGAGCTGATAAGCTATGAGATGAACCGTTTGGAATATCAAAAATCGGAACTTACCAAAGTATTACCGAAAGAACTGGAAGCAAGTGAAATCAGCGTTCGTCTTGGAGCAACTTGGATACCGATTAAGGATATAGAGAAATTCATCTTTGAAACGTTGAAAACACCGGGCTGGGCAAGATGGGATATTAAGGTCAAATTCTCAAATCTTACAAGTGAATGGAATATTGAAGGAAAGAGCAAAGACAGAGGAAATGACCTTGCTGAAATGACCTACGGAACATCAAGGATAAACGGATATAAGCTGATTGAAGATGCCTTAAACCTTAAAGAAACAAAGGTCTTTGACCAGATTGAAAATCCGGATGGCTCAAAAAGTTCTGTCTTAAATAAAAAGGAAACTCTCCTTGCAGGACAGAAACAGGAACTTCTAAAAGAAGAATTTAAGAACTGGATATTTAGTGATCAGGAAAGAAGAAGCAGACTTGTGAAGCTCTACAATGAGCGTTTTAACTCTATCCGAAATCGTGAATATGACGGAAGTAATCTCTCTTTTGAAGGAATGAATACGGAAATCAAACTCAGACCACACCAAAGAAATGCCATTGCAAGAAGCCTTTATGGAGGAAATACCCTGCTTGCCCATGTGGTAGGAAGCGGAAAGACTTTTGAGATGGTCGCTTCCGCAATGGAAAGTAAAAGGCTTGGAATGTGCAGTAAATCTCTCTTTGTTGTACCGAATCATCTAACAGGACAGATTGGCAGAGAGTTTATGCAGCTTTATCCGTCGGCAAATATTATGGTCGCAGATAAGAAAGACTTTGAGCCGAAAAACAGAAAAAGATTTATCGGCAAAATTGCAACAGGCGAATATGATGCGGTTGTAATCGGGCATACGCAATTTGAAAAAATCCCGATGTCAAAAGAATACCAAGAGAAGCATATTCAGGATCAGATTGATGAAATCATAAACTATGTAGAGGAATACAAGCATGACAGAAATCAGAACTTTACGGTAAAGCAGCTTGAAAAAACAAAGAAAAAACTTGAAACAAGGCTTGAGAAATTAAACGATGATTTTAAGAAAGATGATGTCATTACATTTGAAGAACTTGGCGTAGATAAGCTCTTTATTGACGAGGCACATGGCTACAAAAATCTCTATCTTTACACAAAAATGAGGAATGTAGCAGGTATCGGGCAGTCCGAAGCCTTTAAGTCATCCGATATGTTCATGAAGTGTAGATACATGGATGAAATGACAAATGGAAAAGGAATTGTCTTTGCCACAGGAACGCCTGTATCAAACTCCATGACCGAGCTTTATACCATGCAGCGTTATCTTCAGTATGAAAGCCTTAAAAAGAATAATTTGGAGCATTTTGACTCTTGGGCTTCTACCTTTGGGGAAACGCAGTCAGCTTTTGAATTATCTCCGGAGGGAACAGGATACAGAGTAAAGACAAGATTTTCCAAGTTCTATAACTTGCCTGAACTAATGTCTATGTTTAAGGAAGTTGCGGACATTCAGACAGCGGATATGCTTAATCTTCCAACACCTGAAGCACACTATGAAGTCATTAAGACTTTGCCAAGCGAGGAGCAAAAAGAAATCTTAAAGAGCTTATCAAAACGGGCAGATGATGTGAGAAACAAAGCGGTAGAGCCTGATGAAGATAATATGCTGAAAATCACCAATGACGGTAAGAAACTTGCTCTTGACCAAAGGCTGATCAATCCCCTACTTCCTGATAATCCCGACAGCAAAGTCAATGTTTGCGTGAAAAATGTCTTTAGTATTTGGGATAAGACCAAGGAGAATAAATCCACACAGCTACTATTTTCCGATATGTCCACACCGAAAGGCGATGGAGAGTTTAACATCTATGATGACATCAGAGAAAAGCTCGTTGCAATGGGAATCCCGAAACAAGAAATAGCCTTTATTCATGAAGCTAATTCAGATAAGCAAAAGGACGAACTATTTGCAAAGGTGCGTAAGGGAGATGTGAGGATATTGCTCGGCTCTACTCAGAAGATGGGAGCCGGGACAAATGTGCAAAATAAGCTGATTGCACTGCATGATTTGGATGTACCTTGGCGTCCTGCGGATCTTGAACAGAGAGCAGGTAGAATTGTAAGACAGGGAAATGAAAATAAAGAGGTAAATATCTATCGCTATGTTACGGAGAATACCTTTGATGCATATTTGTGGCAGACCATAGAAAATAAGCAGAAGTTCATTTCTCAAATTATGACAAGTAAGACTCCCGTTCGTGTTGCGGAAGATGTGGACGAAAGCTCCCTTAACTATGCAGAAATTAAAGCTCTTGCCACAGGAGATCCGAAAATCAAAGAAAAAATGGATTTGGACAATGAGGTTACAAAACTTAAAATGCTTGAAGCAAACTATAAGTCCAATCGTTATAGATTAGAGGACAAGGTTGCTAAAAATTATCCGGAAGAAATTGCAAGGACGGAAAAGTTAATTGAAGCTGTTAAGAAAGATATATCAGAAGTTGAACCTAAGTCAGACAGTGAGGAAAAGTTTACTTCCATTACTATTTTAGGCGAGAAGATTACCGATAAGAAATTAGCAGGAGAAAAACTTCTTGAAGCCATTTCAAAAGTAAAAATCAATGAAAGTAAGATGATAGGAAAGTATAGAAATATGGATTTAGAGGTCAGCTATAACTTCTTTACCAATGAGCATAATTTCAGCTTAAACGGTGCTGCAAAGCATTCAGGAGAGCTTGGCACAAGTGCAGACGGAAATATGACAAGACTGGATAATGCTCTTGAGAAAATGCCTGAGAAATTAAAGAGGCTTGAAGAAAAGCTCGTTAGTACCAAAGAACAGCTTGAAAATGCCAAAGAAGAACTTAAAAAGCCGTTTGAAAAGGCAGATGAACTGAAAACTAAAGTATTAAGGCTTGCCGAACTGAATAAGCTGCTCGATATGGGAGAGGTAGAAGAAAAGAGAAATGACAATCCCCTTGTGGAAGATGTAAAACGAGCGATTATTGACTTCTGTAACAGAGAGTATGAAGAAAACCACAGCTATGATGAATTTGACACGCTATATCCTGATTTAAAGCATATCGGGATTGCCTATACCAATACGCCCGATGAAAGACATGGGATTCAGTACGAACTGAATTTAGAAGCTAAAACATGGACACAGTATATTGATGATACGGTGGTAAAAACAGAGAGCTTCGACTATGAAAACAAGGGAGAGAACGAAGCTCTAAGGAATATGAAAAATGAGATTGAGCTATCCTCTTTTGAAGATTTGATCTATGTGGATTCCGAAGATTTAAGAGCAGCAACGGGACTTGATATTGATGATGAAGGAAACTTCTATGATCCGCTTGCAAAAGACCTCGATAATGACGGTATCATCGACAGATATGACAATGATTTCAGGGACAGTGATTACTTTGAATCAACCTATGATGTGGAAGATAATCTTTATACAAAAGAGGAAACTTCTCAAAGAACGGAAGATAAACCGTCTATTTTAGGACAGATCAGAGCTTATCAAAGTGAAAGCAAAACGGAAGATAAACAAACTACAAAAGAACAGGAATATGCAAGATAAGGGGGCTTATAAGCTCCCTTTTACCATGAAAGGAGATAAAAACATGGATTACAAAACAATACGAGATAAAATTGAGGATATGGTAAATGATAACCATAAGGACTTCGTAAAAGCGGTTATCAGCATGGAAAAAGGCATCAATGATGAGAGTGCCTTGGATAAGCTATATGATGCTTATATGGCAAATGATACCATCAATCTGCTTCATGAAGATTTCGACTATATGATTGAAGATTTAAGAGAACAGGGGCAGATAAAAGACCTGCCCTATGTTCAGCAGGAGAAAGATGACCTTGTAAATATCGTCGGAAATGTTGTAGGCAATGTAGATGTAATCGAAATAGAAAATAAGAACGGAGAAGGCTTTAAGGTGGCAAATTTCTCCGTAGTTTCCAAAGATGATGAGGGTAATAAGGTATATCATAATTGCTCCGCTTATGGAGAAAAGAGTGAACTTCCAAAGGACTTTAAACAGGGAGATTTCGTAAAGCTATTCGGACAGCTTAGAACCTCTATTGATGATAACGGCAAGGAGCATAGCAATGTAAGGATATTATCCTCAAAGCTCTTAAAGGCGAAAGAACAGATGAAAGGACAGGATAAGAGTCAAGAGATTGCTAAACTGAAAAGTAAGATAGAAGAAAGAGAAAAAGACTTATTTTATGCAGATTCTTGGGAGCAATCAGGACAGATTAGAGCAGATATTGAAAAAATGAAAGCCAAGTTAAATACCTTAACCGGCTCTGAAAAAGGGAAAGAAAACGATAAAAAATCCATACTTGGTGCTATCAAAGAATATCAGGCAGAAGATAAGGAAAAGCCAAAAGTAAAGCAGGAATCGTCAAAAGAAACGGAAAGATAAGATGATGGTCGGTGTGGTCTTTAGGGCTGCACCGGCTCTTTTTTGTTGCTCAAAAAAAGGAGATAAAGATTATCTCTCCATCTCCTTACCCATATAAATTCCATAGTTCTTTCGTATCTGATAAAGCTCGTCCATAGTCAATTTTGAGGAAGAATACTCCTGCATAAGGGTATTCTTTTTTTCTTGCAATTTATCAAGCTCAGATAAAATATCCCTTGAATTTGGCAGCTTGGAATAAGACTTTTTAAGCTCGGAAAGAGCGTTTTCATAGAGGGTAATCTGAGCTTTGTATTCCTCGAAAAATGCCCTATCAGACGTATTCGCCTTATATTCCTTGTAATAGGCACGATATTTTTTGACAATATGAACTTGCTCCATCGTAGTGGATAACTGTTCCATTTTCTTATCAATCGCCTTGATTTTATCCTGTAAATTTTGTCTTTCATCAGCACTTTTCTTGATAAATTCGTCAAGCTGCTGAACAGATTTTATGCCGTGTTCTCTAAGGAAGATAACAGACTCAGCCATTGTATTAAGGTTATGTTTGGTTGCCCAAAATTCATAGCCTTTGCTTTCTTTTACTTTCATATTGGTGTTCATATCAATAACAATGCCGATGCGTTTTTTGACAGCAGGGGTTTTAATAGATGATCTTTCTGCAAGTCGTTCTTTTAATCTTTCTTCAGTGTAATCTTCTCCGATTGTTTTGGCTCTGGTAAATCTCGGCTTATCTTTTGGCTTAAAAGCAATATGTTTGCCATACTTAATTTCATATCCAAGCTCAGCCATTTTCCTTAGAAATTCATCCCAATCCTTAGACTGTTTTATCATTCTGTCAATATCAAATTGAAGTCTACTTTTCCAAGAAGTACCTTTCTTTGCCTGCTCATTTTCATACCAAGACTTTCCGCTCGTCTTGTATTTTTTCTTGTAGCTTTCGTAGTGTTCATCAATGACGGAAAGGTTGTTTTGTTTGCATAGCTTATCACTCTGATAACGAATTTTATGGTAGCATTTTTTGTTTGACTGATAGCACTTGCCACTAACCATATTCACATTATTGAAGATGATATGATTATGGATATGCCCTTTATCTATGTGCGTCGATAACACAAACTCATATTCATCTTTGAGGATCTTTTTACATAACTCAAGACCGATTTGATGTGCCATTTCAGGGCTTGTTTCTCCCGGTAAAAATGATTGAATCAGATGTCTTGCAAGGACAGTTCCCTTAGTTCCTGCCTCCCCTCTTGTCCTTAAAAACTGAGTATGAGCAGTTGACTGATGGCATTTATGCGTACTGACTAAAAGCTGTTCATCTGTTTTATCTCCATTAACAATATAGTCAATAGCAAGATGAAGGGTTGATTTTATAGGATGTATTTTTGTAATCGCCATAAATTTTAATCACCTCCGGAAGTCCTGTTTAGAAGCAAGGAATGAATTTGCCACAGTTCTTTTGAAAAATGTTCAATCTCTTGTTTCATATCGCCTATGTCCTCTTTGTAGATAACACCGGTCGAATTTACACGATTTGCAATCTGATTGATGTTGTTTGTTGCGTTGGAAAGTAAGCCTTGTAAATCCCTAAAAGGCTCTAAATCGACTTGATAAATTTCCTTTTCTAAAACGCATTTGCGGATAAAATGGCTCATATTTCTACACTTCGCAAGTTTTCTTTTCTCCTCAAAAAGAGTTTTTTCTTCCTTAGTCAACTTAATTTCAAGTCGTTCATTTCGTATCCTATTTGCCATAGATAGTTCCTCCTTTAGATGTATTTCGGGGTTTTAGGGTCTCCCTAACAAGCTAAAAATTGATAAAAAAAGAAGCAGATCCCGAAGGGCTGCTTCATCAATTTTTCCGTAAGTGTCCGTACACTTACTGTGCTTGCTACAAAAGAATACAAGCATTAAGCATATATTAAAATTATTAATAATTGTATCATACTTAAGTATAATTTTCTACTATACTCTTGACAAAATGGTTAGAAGGGACTAATATATAAGCATACAGAACGAGTGTCGGTCAATAGGTGGTGATGTTTTGACAAAGAGAAATGTAAAAGATCCAGAAGAAAGAAAACAGGAGCTTATAAATATAGCATCCAGACTTTTTGAAAAGTATGGGTATGAGAAAGTTTCTGTGCGAGATATTCTTGCAGAAGTTAATGGAGCGCCGGGAATGTTTTATTATTATTTCAAATCAAAAGAAGATATTTTCTTGGCGTGTATGGAAACATACTTTGATGAAAAATTAAAAAATAAGTTAGGTATCCTTCAAAACAAGGAAATAGATTACGAAGAAAGAATAAAGATTTTAAGAGAACTTATAGTAAAAGATATCGGTCAGTTTACGACAAGATATAATTTTTCAAAAGAGAATTCAATTACAGATAACTCTTACAGGTTATGGGAATTGATTCATTACATTGGAAAATTTATAGATGTCTATTCAGAATTTATAATTGAAGGAATTGAAAATAAAAAAATAGAAAATAATATGGGAATAAACAGAGAAAATGTGAGAAGTTTCGCAGCTTTTATTTTATACGGAGCTGTTGGCACAATATATAACGACTATATTATTAAGGGAGAAAACAAAACAAATTCAAGTGAAGCCTTTGGAATAATAAGTGAGCTATTTCAAAGACCTCATTAGAGAAAAATAAAATATAAGTATTTTACAAGGGAAACATCAATGGTGTTTTCCTTGTATTAGTTTTAAGACAAATGAACGAACTCGTTCGGAAGGAGGTATGTTTTAGATGAAAAAGAAGAAATCAATCAAAGATATTATTTCCTACAGTGAAATAAAAAAAGGACAACTTGTAGGAGGGATATTATTTGTTAGTCTTGGTATGCTATTAAGTATTTGTCCAATTTTGGTGATATACAAAGTCATAAAATCTCTATTTTTATATGGAAAATTAGAACAAAGTACAATACAGTTCTGCATCTATGGACTTGCAGCAGTGGTATTGTCATATTGCTTAACTTACATTGGCGGTATTTTATGCCATAAGTTTTCATATGTTTTAATAGCTAACTTAAAAAAGAAGATATTATTTCATATTGGGAATCTTCCTTTAGGTTTTTTTACCGGAGACAACAAGTCAAAAATAAGGCAAGTATTAGGATCGGACATGAATCAAATTGAGGGATATTTTTCTCATCAATTACCAAATTTAATTTCAACTTTAGCACTAATTTTAGCAATGATAATTGTTATGTTGAAGATAAATTTAATATTAGGTCTTACGACTTTGTTAATTATATTTGTTGGTTTAGGAATTCAGATTGCAATCATGGCAAAGATTATAAAGTCGGGTGGACTTGAGAAGAACTTTGCGATTTTGGATCAAATTAATTCAGCAACTACTGAATACGTTAAAGGTATGCCGGAAGTGAAAATATTTGGAACAGGAGCAAAATCATTTAAAACTTTTTCAAAGTCAGTAGGAGAATATAGAGATTTTACAAGTTCGATGACATCAATGATAAGACCAGGATTTGTCTCATTTAGAATGTTTATTTTATCTGTTGCTACATTCATAGTTCCTGTAGGAATACTTTTAATGTCACGAAATAATAACTTGGATTTTGCTACAGTTTTTATTTTCTATTTGATTCTTGCACCTGCAATTAGCGTACCTGCATTAAAGCTTAGAGATTTTGCAGAAGGAATGAATTTACTAAATGAAGTTGTTTTGAGAGTCTATGAAATTATAGATCAAAAAGAATTGGCAATTGAAAATACTGAGGAAGGGATAAAAGGTCATGATCTTGAATTTAATAATGTGAGCTTTTCTTATGGAAATGAAGAGGTTTTAAAGAATATAAGCTTCTGTGCTAAACAAGGAGAAGTTACAGCATTAGTTGGTTATTCGGGAGCAGGTAAATCTACCATTGGAACGCTAATACCAAGATTTTACGATCCTTCAGAAGGTTCTATTAAAATTGGTGGAGTTAATATAAAAAGTATTCCGATAAACACCTTAATGGACAAGATAGCATTTGTTTTTCAAGACAGTGATCTTATCACAGATACAGTCTTCAATAATGTTGCTATGGCAAAGACAGGTTCTACAAAAGAAGATGTCATAAAAGCATGTAAAAAAGCAAGGTGTCATGATTTTATTGAAAAACTTCCTAATGGATACAATACTGTTTTGGGTAAAGGAACTTACTTATCTGGGGGAGAGAAACAACGTATTGCAGTAGCAAGAGCAATTTTGAAGGATGCACCAATATTAGTGTTAGACGAGGCAACAAGTTTTGCAGACTCTGAAAATGAATATCTTATGCAGGAAGCTTTATCTGAATTGGTCAAGGATAAGACTGTTATTATGATTGCTCATAGGTTAAATACCATAGAATATGCAAATCAAATCTTAGTAATATCTGATGGAAAAATTGCAGAAAGAGGTAAGCATGAAGATTTAATCCTTGCAAATGGAATATATAAGAGACTCTTTGATATTTATAAGAAGACAAATATTTGGCAAATGGATATAGAAGGGAGTGAGAATGAATGATAAGAAATATTACTTTAGGAAAGATGAATAATATAAGAAAATCAATTATTTTAAACGTTTTGGCATCTATTTCCAACCTTATACCATTTATTGCTTTGGCGAAAATTGTAGAAACACTATTTTTAAATAGAGGTGCAGATAGTATAGATACGAGCCTTTTATGGAAGTATTTTGGGATAATGGCAATATTTTTCTTAATAACATTCTTATTGGAAAATTTAGCCACAAAATATACCTATGAACTTGGATACAAGACAAGTGCAGATGGAAGAATAGAGCTTGCAGACCACATAAGAAAACTGCCGATAGGTTATATTTCAGGGAAAAGTTCAGCAGAGATCTTAGATACATTAATGAATGATTTTTTCAAAGTTGAAACGGCAGTAACGCATCAATTACCTCAATTTTTTAGTGGTATATGTGTAGCGGTTCTTTGCTCGATATTATTTTTGATAATCAATGTAAAAATGGGAATAGCAACACTTATTGGACTACCTATTTCTGTTCTACTTCTTACACTCATGCAAAACTTTCAGAAAAAAATTTATTTAAAAACAAAGAAAATGAGGATAAAAGAGGAAGAAGATATAAATGAATATTTGGATGCCATTAAGACTCTAAAAGCTTATAACAGCTTAGATGACACATTAACAAAACTTGAAGAAGATATAGACAACTCAAGAAATGCAAATATTAAGAGTGAGAAAGGAGTTGGTTCATTAACTACTATAGCAAGTATGATTTTAAGAATAGGACTTCCTTTGATGAGTTTAGCTGGTTCCTATTTATTTATAAATGGATCTTTGGAAATTGATACATTTTTAATGTTCTTATTTGTAGGCACAAGGATTTTTGATCCCTTGGAGCTTGCACTTGTAAATTATACAGGTTTACAAATGGCATCCGTTTCAGGAGAGAGAATCATTAACTTACTTAAGGCTAAACCTATGTCAGGAAATTGTGCTGTAAACGAAAGCAACAAAATTGAAATATCTGATGTTTCATTTTCTTACAAGGAGTCTAAGGTTATCAATAATGTTTCATTAGACATTAATGAGAACGAATTAACTGCTTTTGTTGGTTACTCTGGCTCTGGAAAATCTACACTAATTAAATTAATTTCCAGATTTTATGATCCTAATGAAGGGACAATTAAAATTGGTGGAGTAGATTTGCTAACAGCCGACCCTGATAAATTAATGGATAAATTTTCTGTCGTTTTTCAAGATGTGTATCTTTTTAAAGACACAATTTATAACAACATAAAATTTGGAAATGAAGATGCAAGTAAAGATGAAATCATGAATGCTGCAAAAATGGCAGGAGCTTATGACTTTATAGTCAAAAAAGATGATGGATTTGACACTATGATTGGACAAGGAGGAGCGACTCTGTCTGGAGGTGAGAAACAAAGAATATCAATAGCGAGAGCAATATTAAAAAATGCACCAATAATACTACTTGATGAAGCAACATCTTCACTTGATCCTGAAAATGAACTTATTATACAAGAAGCAATATCAAATTTAATAAAAAATAAAACAGTTGTGGTTGTAGCCCATAAATTAAGAAACGTAATGGGAGCTGATAAAATTGTTGTTTTAAACAAAGGGAAGGTAGAAGAAGTTGGGAAGCATGAAGAACTTATTAAAAATGAAGGACTATATAAAGACTTATGGAATTATCAAGAAAAGTCTAAAGAATGGAAGATTGTACAGTAACAATCAATTTTAAAGGAGGAAATTTATGAAAACACAAAAGAAATCATCAAAAAATGCAGTTACAGCTGGTGTTTTAATTGCACTTTACTTTGTAACATATTTAGTAATTGGGGCAATATCTATGCCTGTCCCTGTTTTATTTTTACTAATGCCTATGCTTGTAGCACTACTTGCTGCACCAACCTATCATATGCTTCTTGCAAAAACAAAGTCAGCCACCGCTATTGTAATCGCAGCTATCTTACCAAGTATTTTATTAGTTGTAACTGGTCATATTCCAATTGCACCATTAGTGGCAGTGCCTGCCGGAATAATTGCTATGTTAATAGCAAGAGGTGGAAATTATACAGACTTTAAGAAAAATACAATTAGTCATATGTTTTTTTCTCTAAACTTATTTGGAGGATTCTTACCAATTTGGCTTATGAGAGAAGCATTTTTTGAAAGTGTTATAAAAGGTGGCTTAGATCAAAACTTTTGTAATACAGTAAGAGCATGGACACCAATATGGATGCTACCAGTTATGATTATTGGAACATTTATATTCTCTTTGATTGGTTCTTATTTTACAAAGAAAATACTAAATAAAAAGCTGGAATCAGCAGGAGTTTTATAATGGAAAATTCAAAGTTTGTTCTGGGGTCAAAATATGACCTCAGAACAAAACTTATCTTGCTTATAGGTGCGAATATTTTAATTTTTTTAGGGTTTGATTGGATCTATCAAAGTCTTATTACATTATTTTTTCTTGTCATCATTATTAGCGATGGTTATAAAAAATCCGCTATAAAGTATATTTTATTTTTTGTAATAAGTGTAGTATTGGAAAAATCTTTAGCCTATTTTAATATGAATTTTCTTTCGAATTTAATTTTATTTATCTTAGCAATTGGAAGAAAATTTCTGCCATGTATTATCGTGGGCAAATGGATTTTAAATTCCACATCTGTTTCCAGTGCAGTGGCAACTTTACAAAAATTAAAACTTTCAAAAGACTCGCTCATAATGATTTCTGTAATATTTAGATGTTTGCCTACTATTAAAGACGAATGGAGTCATATAAATATGGCGATGAAAACTCGAGGAATTAATTTTAACTTAATAAATTTAATAAGGAAACCAACATTAATAATGGAATATTTTTTTGTGCCCTTATTCGTAAGTGTGATAGAAATTGGGGATGAGCTCTCTCAATCAGCCATTATAAGGGGACTTGATGCTCCTGTTAACAAAACAAGTAGATATCTTATTAAATTTAGGAGAAAGGATATTTGTGTTTTACTTTCTATGATTTTAATTATATTAATCGTTGTATTTATGAAAATCTCGGGGTGGGACTTATGATTGAAATTAGAGAATTAAGCTTTAAATACAAGGGAGGAGCTAATTACTCATTAAAAGACATTAATTTGATTGTAAAAAAAGGAGAATGCATTCTTCTATGTGGTAGGAGTGGTTGTGGAAAGTCTACTCTATTAAAGCTTATGAATGGTATAATACCTGAGTTTTATGATGGAGACATTTCTGGCAGTGTTATGGTCAATGGTATGAATACATTTACCACCCCAATTTATAAATTATCTAAGAATGTAGGCTCGGTTTTTCAAAATCCCAAAACACAATTTTATACAACAAATACAACAGATGAAATTGCTTTTGGTTTAGAAAATTACGGCATAGAAAGAGAAGTAATTAACAAAAGGATTGAAGAAGTTGAAAAAGAGCTTCATCTTGAAAACTTGATGAATAAAAATATATTCAATCTTTCTGGAGGAGAAAAGCAGAAGATTGCTATAGCAAGCATTTACGCATTAAACCCTGAGATATTTATTCTTGATGAACCATCTTCAAGCTTAGACATAAAGTCAATGAAAGAACTATCGCTTACAATAAAAAAGCTTAAATCTTTAGGAAAAACTATTATTATTGCAGAACACAGGTTGTGGTATTTAAAAGACATTGCTGATAGAGCAATATACTTAGAGGATGGAAAAATCATCAGAGAATATAGTATGGACGAAATTGAAAATCTAAGTGAAGATGAACGAACGAGAACAGGACTTAGACATTCTGATTATAAAGCTATTGAAAGATTTGATGATTTTGAAACTTCAAATAAAGGGACTTTATTAGAGTTAAAAAATCTGATATTCAAAAGAAATACCAAAATAATTTTGTCCATTGAGGATCTTAAATTTTGCTATGGGAATATTATTGGGATTGTTGGAGAAAATGGAATTGGGAAGTCTACATTAGCAAAAATCATATGTGGCTTATACAAAGAAAATAAAGGTAAAATTTTAAAAGATGATGAGAATTTACAACTAAAAACAGTATAAAAATCTAATTATCCGCATAAACACTGGACTTATCACACTTTATCAAGGTCAAAACCACTCAATTTACTACTAATTTACTACTTATGAATGAGCTTTGATACGACGATTTATCCTTGAAAAGTGAAGATACAAAGATACTTCCAATAAAATTGAATATTTAATAGGTAGACACTTCAAAAAATGAGGTGTCTATTTTTTTACCCAATATTTGAAAGGAAGTGAACTTATGAAAACAGAAAATCAAGAATCAAAAGGTCGCTCCCCTCCCTTTAAGACCATCAAACAAACAAGATTTATCAAACAATAAAAAGAAAGGATAGGTAAAAATATGGAACTTAAATTTGTGATTCCCAACATGGAAAAAACATTTGGCAATTTAGAATTTGCTGGCGAGGATAAAGTAGAACAGCGAAGAATCAACGGACAATTAACTGTCTTATCTCGAAGCTACAACCTCTATTCTGACGTTCAAAGAGCAGATGATATTGTGGTGGTGCTTCCTGCTGAAGCTGGAGAAAAACATTTCGGCTTTGAGGAACGTGTAATGTTAGTCAATCCACGTATTACCGCAGAGGGCTATAAAATTGGTACTCGTGGATTCACAAATTACCTTTTACATGCGGACGACATGATAAAAGAATAAAGAAAGAGAGGAAAAATGATGAGATTACCTAATGGCATTGTATTAGATAAAGACGCTACATTTGGAGAATTAAAGTTTTCAGCACTCCGTCGTGAAGTACGAATCCAAAATGACGACGGTACGGTTTCAGATGAAATCAAAGAACGTACCTATGATTTAAAATCCAAAGGGCAAGGACGTATGATTCAAGTGAGTATTCCTGCCAGTGTTCCTTTGAAAGAGTTTGACTATAACGCAAAAGTGGAAATCATCAATCCAGTTGCAGATACCGTCGCTACCGCTACCTTCCGAGGGGCAGATGTTGACTGGTATATCAAGGCAGACGATATTGTATTGACGAAAGATTCCAGTACCTTTAAAAATCAGCCACAACCTAAAAAAGAGCCAGCCACGGATAAATAGTCATGCTACTTCCACTAGAGAGAAAGGAGGAAATCCCGCATGAAACAGTTTGGCATTCGTGGTAAAAGGATTCGCCCAAGTGACAAGGATTTAGTCTTTCATTTTACAGTAGCGTCCTTACTGCCAATTTTCCTGCTGGTTATCGGACTGTTTCATGTGAAGACAATCCAGCAGATTAACTGGCAGGACTTTAACCTATCACAAGTAGACAAGATTCACATTCCCTATTTAGTTATTAGTGTTAGTGTCGCAATTCTTGTCTGCTTGCTGGTGGCATTTCTATTCAAAAGATATAGATATGATACAGTAAAACAACTGTACCACCGTCAAAAGCTGGCTAAGATGGTACTTGAAAACAAGTGGTATGAATCGGAACAGGTCAAAACAGATGGCTTCTTCAAAGATTCGTCCAGTCGTACTAAGGAAAAGATAACCTACTTTCCCAAAATATTTTATCGCCTTAAAGATGGTTTAATACAGATGCGAGTGGAAATCACGCTAGGAAAATATCAAGACCAGCTCCTACACTTGGAAAAGAAATTAGAAAGCGGATTGTACTGTGAGCTGACGGATAAAGAGTTAAAAGATTCTTATGTGGAATATACCCTGCTCTATGACACCATCGCCAGTCGTATTTCTATTGATGAAGTCCAAGCCAAAGATGGCAAACTACGCTTGATGGAAAACGTATGGTGGGAATATGACAAGCTCCCTCACATGCTCATAGCTGGTGGTACAGGTGGCGGTAAAACTTACTTTATACTGACACTGATTGAAGCCTTGCTTTATACAGATTCTAAGCTCTATATTCTTGACCCAAAGAACGCCGACCTTGCCGACTTAGGCTCTGTGATGGGGAATGTCTACTACAGAAAAGAAGATATGCTCTCCTGCATTGACCGTTTCTATGATGAAATGATGGCACGAAGTGAAGCTATGAAAGAGATGGAAAACTATAAGACTGGCGAGAACTATGCCTACTTAGGACTTCCTGCAAACTTTCTTATCTTTGATGAATACGTGGCTTTCATGGAAATGCTGGGAAATAAAGAAAATACCGCAGTCTTAAACAAGCTCAAACAGATTGTCATGTTAGGTCGTCAAGCTGGCTTCTTTTTAATACTGGCTTGTCAACGTCCAGACGCAAAATATTTAGGCGACGGAATCCGTGACCAGTTTAATTTCAGAGTGGCACTTGGAAGAATGTCTGAAATGGGCTATGGCATGATGTTTGGCAGTGATGTACAAAAAGATTTCTTCTTAAAACAAATCAAAGGTCGTGGCTATGTTGATGTGGGAACAAGTGTCATATCAGAATTTTACACTCCCTTAGTACCAAAAGGTCATGACTTTTTGGAGGAAATAAAAAAACTAACCAACAGCAGACAGTCCACGCAGGCGACGTGCGAAGCGAAAGTCGCAGGTGTGGACTGATCTTGCTGGCTGGTGTGGCGATAGCCACGCCAGCACCTAACCCCCCGTATCTAACAGGGGGGTACAAATCGACAGGAAACAGTCAAAAAAATAGCAGAAAATTCTTTGGTTACAAGGAGTTTAGAAAATTTCGTGGTATGTCAAATGAGCTTCAATAGTTGACATACCTTTTTTAATTGGAGGGATTTAACTGAATGAACAAACTTTGATACAGCATTTAAAGGAAAAACGGTTGGCTTATGGGCTATCTCAAAACCGACTGGCTATTGCTACAGGCATTACAAGGCAATATCTTAGCGACATTGAAACTGGCAAGGTTAAGCCATCAGACGAGTTGCAACAATCCCTTTGGGAAACTCTGGAACGCTTCAATCCCGATGCCCCACTTGAAATGCTCTTTGACTATGTAAGGATTCGCTTTCCCACAATGGACGTACAGCATGTGGTTGAAGAAATATTGCAATTGAAACTTTCCTATTTTCTTCATGAAGACTATGGCTTTTATTCTTATTCAGAACATTATGCCTTAGGCGATATATTCGTTCTCTGCTCTCATGAGATAGACAAAGGTGTTCTGGTGGAATTAAAAGGTCGTGGGTGCAGACAATTTGAAAGCTATCTTCTAGCACAACAAAGAAGCTGGTATGAGTTCTTTATGGACGCTTTGGTGGCTGGTGGCGTGATGAAACGCCTTGACCTTGCCATCAACGATAAAACAGGGATTTTGAATATTCCCACACTGACGGAAAAATGCCTACAGGAAGAGTGTATTTCGGTGTTCCGCAGTTTCAAGAGCTATCGCAGTGGCGAACTGGTACGCAAAGATGAAAAGGAATGTATGGGAAACACGCTTTATATCGGTTCATTACAAAGCGAAGTCTATTTCTGTATCTATGAAAAGGACTATGAGCAGTACAAGAAAAATGATATTCCCATTGAAGACGCAGAGGTTAAAAACCGTTTTGAAATCCGACTAAAAAATGAGCGTGCCTATTATGCAGTACGTGATTTACTTGTCTATGATAATCCAGAGCATACAGCTTTTAAGATTATCAATCGGTATATCCGCTTTGTGGATAAGGACGATTCAAAAGCACGTTCCGATTGGAAACTCAATGAAGAATGGGCATGGTTTATTGGAAACAATCGTGAACGATTAAAGCTAACCACAAAACCAGAGCCTTACTCTTTCCAAAGGACACTAAACTGGCTATCTCATCAAGTCGCCCCGACCTTAAAGGTTGCTATTACACTTGATGAAATTAACCAGACGCAGGTTGTGAAAGACATTCTCGACCATGCGAAACTGACAGACCGACACAAGCAGATTTTAAAGCAACAGTCGGTAAAAGAACAGGACGTGATAACGACAAAAAAATAACTTAAATACAAATTCACTGCATACAGAAAGGAGAACATTTTTATGAATTTTGGACAAAACCTTTATAACTGGTTTCTATCAAATGCTCAATCACTGGTACTTTTAGCAATCGTTGTAATTGGCTTGTATCTTGGCTTCAAGCGTGAGTTTAGTAAACTGATTGGCTTTCTCATCATTGCGATTATTGCGGTGGGCTTGGTGTTCAACGCTGCTGGAGTAAAAGACATTTTATTAGAGCTATTTAATCGCATTATCGGTGCTTAAATTAAACCGTTATTTTGTGGAATATAAGTGGTTTTCTTATGTTCCGCAAAAGAATGGTACACCAAACGAAGTGCGGTAGGGATTTTTGAATCTCTACAAAGAAAGGACGTGAACACATGGACGATATGCAAGTCTATATTGCCAACTTAGGTAAATACAATGAAGGAGAATTAGTCGGTGCTTGGTTTACCTTTCCCATTGATTTTGAAGAAGTCAAAGAGAAA
Organism: Parvimonas sp. D2; assembly: GCF_035282635.1. NCBI lineage: Bacteria > Bacillati > Bacillota > Tissierellia > Tissierellales > Peptoniphilaceae > Parvimonas > Parvimonas sp. D2. Next base: position 93,259 of record NZ_JAYKBO010000004.1, read on the forward strand.
ATCGGCTTGAATGATGAATACGAGGAATACGCCATTCACGATTATGAGTTACCCTTTACGGTTGACGAATACACTTCTATTGGCGAACTCAATCGCCTATGGGAAATGGTATCGGAGTTGCCAGAGGAACTACAATCCGAGCTATCTGCTCTGCTCACTCATTTTTCAAGTATTGAGGAACTAAGCGAACATCAAGAGGATATTATCATTCACTCGGATTGTGATGATATGGCAGATGTCGCACGTTACTACATTGAAGAAACTGGAGTATTGGGCGAAGTGCCAACCAGTCTTCAAAACTATATTGATTACGAATCCTATGGTCGTGATTTAGAAATTTCGGGAACTTTTATCACAACCAATTATGGGATTTTTGAAATCGTCTATTGAAAGGATTGATTCTATGAAGAAAATACGAAGCTATACCAGTATTTGGTCTGTTGAGAAAGTGCTGTACTCCATCAACGATTTTAGACTTCCGTTTCCCATAACCTTTACGCAAATGACGTGGTTTGTCGTGTCACTGTTTGCGGTTATGATACTTGGCAACTTGCCACCTCTTTCCATGATTGAGGGAGCATTTCTCAAATATTTTGGAATTCCTGTGGCTTTCACATGGTTTATGTCTACAAAAACCTTTGATGGTAAAAAGCCTTATGGATTTTTGAAGTCTGTCATTGCTTATGCACTGCGACCAAAGCTGACCTATGCAGGGAAAAAAGTAACCCTTGGCAGAAACCAGCCACAAGAAGCCATTACGACAGTTAGGAGTGAATTTTATGGCATATCCAATTAAATACATTGAAAATAATCTGGTCTGGAATAAAGATGGCGAATGTTACGCCTATTATGAGCTTATTCCTTACAATTACTCATTCCTAAGTCCAGAACAGAAAATACAAGTGCATGATTCTTTCAGACAGCTTATCGCACAAAATCGTGATGGCAAGATTCATGCTCTACAAATCAGTACAGAATCCAGCATACGTTCTGCACAAGAACGTTCCAAAGAGGAAGTAACTGGCAAACTCAAAGTAATTGCCTATGACAAAATCGACCAACAGACAGACGCTTTAATATCCATGATTGGCGAAAATCAAGTGGACTACCGCTTCTTTATCGGCTTTAAGTTGCTTCTCAACGATCAAGAGTTTTCTATGAAAAGTCTTACCGTTGAAGCCAAAAATGCTTTGTCTGATTTTGTCTATGATGTGAACCATAAGCTAATGGGCGATTTTGTCAGCATGAGTAATGATGAAATCCTGCGTTTTCAGAAGATGGAAAAGCTCTTGGAAAATAAAATCTCTCGTCGTTTCAAAATCCGTAGACTGGATAAGGACGACTTCGGCTATCTGATTGAACATCTTTATGGACAGACAGGTACAGCTTATGAAGATTATGAGTACCATCTATCAAAGAAGAAGCTGGATAATGAAACGCTGATTAAATATTATGACCTTATTAAACCGACCCGTTGTCTGGTGGAAGAAAAACAGCGATACCTAAAAATTCAACAGGAAGACGAAACCGTCTATGTGGCGTACTTTACCATCAACAGCATTGTCGGCGAATTGGACTTTCCGTCCTCTGAAATCTTCTACTACCAGCAACAGCAATTTACATTCCCGATTGATACTTCTATGAATGTGGAAATCGTGGCAAACCGTAAAGCACTAAGCACCGTTCGTAATAAAAAGAAAGAACTAAAAGACCTAGATAACCACGCATGGCAAAGTGATAACGAAACCAGCTCTAATGTGGCGGAAGCTCTGGAAAGTGTCAATGAGCTGGAAAATAATTTAGACCAAAGCAAGGAATCCATGTATAAGCTCTCTTATGTGGTGCGTGTTTCCGCAAATGACTTGGACGAATTGAAACGTCGTTGTAATGAAGTGAAAGATTTTTATGACGATTTAAGTGTCAAGTTGGTACGACCATTTGGAGATATGCTGGGCTTACATGAAGAATTTTTACCATCAAGCAAGCGTTATATGAATGACTATATTCAGTATGTAACCTCTGATTTCTTAGCTGGACTTGGTTTCGGTGCTACTCAAATGCTTGGCGAAAATGAGGGTATTTATGTTGGCTATAGCTTAGATACAGGACGCAATGTCTACCTCAAACCTGCTCTTGCCAGTCAAGGGGTTAAGGGTTCAGTAACCAATGCATTAGCGTCTGCCTTTGTAGGTTCGCTAGGCGGTGGAAAATCCTTTGCGAATAACCTTATCGTCTATTATGCAGTGCTTTATGGGGCACAAGCAGTGATTGTTGACCCGAAAGCGGAACGTGGCAGATGGAAAGAAACCTTGCCAGAAATCGCTCACGAAATTAATATTGTCAATCTGACTTCTGATGAGAAAAATAAAGGCTTACTTGACCCTTACGTGATTATGAAAAATCCCAAAGATTCTGAATCACTGGCAATCGACATTTTGACGTTCCTTACGGGGATTTCATCACGAGATTCTGACCGTTTCCCTGTTCTACGAAAAGCCATTCGTGCTGTAACTAATAGTGAAGTGCGAGGTCTTCTGAAAGTGATTGAGGAATTACGGGTTGAGGGAACTCAAATAAGCACCAGCATAGCCGACCATATCGAAAGTTTTACAGACTATGACTTTGCACATCTGCTCTTTAGTGATGGATATGTGGAGCAGTCTATCAGTCTTGAAAAACAACTGAACATCATACAGGTTGCCGACTTGGTACTTCCCGATAAAGAAACCTCCTTTGAGGAATATACCACAATGGAGTTACTATCGGTGGCAATGCTGATTGTCATTAGTACCTTTGCGTTAGACTTTATCCATACAGACAGAAGCATTTTTAAAATTGTTGACTTAGACGAAGCGTGGAGCTTCTTACAGGTGGCACAAGGTAAAACACTGTCTATGAAACTGGTTCGTGCTGGACGTGCTATGAACGCTGGGGTATATTTCGTGACCCAGAATACAGATGACCTTTTAGATGAAAAGCTGAAAAATAATCTTGGTTTGAAATTTGCGTTCCGCTCTACTGACCTTAACGAGATTAAAAAGACCCTTGCCTTTTTCGGCGTTGACCCAGAGGACGAAAATAATCAGAAGCGATTGCGTGATTTGGAAAATGGACAGTGCCTTATCAGTGATTTATATGGTCGTGTCGGTGTGATACAGTTCCACCCTGTATTTGAAGAACTGCTCCATGCCTTTGATACCAGACCGCCTGTGCGAAAAGAGGTGTAAATGTGAAACCATCAATATTAAACAGAATAAAATCAAACTGGACGCTGAAGCGTCTAGGTAAAGTGGCAATGACAGTGGCTTTCACACTTGTGATTGCCATTTTTCTTTTAGCCATGATGGGAACAGTGGTTCAAGCTGCGGGCTTGGTAGATGATACAATCAATGTGGCAAATGAGTACAGCCGATACCCACTTGAAAACTATCAACTGGATTTTTATGTTGATAATAGCTGGGGCTGGCTACCGTGGAACTGGTCGGACGGAATTGGAAAACAAGTCATGTATGGCTTATATGCCATTACCAATTTTATTTGGACAATCAGTCTTTATGTTTCCAATGCGACTGGCTACTTAGTTCAAGAAGCCTATTCCCTTGACTTCATTTCTGCTACAGCAGATTCCATTGGCAAGAATATGCAGACCCTTGCAGGAGTTACGCCTAGCGGACTATCAACAGAGGGATTCTATGTTGGATTCCTCTTACTCTTGATTTTGGTTCTTGGGGTTTATGTTGCCTATACAGGACTGATAAAAAGAGAAACTACAAAAGCGATTCATGCCATTGTGAACTTTGTCATGGTATTTATCCTATCAGCTTCCTTTATTGCCTACGCTCCCGACTACATTAAAAAAATCAATGATTTTTCATCAGACATCAGTCAAGCCAGCTTATCACTTGGCACAAAAATTGTCATGCCCCATTCCGATAGTCAAGGCAAGGACAGTGTGGACTTGATACGTGACAGCCTATTTTCCATACAGGTTCAACAACCGTGGCTACTGCTTCAATACAACAGTTCAGACATTGAAAGTATTGGTGCTGACCGTGTGGAAAGTCTACTTTCAACCAGTCCAGACAGTAATAATGGAGAAGACAGAGAAAAAATTGTAGCAGAAGAAATCGAAGACAGAAACAATGTGAACATGACGATTACAAAAACTATTAACCGCTTGGGTACAGTCTTCTTTCTCTTTGTATTCAATATCGGGATTTCTATATTCGTATTCCTACTAACAGGAATCATGATTTTCTCGCAGGTGCTTTTTATCATCTATGCTATGTTTCTGCCTGTGAGCTTTATTTTAAGTATGATTCCATCTTTTGATGGTATGTCGAAACGAGCCATTACTAAACTCTTTAATACCATTTTGACACGAGCTGGAATCACGCTGATTATTACGACAGCCTTTAGTATTTCAACCATGCTCTATACCTTATCGGCTGGTTATCCGTTCTTTTTGATTGCCTTTCTACAGATTGTGACCTTTGCAGGAATCTACTTCAAACTGGGCGATTTAATGAGTATGTTTTCGCTTCAAAGCAACGATTCTCAAAGTGTGGGAAGTCGTGTGATGAGAAAACCTCGTATGCTTATGCACGCTCATATGCACCGCCTACAGCGTAAACTTGGACGCTCCATGACAGCTTTAGGTGCTGGCTCTGCCATTGCCAGTGCTACAGGAAAACAAGGACAGTCGGGTAGTTCTGGTAGGACACAAGCAGATCACACCCGTCCAGACGGACAGGAAAAATCAACACTTGGAAAACGTATCGGACAAACAATCGGAGCAGTTGCTGATACCAAAGATAAAATCGTTGATTCTGCTGGTAATCTCAAAGAACAGGTTAAGGATATTCCGACCAATGCAAGATATGCAGTGTATCAAGGAAAATCCAAAGCAAAAGAAAATGTTCGTGACCTAACTTCCAGTATTTCTCAAACCAGAGCAGACAGAGCCAGCGGACGCAAGGAACAGCAGGAACAAAGACGCAAAACCATTGCAGAGCGTCGCTCTGAAATGGAACAGGTCAAACAGAAAAAACAGCCAGCTTCTTCCGTTCATGAAAGACCAGCTACTAAGCAAGAACAATCTCATGATGGACAGACCGCAAAACAATCTTCTGTTCAGGCTTTACGCATGGAATCTCAACAAGCCAAACAGGAGCGTCCAGCAGTTAAGTCCGATTCTTCAAGTTTAAAAGCGGAACGTCAAAACCGTACTACACAAGAAAGAACAGTTCAAAAGCCAGCAACTTCAACTACACCAGCAGACAGAGCTTCACAACGTCCAGTCACAAAAGAGCGTCCGTCTACTGTTCAAAGAGTTCAAAGTCAAAACCTTAGAAATAGACCACCAATAAAATCCGCCACTATCAAGAAAGGCAGTAAGAAACCATGAAACTGAAAGCTTTAGTGATTGGTGGTTCTGGGCTATTCTTGATGGTCTTCTCACTACTTCTGTTTGTTGCCATTTTATTTTCAGATGAACAAGATGGCGGTTTTTCAAACATTCACTATGGCGGTGTGAATGTTTCCGCAGAAGTGCTGGCTCATAAGCCTATGGTAGAAAAATACGCTAGAGAATATGGCATTGAAGAATACGTCAATGTACTGCTTGCTATTATACAGGTGGAATCGGGCGGTACTGCCGAAGATGTTATGCAGTCCTCGGAATCCCTTGGTCTACCACCCAATTCATTGAGTACAGAAGAATCCATCAAGCAAGGTGTGAAGTATTTCAGTGAATTATTAGCCAGTAGAGATAGGCTCGGTGTGGATTTGGAATCGGTTATCCAGTCCTACAATTATGGCGGTGGCTTCTTAGGGTATGTGGCTAATCGTGGAAACAAATATACCTTTGAACTGGCTCAAAGTTTCTCTAAGGAATATTCAGATGGCGAAAAAGTGTCCTATCCCAATCCAATAGCCATACCCATCAATGGGGGCTGGCGATATAACTATGGCAATATGTTTTATGTTCAGCTTGTTACGCAGTATCTTGTCACAACTCAATTTAATGATAATACGGTACAAGCCATCATGAACGAAGCACTGAAATATGAGGGTTGGAAGTATGTCTATGGCGGAGCTTCCCCGACTACTTCATTTGATTGTAGCGGACTGACACAATGGACGTATGGCAAAGCTGGGATTAAATTACCACGAACCGCACAACAACAATATGATGTGACCCAACATATCCCACTATCCGAAGCAAAAGCCGGCGATTTGGTTTTCTTTCATTCTACCTATAACGCTGGCTCTTATATTACTCATGTTGGGATATACCTTGGCAATAACCGTATGTTTCATGCAGGCGACCCAATCGGTTATGCCGACTTAACAAGCCCCTACTGGCAACAGCATTTAGTAAGAGCAGGACGAATCAAACAATGAGAAAGGAAGATTTAATGATGAAATTCAGAAAAAATCAGAATAAAGAAAAACAGATACCAAAGGAAAAGAAACCTCGTGTCTACTATAAGGTCAATCCTCATAAAAAGGTTGTGATTGCCTTGTGGGTACTTTTAGGGCTTAGTTTCAGCTTTGCGATATTCAAGCACTTTACAGCTATAGATACTCATACTATTCACGAAACAACTATCATAGAAAAGGAATACGTTGATACTCATCATGTAGAAAATTTTGTAGAGAACTTTGCGAAAGTCTACTATTCATGGGAGCAATCCGATAAGTCCATTGATAATCGAATGGAAAGTCTAAAAGGCTATCTGACAGATGAACTTCAAGCTCTCAATGTTGATACAGTACGCAAAGATATTCCTGTATCGTCTTCTGTAAGAGGATTTCAGATATGGACGGTAGAGCCAACTGGCGACAATGAGTTTAATGTAACCTACAGTGTAGACCAGCTCATTACAGAGGGAGAAAATACAAAGACCGTCCACTCTGCTTATATAGTGAGTGTCTATGTAGATGGTTCTGGAAATATGGTACTGGTTAAGAATCCGACCATTACCAACATACCTAAGAAATCAAGTTATAAACCAAAAGCCATTGAAAGTGAGGGGACGGTTGATTCCATTACAACCAATGAAATCAATGAGTTTTTAACGACGTTCTTCAAGCTCTATCCTACAGCGACAGCCAGTGAACTTTCCTACTATGTGAATGACGGGATATTAAAACCAATCGGAAAAGAGTACATCTTTCAAGAACTGGTAAATCCTATTCACAATCGTAAGGATAATCAAGTCACGGTATCGCTGACAGTGGAGTATATCGACCAGCAGACCAAAGCAACGCAGGTATCTCAATTTGATTTGGTACTTGAAAAGAACGGGAGTAATTGGAAGATTATAGAATAACAAATATTGGTACATTATTACAGCTATTTTGTAATCACGTACTCTCTTTGATAAAAAATTGGAGATTCCTTTACAAATATGCTCTTACGTGCTATTATTTAAGTATCTATTTAAAAGGAGTTAATAAATATGCGGCAAGGTATTCTTAAATAAACTGTCAATTTGATAGTGGGAACAAATAATTGGATGTCCTTTTTTAGGAGGGCTTAGTTTTTTGTACCCAGTTTAAGAATACCTTTATCATGTGATTCTAAAGTATCCAGAGAATATCTGTATGCTTTGTATACCTATGGTTATGCATAAAAATCCCAGTGATAAAAGTATTTATCACTGGGATTTTTATGCCCTTTTGGGTTTTTGAATGGAGGAAAATCACATGAAAATTATTAATATTGGAGTTTTAGCTCATGTTGATGCAGGAAAAACTACCTTAACAGAAAGCTTATTATATAACAGTGGAGCGATTACAGAATTAGGAAGCGTGGACAAAGGTACAACGAGGACGGATAATACGCTTTTAGAACGTCAGAGAGGAATTACAATTCAGACAGGAATAACCTCTTTTCAGTGGGAAAATACGAAGGTGAACATCATAGACACGCCAGGACATATGGATTTCTTAGCAGAAGTATATCGTTCATTATCAGTTTTAGATGGGGCAATTCTACTGATTTCTGCAAAAGATGGCGTACAAGCACAAACTCGTATATTATTTCATGCACTTAGGAAAATGGGGATTCCCACAATCTTTTTTATCAATAAGATTGACCAAAATGGAATTGATTTATCAACGGTTTATCAGGATATTAAAGAGAAACTTTCTGCCGAAATTGTAATCAAACAGAAGGTAGAACTGTATCCTAATATGTGTGTGACGAACTTTACCGAATCTGAACAATGGGATACGGTAATAGAGGGAAACGATGACCTTTTAGAGAAATATATACTTGGGAAATCATTGGAGATATTAGAACTCGAACAAGAGGAAATCAGAAGATTTCAGAATTGCTCCTTGTACCCTGTTTATCACGGAAGTGCAAAAAGCAATATAGGGATTGAGCAGCTTATAGAAGTGATAACAAATAAATTTTATTCATCAACATACAGAAAGAAGTCTGAACTTTGCGGAAATGTCTTCAAAATTGAATATTCGGAAGAAAGACAACGTCTTGCATATGTACGCCTTTATGGCGGTGTCCTGCATTTGCGGGATTCGGTTAGAATATCGGAAAAGGAAAAAATAAAAATTACAGAAATGTATACTTCAATAAATGGTGAATTATGTAAAATTGATAAGGCTTATTCCGGGGAAATTGTTATTTTGCAAAATGAGTTTTTGAAGTTAAATAGTGTTCTTGGAGATACAAAGCTATTGCCACAGAGAGAGAGAATTGAAAATCCGCTCCCTCTACTACAAACAACTGTTGAACCGAGTAAACCTGAACAGAGAGAAATGTTGCTTGATGCCCTTTTGGAAATCTCAGATAGTGATCCGCTTCTACGATATTACGTGGATTCTACGACACATGAAATTATACTTTCTTTCTTAGGGAAAGTACAAATGGAAGTGATTAGTGCACTGTTGCAAGAAAAGTATCATGTGGAGATAGAACTAAAAGAGCCTACAGTCATTTATATGGAGAGACCGTTAAAAAATGCAGAATATACCATTCACATCGAAGTGCCGCCAAATCCTTTCTGGGCTTCCATTGGTTTATCTGTATCACCGCTTCCGTTGGGAAGTGGAATGCAGTATGAGAGCTCGGTTTCTCTTGGATACTTAAATCAATCATTTCAAAATGCAGTTATGGAAGGGATACGCTATGGTTGCGAACAAGGATTATATGGTTGGAATGTGACGGACTGTAAAATCTGTTTTAAGTATGGCTTATACTATAGCCCTGTTAGTACCCCAGCAGATTTTCGGATGCTTGCTCCTATTGTATTGGAACAAGTCTTAAAAAAAGCTGGAACAGAATTGTTAGAGCCATATCTTAGTTTTAAAATTTATGCGCCACAGGAATATCTTTCACGAGCATACAACGATGCTCCTAAATATTGTGCGAACATCGTAGACACTCAATTGAAAAATAATGAGGTCATTCTTAGTGGAGAAATCCCTGCTCGGTGTATTCAAGAATATCGTAGTGATTTAACTTTCTTTACAAATGGACGTAGTGTTTGTTTAACAGAGTTAAAAGGGTACCATGTTACTACCGGTGAACCTGTTTGCCAGCCCCGTCGTCCAAATAGTCGGATAGATAAAGTACGATATATGTTCAATAAAATAACTTAGTGTATTTTATGTTGTTATATAAATATGGTTTCTTGTTAAATAAGATGAAATATTTTTTAATAAAGATTTGAATTAAAGTGTAAAGGAGGAGATAGTTATTATAAACTACAAGTGGATATTGTGTCCTGTATGTGGAAATAAAACACGATTAAAGATAAGGGAAGATACTGAATTAAAAAAATTCCCCCTCTATTGTCCGAAATGCAGACAAGAAAATTTAATTGAAATAAAGCAGTTCAAAGTAACTGTGATTACAGAGCCAGACGCAAAGACGCAGAGCCGATAAAATGAGATTAATACAATCTCATTTTATCGGCTCTTTCCGTTATGTATGGATTCTTTTAATTAGTCTTCGATGTTTCTTGCTTCGTTGATACCGCTGGCTAAAGATTCCATTAAGGATAGTTCTTTGTCTGTAAAGCTATCCATGTATTTCTCTATCTGTAATCGTCGGGTGCTTTTTACCAAGTTATTAGCAGGTAAGAAAAATTCATCAACGGAAACATGAAGTAACGATACAAGGTCATAAAGAACTTGTATGCTGGGGTGTTGCCCTTTATTTTCAATATTAGTTAAGTACCGTGGGTCAATTTCAATCAATGCTCCCACTTGTTCACGAGTTAAACCTCGTTTCAATCGAGCTTCTTTAATGGCTAAACCAAAGGCTCTAAAATCATATTTATCTTCTTTTTTACGCATAGTAGACCACCTCTATACATTTTATTGTTCCTACTGAATTAAAAACAGGTATAGAAAAACGTGTTATATGGTTTATAGGTTTATATTTAATAAAAAGCACTACTAAACGCCAATAAAAAAAACCGTTGTTTGGTAGTGCTATTTGTGCTGTAAAAACGTAATTCTCACTTTCAAATGGCGGTTCGTTGGAGGTCGAAGTTGCCATGAGATATATTACATACAATCTTATTCCTGTTACTGGGTTCTTATCAAAAAAAGTTATCCACCAGCAATAGATAAATACGTCTATCGATGTGGTTTTATACATCATATAGCAAGAACAATTAAAGCATATAAACAGATAAATCAATCTGTCTATGTGCTTTTTTTGTATCTATGGATAATTTTTAAAGTTTTTTCAATTCTTAATGCAACAAATCCCCCTTTCACATTGGGAGTAAGAGTGAAAGGAGATAAAAGAGCAAAGCTCACTTCCTTTCAAAAGAAAGGGGGTGAGAAACATGAAACCATCTTCTTTTCAAGAGAGAATTGAACATCAGTTTGATTTTATCTGTATGCGAGCTATGGACGATGAGCGGAAGAATTATTTCCTTTATCTTTCAAGGCTGGCAAAGCGTGAAGTGTCCTTTTCGGATATTGGCGAATATCTCGTCAACCAATTTGCGACGACAGACAGCTATTCATCTGATTTTCAAATTTTTACGCTCACTGATGTTTCGGTTGGTATCGAAAATGATTTATTGAGTGAAGCACTAAAAGAATTGCCAGACAAGAAGCGTGAAATCCTACTGCTGTTCTATTTTATGGACATGAGCGATTCAGAAATAGCGGATTTACTGAAATTGAACCGCTCTACTGTCTATCGGCATAGAATGAGCGGACTAGCCTTAATCAAGAAGTTTATGGAGGAGGAAAACGAAGAATGAGAAAAGAATATTCCAGAATTCCATTCCCATTGATTGTAAAGGCTTGTGATGGCGATACAGAAGCGATTAACCAGATTCTACATTATTACAGAGGGTACATTGCTAAACGCTCTCTACGGTTGATGAAAGATGAATATGGCAATCAAAGTATGGTCGTTGATGAGGTCTTACGTGGACGAATGGAAACCAGGTTGATTACAAAAATCCTGTCATTTGAGATTGAGTAGCACCGATTTATCTCTCTTTTCGTGGAAGTGCGGACGAGCTTTCCATACTTCCCGATTGGGGAGGTTTGTTATTCCATCAAAGCATATTGTCTTTCAGTATGTTTTGATAGGCTGACAAGCCATCTGTTCTTTGAAAACTGAATAACAGCAGTCGAATACATTTCGATAAGAAAAGAGCCAACGGAGCTGACCGCCATGACCTGCCCTGTAAAGATAGCGAGCGATTCATGTCAGTGATCCGAGAAGTAATCTTTAGCAGGATTGCCAGCGAAGACATTCTTATCGTAATAATGATACTCCTGTATCGTCATAGTCCGAGCGTTAAAAGCGTCGCAGGCAATGAGTACAGTTGGACGAGAACCGTGCAAGGGTGGAACTCCCGTGAGCTTTGCTAAAGCTGTTCGATTGCTTGTAAAACTACTTTTATGAAATCTAACGTGTGATTGGGAAAGGAGGATTTTATGAAGCAGACAGATATTCCTATCTGGGAGCGTTATACCCTGACCATTGAAGAAGCGTCTAAGTATTTCCGTATTGGCGAAAATAAGCTCCGTCGTTTGGCAGATGAAAATAAAAATGCTGATTGGCTGATTATGAATGGCAATCGTATTCAGATAAAGCGAAAACAGTTTGAAAAAATTATTGATAAATTGGACGCAATCTAGCGTCGCCAAAGGGTCTTGGATATGATAAAATAGCATTAAGTCGTATCAAGGCTCTTTCCATTTTGGAAAGGAGCGAAAGCCATGTCAGAGAAAAGACGTGACAATAAAGGTCGCATTTTAAAGACTGGGGAGAGCCAACGAAAAGACGGAAGATACTTATATAAATATGTAGATTCATTTGGAGAACCGCAATTTATCTACTCATGGAAACTGGTGGCTACAGACAGAGTACCAGCAGGAAAGCGTGATTGTGTTCCTCTTCGGGAAAAAGTTGCGGAGCTACTGAAAGACATTCATGATGGCATTGATGTTGTAGGAAAGAAAATGACACTTTGTCAGCTTTACGCAAAGCAGAATGCTCAAAGACCCAATGTGAAGAAAGGCACGCAAACTGGACGGAAATATCTGATGGATATTTTGACAAAGGACAAGTTAGGTGCAAGGAGCATAGACAGCATTAAACCGTCTGACGCTAAAGAATGGGCGATTAGAATGAGTGAAGATGGATATGCTTATCAAACCATCAATAACTATAAGCGTTCTTTAAGGGCTTCATTCTATATTGCGATTGAAGACGATTGTGTTCGGAAGAATCCCTTTGACTTCCAGCTAAATACCGTCATTGATGATGATACTGTTCCTAAAGTCGCATTGACAACGGAGCAGGAAGAAAAGCTGTTATCCTTTGCGAAAGCTGATAAGACCTACAGCAAGAATTATGATGAAATCCTGATACTCTTAAAAACGGGTCTTCGTATTTCAGAGTTTGGCGGTCTGACACTTCCAGATTTGGATTTTGAAAATCGTCTTGTCAAGGTAGACCATCAGTTACTACGAGATACTGAAAATGGATACTACATTGAAACTCCCAAGACTAAAAGTGGCGAACGACAAGTTCCTATGGTTGAAGAAGCCTATCAAGCGTTTCAGCGAGTGCTGGCGAATCGGAAGAACCGTAAATGTGTTGTGATTGATGGTTATAGTAATTTCCTTTTTCTCAATGGGAAAGACTATCCTAAAGTGGCAAGTGATTACAATGGTATGTTGAAAAACCTTGTCAAGAAATACAATAAATATCATGAGGATAAGCTACCCCATATCACTCCACACATTTTGCGTCATACGTTCTGCACTAACTATGCAAATGCAGGAATGAACCCAAAAGCATTGCAGTACATTATGGGGCATGCGAATATAAACATGACGCTGAACTATTACGCACATGCTACATTCGATTCTGCTATGGCAGAGATGAACCGCTTGGAAAAAAAGAAACAGCAGGAACGTCTTGTTGCTTAGTAGTACAGATGAATTTACTACTAATTTACCACTTCTGACAGTCAATTCATGAGGAAATATATAAGGAAACGTGAAGTATCTTCCAACAGTAAAAATGCTCGAAGCCCTTTAGAATAAGGATTTGCGAGCATTTAATGAGATTTAAAAGGATAATTAGAAATCTATGTTTTGTTTAAATATAAAAAGTAGGCTAAATGAGAGCCTGCTTATTATGCAGGAAGTGAACTATCAGTTATTCACAGACAGCGTTAAAGATGAAATAGTATTAACATCAAATATTAAAGATGATTATGTTTTAGATACTTGGCTAAAAGATATGGAGTTGAAAAATATCAGTGATAGGAATCCTCACACCTTGTCAGGAGGACAAAAACAGAGAGTAATTATCTTATCCGCTTTACTATCCGACAAGAAAATTCTATTTTTCGATGAACCAACCAGTGGATTGGACTATAGAAATATGAAAATAGTAGCTAAAAACATAAAGAAAGTAAAGGAAGAAGATAAGTTGATTTTAATAATATCCCATGATGTTGAGTTTTTAGAGTCAGTTTGTGATAAAGTGATTGATTTCACGTATTTATGAAAATGCATATATTAGTAAATTACAAGAGGGACATATGATAAAAACGCAAGAAAAACGAGAAGTTATGAATAGTATTTTTTATAATATTCCATAAAATAAATTTTATAATAGATTTTTTTCATTTTAGAGGACTTTTTATGCCTATGTGCAGAAGTCCTCCTTTTTTTGTCTAAAAACGCAGACAAAAAAAGAAATGGAGGAAATTAAATGCCAAAAGAATATTACCTTTATGTCAACGGACAAAGGGTTAAAGTCAGCGAGCAGATATATAAAGTCTACTGGCGAGAAAAAGAACACGAAAAGTATTTAGAGCAGGTGGACAAGAAAAACCACTTGCTCTTTTTTTCATCGTTGGATCATGATGGACATTATGTAGATAATATTGTCGATGAAAGTGTTGATGTAGAAAAGATTGTTGAAACACAGATGATGATTGAAGCAGTCAGAAATGCTATATCAAGACTCAATGCAGAAGAAAGAGATATTATTGAACGCTTGTATTTCAATGATGAAACGGTTCGTTCAGTGGCAAAGCTTAAAAGTATTACACATCCAGCCTTAATCAAAAGAAGAAACAAAATTCTTGAAAAGCTGAAAAAATTCATCGAAGAACTTTAAAACTTCGGTAACCAAAGGGGTCAAATTTTCCTTATGTAAAGTGAAGGGGAGTTTGACCTCCTTTACTTTCTTCGGTAAGAGATACGCCTGCTTATGGCAAATAGGAAAATGTAGAGAAAACAATCCCTTTCAAATATTGTTCTTTGACAACTGAATAGACCAAGGTAGGACTTTATCTGCTTGTGGAGAATTATGACTTACGCCAAGACCTTTCTGCTGAGAGATTTCAGTTTTATGAATACTGGTTAAACCAAGGAAATAAGAAAGTGAGCGACAAATAAGATTACATAAAAAACAGATGTGGCAGTCTGTTCGTTGATACAGGCGGTGATAATGATACTTCAACAGTTTATGCCGGCTCGTCTTGAATAAGGGGCGGAGGTGAGATTCCTATGTTGTCAGCCAAGACACCTACCAATGTCATAAAACTTAAAAAAGAAAACAACAGGGAAAGGAGTTTTCTAATGAATGTAGAAGAATTAGCAAGATATAAAAACATGTCAGCGGAAGAGATAGACAGGAAAATTGTCCCTGATATCGAAGATATAAAAGATAAGAAAAATGCAGAGCCGCTTTCCATGTACTTTATGAAAGTCGGAAATGTCATTGTTAAATGTAGCTATGCAGAGAATGGAAGAAGTTTGGAGGATTGTTTTCTGTCATATCTAAAAAAGAAAGCAATGCTGCTTGATTAAAAATATGATAAAAGGGGCAGACTTTTTTACAAATCTATGGTATAATACTAACCAAATAGGGATACAACTTCATAAGAGCTGAAAGACTCCAAGTTATCATATTTCTCCTTAAAAAAGAATATGAAAGTTTGGAGGTTTTGTTATGTCTAAAAATAATTTAGATACAGATGTTCTCAAAGTTGCCATGTATCTCAGATTATCACAAGATGATGAAAAATATGATAAAGGCTTTAAGGTGGAAAGCAACAGCATTTCCAACCAAAGACTTCAGATTAATGACTTCATTGATAAAAATGAGGATATGGAGCTGATAGAAGAATATGTCGATGACGGATATTCAGGTATAAACTTTGAAAGACCGGCATTTAAGAAAATGATGGAAGATGTCATCACAGGGAGAATTAACTGCATTGTTGTAAAAGACTTATCCAGATTTGGCAGAGATTATATTGATAGCGGAAGATACCTGCAAAGAGTATTTCCCTCTCTTGATATAAGATTTATTGCCCTAAATGATAATTATGACAGCTATACAGCCAGTGAAACGGAAAAGAACTTGGTCATTCCGTTTAAAAGCTTCATCAATGACAATTATTGTAGGGATACTTCCGCAAAGGTCAGAAGTGTCTGCAAGGTAAAGAGAAAACAGGGACAGTTTATATCAAACTATGCTCCTTACGGCTATGAAAAAGATAAGGAAGATAAGCACAAAATAGTAATTGATAAAGAAGCGGAATATGTGGTGCGTAAAATCTTTTCAATGAAGCTTGAGGGGTACAGCTCCTACTCTATTGCCAAACACTTAAACGATAATGGAATCCCATCACCGATGGAGCATAAAAAGGCAAAGGGAATAAGGTATAAGACAGGCTTCAGCACAAAGGCGGTTGCCAAATGGGATACGCCGGCAGTTAATCGTATTTTAACCAATGAAATCTATATCGGAACACTGCAACAGGGAAAACGGGAAAAGATAAACTATAAGCTGGATAAGGTGGTTTCCAAGGATAGAAGCGATTGGATTGAAATCGAGGACAATCATGAAGCTATTATTGATATTTATGACTTTGAAATTGCCCAAAAACTTTTGAAATGTGATATAAAGGCAAAAAATGTCGGAGAGAAGGCGGATTTGTTTTCAGGTCTTTTATTTTGCAAGGACTGTAATGCTCAGATGACAAAGAAAGTCGATAAGAGAGGGAAAACTCCCACTATTTACTATATCTGCTCCCAGTACAACAAAGGAAAAGAGTGCAGCAGGCATTCAATCAAACAGGAAGAATTAAAGCTAAGCGTACTTGAGATGATTTGCCATTATATCAACTCTCTTGGGAAGTATGAAAGCATTTCAGAAGAGATAAGAGAAATGGAAGTATCTTATGAGCTTTTTCAGAAAATAGATAAAAGATAGGAGTATACCAAGAAAAGCAAGGCAAAGTTTGAACTTTTAAAATCGGCTCTGTATCAGGACTTAAAAGAAGGAATCATTTCTGAAGAAGAATTTTACGGTATGAGAGAGTTTTATACAAACCGTATCGTAGAAAGCGAACTGATTTTAGAAAAGCAGAATAAAGAAATTTCAAGACTCTATCAAAAGAGTTTGGGAAACAAAAACTTCCTGTCAGATATTAAAAAGTACAGGAATATAAGCACCTTAGAAAGAGGGCTTCTTGTAAGACTTGTCGATAAAATCTATGTTTTGGAAGAAAAAAGGATAGAAATCCATTTTAACTATGATGAAACTACAGATATACTGGATAAGTTAAGCGACTACACAAAGCAATCCTCCGAGCTGATGAAGGAGGTGGTGTAGATGGCAAGGACAGCGAACAGGCGGGCAAAAGCGGAAGAAGCTCTGTTAAGCAAAGAAAGCGGAAACAGTTTTCAAACAGCGATTTACACAAGAATATCAAGAGATAAAAAAGAAAAGCCGAGTGATTCCATTGAAAATCAAATTGCTCTTTGTGAAAGTTATATAAAGAAAAATGATGGTCATAATTTGGTTGGAATATATAAAGACATCGCAAAGACAGGGACAGAATTTGAAAGACCTGACTTTGAAAAACTTGTGGGAGAAGTAAGGACGGGAAAAGTCAACTGCATTATTGTAAAAGACCTATCCCGCTTTGGAAGAAATTATACGGAGCTTGGAAACTTCATTGAAAAGATATTTCCGTTTCTTGGAGTAAGATTTATTGCGGTTAATGACAATCTGGATACCTTTCACATGGAAGATCCCAATAAATCTCTTGAGGTAATCTTGAAGAATATTGTAAATGAAACTTATGCAAAAGACATTTCAAAGAAAGTATCAAGCTCTCATCAGATGAGGATCAAACAAGGCGGATTCATCTGTGGTGCGGCTCCTTATGGCTATACAGCAAGAAAAGATGAAGATGGAGTAAGACGGTTATATGTTGATGAAAATACAGCTTCCATCGTAAAAGAAATTTTTGATGCGTATTTGAAGGGATTTAGTACACTTGATATTTCAAAGTTACTGTTTGAAAAGAAAGTATATATAGCAACTGATTATAGGAAGTTTGGAAAAGCTAAAGCTGATGAAAATGAGCTTATAAGAGCTTGGATTCCGACAACAATATTACAAGTGCTTAAAAATCGTGTATATACAGGAACACTCATTCAAGGCAGAAATCAAAAGCATTTATTTGAAGGGAAAAAGAGAGAAAGGCTTGACGAAGAACATTGGACAATAACAGAAGATGCCCATGAAGCAATTATCTCGCTTGATACATTTGAAAAGGTACAGGAGAAAATTTCCTCAAAATCTAATTCCATTAAAAATAGCAGAAAAGAAAATAAGAATGCTAAGGATGATACAGTATTTAGAGGAAAACTATATTGTGGAATTTGTAAGAGAAAAATGAGCGTACACATGCAAAAAAGCGGTAATAAAACTGTATTTTATTTTAGCTGTAATCGGTTCAGAGAATTTACAACAGAAAAATGCGGAACATCTATTACAGAGGCTACTCTTGAAAAAACTGTTAAAGCAGCCTTTGAAGCTATTCTTTTAAGTAACAGTAAAAGTTATAAGGCTTATCTGAATGCTTATGACAATCTTAAAATAGAGATGGATAAGAAAAAGGAAAAAGAAATAACTGAAATTGAAAGAAAAATTTTAGGCTTTAGCAGACTTCAAAGTGAGTATTATGAAAAATATGTTTTGGGCAAGTGGAGTAAAGAAGATTTTGAAAGGGAAAAAGGACTTCTGGGTAAAAAGAAAGCAGAACTCGAAATCCTAAAAGAAAGACAAGTTGCTATCTTTGAAAAAGAAGTATTTGAACTTGAAGAAAGGCATAAGTACCTTACAGCACTTTTTAAAGGTAAAACAAAGAAATGGGATAAAGACTTTGTAGATAGCATCATTGATAAGATCTTTATAGGGAAAGATAACACAATAGAAATCAAATTTAATTTTGAAGAAACTCCTGTGATTACTGAAAAACTCGGTAGAAAGACAAGGAGGAGCTGATATGAATACAGTAGATTTTTATTTAAGACTTTCCTTAGAAGATGACGATTTAAAAGACGAAAGTAACAGCATTACTTCCCAAAGAGAAATCTTAAAGAACTATATCAGTTCAAGAGAAGAATTTACTGGAGTGAAGATAAGAGAACATATTGATGATGGCTATACCGGAACAAATTTTAATCGTCCTGCATTTCAAAAGATGATAGGTCTTATGAAGAAAAATGAGATAAGAACTATTCTTGTAAAGGATTTATCACGATTTGCAAGAGATTATATTGAATCCGGAGCATATATTGAGCAGATATTCCCTTTTATGCAGGTTCGTTTCATCTCTGTGAATGACAATTATGACAGTAATAACAATGAGAATGGAATCAGCAGTTTAGAAATTCCTTTTAAGAATCTTGTCTACGACTACTATTCCAAGGACATTTCACAAAAAATCAGTTCATCAGTAAGAGTAAGACAGGATAGAGGGTATTATTTCGGTTCAAAAGCACCGTATGGGTATGTAAAAGATGAAAAAGACCATCATCAGCTACTTGTCGATGATAGAGTGAGAAACATCATTGAAGAAGTCTTTGAAAGATACCTGAGTGGAGAAAGTATGCTTTCCATTTCTAAAGATTTTAATCATAGAGGTGTTCTGACGCCGGCAAAACATATAGGGCTTAAAAGAGGAAGTGGAGTATGGACAGGACAGATTATTAGATATGTTTTAACACAAAGAGTTTATACAGGAGCTGTTGTTGGTGGAAAGACAAGGGTACAGGAAGTTGGTTCTGATAATAGAAAATGGGTTGATAGCAAAGACTGGATAATTAGAGAAGATATGCACGAAGCTATTATCTCTAAAGAAGATTTTGGTAAGGTTCAGGATATGCTAAACAGCAATGCAAAACTAATCAGTAGAGAGCGGAAGCATTTTCATATTCTTCAAGACAAAGTCTATTGTGGTAAGTGCTATCATAAAATGACTTATACAGTTAATTATGGAAAAACAGATGGATATTGCTGTCCCTATCGGTACAAAGCAAAAGACTGTGGCTGCATGAAAGGGAAGATAAAAGCAGAAACACTGGAAGATATTGTTTCAGAAGAGATTAAACTTTATACAGAGAGCTTTCTTGAAAAAGAACAGACAAGAAAGATTGAGCATAAAGTTATGGAAAGCATTTGTGAAAGCCTGCTTTACAGGAAGAAAAGACTGGAAGCGGAAAAGCAAAAGATTCAGGTTTCCAAAATGCAGCTTTATGAAAGGCATAAACAGGACGAAATAGATAAGGAAGCATATTTATCAAAGAAAGAAGATTTAAGCAAAAAACTTAAAAATACAGAACAGGAAATAGCCATCATTACGGACAAGATAAAAGAAAATACATCTTCAGGACATAACCTTAATGTTGATAAGCTAAGAGAAGCGGTTACAAAAGGAGAGCTTGTTTTAGACTGGATCAACGAAGTCATAGACAGGATTTATGTTTATGGTAAAGACAAGGTGGAGATTATTTGGAAATTTGAGAAAGGGAATGGAAAAGATGGATAAAAAAGACGAAATTATGCTTGTAAGTCATGAATCCCTTGTAAAAAAGATTTATATTATTAGGGGACAAAAGGTTATGCTTGACTTTGAATTAGCCGAAATCTATGGATATGAAACAAAGCGATTTAATGAGCAGGTTAAAAGAAATATTGAGAAATTTGATGAAGACTTTATGTTTCAATTAACGGATGAGGAAGTATCTGAACTTTCAAGGTCGCAAAATGCGACCTTGAACAAGAGTGCAGGAAGAGGTAGTAATATTAAGTACAATCCTCATGCTTTTACCGAGCAGGGAATCTATATGCTGATGACAGTTCTCAAAGGAGAGCTTGCAGTCAAGCAGAGTAAAGCCTTGATTCGCACTTTCAAGCAAATGAAAGACTACATCGTAGAAAATCAAGGGTTGATTGGGAAAAGAGAGTTTTTGCAGCTTTCGATGCAGATTACAAGTAATGTCGTGGAAATGCAGGATTTAAGACGAGATTTAAGAGATGTGGAAGATCAGGTAGCAGAAGTGGTGGATACCTTAAATAATGTGGTGCATAAATCGGAGCTGTCGGAGCTGATTCTTGACCTTAGCAATCCACAGCTCAAATATGGATTTTTACTCTTGAACGGACAGCCGATCGAAGCAAATCTTGCTTATAAAGACATTTATAGCATAGCGAAAAAGAGTATCTATATCGTCGATAACTATATCGGAGTGAAAACTTTGGTCTTGCTAAAAGATGTTCCTTCATCGGTAGAAGTCATTATATTCAGCGATAACATCGGCAAAGGACTTCATACCCTTGAATATCAGGATTTCTGCCAAGAATACCCATTTAGAAAGATAACATTCCAAAAATCCAGTGGAGAGTTTCATGACAGATACATCATTATCGACTGGAATACCGAACATCAACGAATCTATCATTGTGGAGCGTCTTCCAAAGATGCAGGGCAAAGAATCACAAGCATAACGGAAGTGGTCGATCAGATGATTTATACCGACCTCATCAATAATCTCTTGAAAAATCCGGTGTTGCAGTTAAAATAGAAGTGGAAAATGGATTGGAAATTTGAAAAAAATATGTATCCAATACTTGACACAAGGGTGTAACGTAAATATGAGATAGCCAAAGTTATGGAAATGGCAGGGAAAGTTTAAATAGAAACATACTATAATTTCGTAGGGTAGTCAAAATTTTTACATTGAGACGGCGATTAAAGTCTTGATTTAGAGTGTTGAAAAAGTTATTATAATATTACAAACTCTAATAGAGTTATTTCTGTATTTTGATTAGCAGTTATGCTATAATATAAAAAAATTACAAAACTAATTATAAAAACTATTTCTTATGTATTATTTGATACAGCAGTATGATAGTTTTAGGAGGTTGTCCAATGAACGAATTTAATAAGTACAAAATACTAAGTGCAGGAAAGGCATTTGGACATAGGGCTAAAATTGCTTTATTATTACTTGATAGCAGTACAGCTTATGAAGAACTTAAAGAGGAAGCTGCACAAACTTCAGTTGCAGGAAGTTATGATTGTGTAGGTGGTTTTCCTGCAGAAATACTTGAAAGAATAATAATTGAATTGATATGCTGTGATACATGGTATTTGCCTGACAATGTAAAATTTTGGGACAGGCGTTTTGGCAGTCTGTTTGAGACAAAGTTTTTTTGTTATGATAATGATGTAGAAACTTGGAGTAAGATACTGAATAAATTCTTTGTAAAGCTACAGTGGATGCCAAAAAGAGAAGATTATAGTTCAACAAAAAGTTTCAATAATGCTTGGGTATATTTTGCAGAACTTTTAGCAGTTGTAAAAGAAAATAATCATCCTGAATTCAATGATTATTATGAGATTGCAATTAAAAATGGGATGAATGAAGCGGTATTTGAAAAAAAGCTAAAAAAGTTATCTGAAATAAAAGAGTCATTTATTAATGTTTAGATAAATTAAGTTTGGAGTTAGAACAGGGTGTGTTGTAGTAGCAGTTATATTTTCCTATTGCACTAAGTCGTTTAACATATATAGGAGATATATTAAAATGGATATTTTATTTTTACAAGTAGTTTTATATTGTTTATTATTCACATTATTAGTTGCTTTATCATTTAGAGGTAATGCGATTAATATTATATATTTTTATCCCAAATCCGTTATAGATAAGGTTGTTGAATTTGGTTATACAGATTATAAAACAGTTAAAAGAAATAAGGTTATATTTTATTCTTTATTTATTATTTTAATGTTTGGAAGTTTGATACTAATTGTTGGATTGTGGAATAAAATCAATGATTTTAAACAGGCATTTATTCAATTAAATATTTTTCTTCAATCTTGGAATATCTTTGATGGAGCGGTTATGGATATTTTATGGACTAAGAACAGCAAAAATTTAAAAATCAAAGGCATAGAGGATAGTGAATATATACCTAGTGTTTTAGATGTAATTAAAAAGAGAATTATTTTTATTCCTGTTTTATTTTTAGTGGCTTTAATTTTAGCTAAAATCATTGTACTTATATATTAAATTATTTGGCAGTATATAATGAATAGTTTGTTTTAAACTGAATCAATAAGATCATAGAAAAGATATACTTTTATGATTAGAACAAGATTAAATATTATTGATAGTTTTTTAAAAAATATAATAGTAATATAAAGCGCAAATATTATTGGATGTAAATTGAAAAATTATGAATCCATTACTTTACAAAAGGATGTAATGTAATTTCTTTCTTTAATAATTCTTTAAATGCATTAGTTAGTTTAAATAGCAACATACTGTAATGTAAATCAAAATCCTGAATAGCATTTAGCGATTCTTCTGAGAGTTTAAATAGAAACATACTATAATGTAAATTCTAGTATTGCTTTTTCTAAATTATCTAAATCAGGGTTTAAATAGAAACATACTGTAATGTAAATCATATCTCATAACTGAGTGTCTTCTGCCTTGTAAGGTTTAAATAGAAACATACTGTAATGTAAATAATTGACATATCCGTTTTCTTTTATCGAGCCTGTTCGTTTAAATAGAAACATACTGTAATGTAAATTTTTATTTGACTTGTAGCACTTTTAGGTTCTAAACGTTTAAATAGAAACATACTGTAATGTAAATCTTTATCTTCGTCAATAATAAGATGTTTATCTTTGTTTAAATAGAAACATACTGTAATGTAAATAAGTTGTTGCAATAGTTCCCTCTTCAATTTTTAGGTTTAAATAGAAACATACTGTAATGTAAATTTTTGTATTAAAAGTTGTAGTTTGAGTACTAAAAATGTTTAAATAGAAACATACTGTAATGTAAATATTTTCGGGATTAGTAATTGGACTAGTTCCATTCTTAGTTTAAATAGAAACATACTGTAATGTAAATCAAAATTATCTTTTTCTCTTTTATCAACTTCAGCTTTGTTTAAATAGAAACATACTGTAATGTAAATAAAGAAAGTTTTATCAATCCCGACAAAAAAAACTATAGTTTAAATAGAAACATATTGTAATGTAAATCAAGATGGCATAAACTTAAACCTAAATAATGATTTGTTTAAATAGGAACATATTGTAATGTAAATTCTGAATTTACACAAATTTCTATGCTTATGCTTTCTGTTTAAATAGAAACATATTGTAATGTAAATAACGTTCCAAAATGTACCATTATTTATCCAATTACGTTTAAATAGAAACATACTGTAATGTAAATTTTAGTCTTTTAGTTAAAGCTATTGTTCCTAAATAGGTTTAAATAGAAACATACTGTAATGTAAATATAAGCACATTATCAACTTTTATTTCTTTATCTGCAAAGTTTAAATAGAAACATACTGTAATGTAAATTTTAAATGATATTCTCCTTATCCTTTTGTTTTTAAAGATTAATAAAGAAACATATTTTAATGTTCTATCAAAAAATAGTAAAATAAAAATTAGATAAAATTCTTTTTCCTTAAAGATTATTAAAAAAGTATTAAATTTTTTTTAATTATTTGCAAAATTTTATACAAATCGTTATAATATATGTATTACTTAAAAGATTTTAAGTTTTAAATTAATGTTATTTTTTACAAAATTATTTATGTAATTAATAATATTTAAGGAGGAAAAATGAAAGCTATATTATTTGATTTGGATGGAACTTTGCTTCCTTTGGATGAGAAATTATTTGTTGATATTTATTTTACAGAATTGGCAAAAGTATTTTCTGCTTATAATATTGAAAGTAAGAAACTTGTTGAAACTATTTGGACTGCGACAGGTGATATGATTAAGAATGATGGAAAGAAGACGAATGAAGAAGTTTTTTGGGATAGATTTGAAAGTTGTATAGATGCTGATGTGTCTAATGTTAAGGGATTACTTGCAGAGTTTTATGCTAATGAATTTTTTAATAAAGTTAAGAAGTCTTCAACTGAAAATAGTTTGGCAAAGGTTGCTGTTGAACTTGCAAAGAAGAATGGGAGAAAGGTGATTCTTGCTACTAATCCAGTTTTTCCTGAGGACGCCTTAGTTAGATTGAAATGGACAGGACTTGATATTGACGATTTCGATTATGTTACTCATTATAGTAATAGTTCTTTTTCAAAGCCAAACCCAAAGTATTATTTAGATTTATGTGAAAAATTTGATATTGAACCAAATGACTGTTTAATGATTGGAAATGATGAAAGAGAGGATATTTTTGCTGCTAGTTCTATCGGAATGAATTGTTATTTGGTAACTGATTATTTAAATACTGCGCCGGATTGTGAAATTAATTGTGAAAAGGGAAGTTTTGAAGACTTAATTGAAAAATTAAAAACTCTATAATTTTATTATTTATAAATTAAAAAGACAACAATTTGTTTGAATGGTTGTCTTTTTGTTGTTTTTAATTAAAATTTTAAAAATTCAATCATATGGGGCTTTAGGAAATCTCCAGAGCAATTGTATCTAAAGATACAATTTCCCCGTCAGACCTACTATTGTTTACAAGTAAACAAAGTTAGGGCTAGATTAACTTCACTCAGCTTCGCTTTGTTACGCTCGAGATGACGTGTGGGGGAGATATTCTTTGCATAGTAAAATGACGTGAATTATTTCACTATTATACAAAGATCTACTATTGTTTACAAGTAAACAAAGTTAGGGCTAGATTAACTTCGTTTCACTTTACTCAACTACGTTCAAGATGACGTGTTGAGATGCGTTCGGAAGACAAAGCTCTTATTTCTTCTTGGCTATTAAGAATTTTATTTTTATTCCTAAGGATTTGAATTTATTTTCATATTCTGTTTCTATGTTTTTTGGATATTCAAAGTTTGCTAAGTCATATGTAATTAGTATTACTTCAAATCCGTTTTCGTTAAAGTATTCCAAACTTGCTTCGAATAAATCATCATCATCAGTTTTGAAATGTATTTCTCCTTCTTCTACGAGTAATTTATTGTATTTTGTTAAAAAGTTAGGATGAGTTAGTCTTCTTTTATGATGTCTTTTCTTTGGCCAAGGATTACAGAAATTTATGTAAATTCTGGATATAGAGTTTTCGTTAAATATCTCATCTATTTTTTCTATATTTGTAGGAATTGCTCGAACATTTAACAATTCTAAATCTCTAATTTTTCTTGTTGCATATACAATTGCATTTGTGTCCAAGTCCAATATACAGTAATTAATATCTTTGTTAATATCAGCAATTTCGCTTATAAATTTTCCTTTTCCACAACCAAGTTCAAGATTTATAGGATTGTTATTTTTAAATTCTTCGTTCCATTTTCCTTTTAAGTTTTCTGCATTGAATATTACTTGAGCATTTTCTTTCATTTCAGGAACTGCCCACCATTTTTTTCTAAGTCTCATAATTTTCCTTTCATAAAAATTTTTTATCGTTACAAATATTATATCATATTTTTCTATTTTATTATTATTTTATGAAAAAATTAAAAAATATTTTTTACTACTTGTAGTGATATTTTTATATCCACCAAAATATTTTTAAAAATACTACAAAACATACTATATATAGTAAAAAATAAAACTTGATTTCTATATATATTTTGTTTTATAATGGGTATAAATTTGCGGAGGTGATTTTATTGAGGATTATAAAGAGAGATTTATCAGAGGTATCATTTGATATTTCTAAAATAGAAAATGCAATTTATAAAGCATTTATTAGTGTTGGTGATGAAGATAAAAAGGTACTTTCAAAACAATTGGCACAAGAGGTTTTTGAAAGTATTTTACAAAATAAGGATGAAAATTCAAGTATAAGTGTTGAAGAAATTCAAGATTATGTTGAAAAAACTTTAACTAAGAATAATCATTATGAAACTTTAAAAAGCTATATTTTATATAGAGAAAAAAGAAATTCTTTAAGAAAGGAATTAAATTCTTTTAGAGAATATATTGAAGATGAAAATTTAATTGAAGTGCTTGCAAAAATTCAAAAAGATTTTTCAACAGAAGGTTATGAGCTTGACAGATTATTTAGAAAGTTCTTGTCTTTTGTTAAACCGAGTTCTACTTTGAACGAAAAAGTTGAGCTTTTAATAAAGGCATCTTCTGAATTGACTTCAAAGGAAAATCCAAATTGGGAATATATTTCTGCTAGAATTTATGCTTATAAAATTCATAAAGAGATTTCAAATTATGAAAAAGAATGGCATATTGTTGATTTTAAATCAAAGATACAAGCTTTAACAAAAGCTAATTTATATGGGGAATATATTTTAGAAAACTATTCAAGTAATGATATTGATGAACTTGAGAAGTATATAGATAACAGTAGAGATGAGTTATTTACTTATTCATCTTTAGATTTAGTATATAAGAGATATTTAATTTGTGATTCACATAAAAAAGTAATTGAAACAATGCAAGAAATGTTTATGGGTATTGCTATGCATCTTGCGATTCCTGAAAAAGATAAAGTTTCTTTTGCAAAAAAAGTTTATGATGTTCTTAGCAATTTAAAGGCAACTGTTGCAACTCCTACAATGTCAAATGCTAGAAAGCCATTCCATCAACTTTCTTCTTGTTTCATAGATACAGTTCCTGATACTTTAAAAGGAATTTATAGAAGTATAGATAACTTTGCCCAAGTTTCAAAACATGGTGGCGGAATGGGACTATATTTTGGAAAAGTTCGTGCAAGTGGTTCTGATATTCGTGGCTTTAAAGGTGTTGCAGGTGGAGTTATTAGATGGATAAAACTTGCAAATGACACAGCAGTTGCAGTTGATCAACTAGGGGTTAGACAAGGTTCTTGTGCTGTTTATTTAGATGTATGGCATAGAGATATTCCAGAGTTTTTAAATCTTAGAACAAATAATGGTGATGACAGAATGAAAGCACATGATGTTTTCCCTGCAATTTGTTTCCCTAATTTATTCTGGCGTTTAGCAAAGGAAAACATAAATTCTAATTGGTATTTATTCTGTCCACATGAAGTAAAAGAAGTAATGGGCTTCTGTTTGGAAGATTTTTATGGAGAAGAGTGGGAAGAAAAATACAGACTTTGTATTAAAGAACCAAGACTTGATAAAAGAGTTTTAACTGTAAAAGATTTAGTTAAACTAATTTTAAAGAGTCAAGTTGAAACTGGAACACCTTTTATTTTTAATAGAGATAATGCAAATAATGCAAATCCAAATTCACATAACGGAATGATTTACTCTTCAAATCTTTGTACTGAAATAATGCAAAATATGAAAGAAATTTTAGATGTTGAAGATAAAATTTTACAAATAGATGGAGAAGATCATGTTGTAACCGATGTTAAAGCTGGAGATTTTGTAGTTTGTAATCTTGCAAGTTTAGTTCTTGGAAATATTGACCTAAAAAATGATGAAGAAATGGAATTTGTAGTTTCTACAATGATAAGAGCATTGGACAATGTAATAGACTTAAATTACTATCCAACACCTTTTGCTAAAATAACAAATTCAAAATACAGAGCAATTGGACTTGGAACAAGCGGATATCATCATGCTCTTGTAAAAAATAAAATTATGTGGCAAACTGAAGAACATCTAGAATTTATGGATAAGGTTTATGAAAAAATAAATTATTTTGCTATTAAAGAAAGTTCAAAGATTGCTGAAGAAAAAGGAAGCTATAAATATTTTGAAGGTTCAGAATGGCAAAACGGAAAATATTTTGAAAAAAGAGAATATAATTCTAAAGAATGGATTGAACTTAAAGAAAAAGTTGCTAAAAATGGACTTAGAAATGCTTATCTTTTAGCTGTTGCTCCGACAGGTTCAACTTCTATTATTGCAGGAACTACAGCAGGTGTAGACCCTGTTATGATGAGATATTTCCTTGAAGAGAAAAAAGGTTCAATTATTCCAAGAGTTGCTCCTGATTTAACTCCAGAAACATTTTGGCTTTATGAAAATGCACATGAGGTAGATCAAACTTGGTCTATAAGAGCGGGTGGAGTTAGACAGAGACATATTGATCAAGGACAAAGTTTAAATCTTTATATAACAACAGATTATAAGATGAGTCAAATTTTAAACCTTTTGATTTTGTCTTGCGAAGTTGGTTTAAAGAGTATTTACTATATTAGAAGCAAGAGTTTAGATATTGAAGAATGCGATAGCTGTTCAGCATAGGAAGGAGATATTATGGAATTAAATAAAAAAGCTCTATTTAATGAAAATGGAGATATTGAATTATCAAAAAGAAAAATGATAAATGGAAATACAACAAATTTAAATGATTTTAACAATGTAAAATACACTTGGACAACAGAATGGTACCGTAATGCCATGAATAATTTCTGGATACCGGAAGAAATAAATTTATTTCAAGATTTAAAAGATTATAAAATATTGGATGAATATGAAAAAACTGCTTTTGATAAAGTTTTAAGTTTTCTTATATTTTTAGACAGTATTCAAACTGCAAATCTTCCATATATTGGAGAGTATATTACAGCGAATGAAATCAACCTTTGTCTTACTATTCAAGCTTATCAAGAAGCTATCCATTCACAAAGTTATGGATATATGTTAGATAGTATATGTTCTCCTGAAGAAAGAACAAATATTCTATATCAATGGAGAGATGACGAACATCTACTTGCAAGAAATAAATTCATTGGAGACTTATATAATGAGTTTCAAGAAAATAAAGATCCATACAGTCTAGTAAAGACAATGGTTGCAAATTATATTCTTGAAGGGGTTTACTTCTATTCAGGATTTATGTTCTTCTATAATTTAGGAAGAAATGGAAAAATGCCTGGATCTGTACAAGAAATCAGATATATAAATAGAGATGAAAATACACATCTTTGGTTGTTCAAAAAAATGCTTTTAGAATTACAAAATGAAGAACCGGAATTATTTACAGAAGAAAAAGTTGCTGTATATAAAGATATGATTAAAACAGGTGTAGAACAAGAAATTGCTTGGGGAAAATACGTGTTGGGAGAAAATATTCCTGGACTTACAATGCAAATGGTTGAAGATTATATAAAATATCTTGGAAACTTAAGAAGTACTGCTTTAAACTTTGGAAAACTTTATGATGGTTATGATGAAGAACCAGAAAGTATGAAATGGGTTAGTGAGTATTCAGATCCAAATGCAATAAAGACAGATTTCTTTGAAGCAAAACCTTCAGCTTATTCAAAAGCAAGTGTAATAGATGATGATTTAGATGATTTATAAAATATAAAAAATACTTAATTGATTTTTCAATTAAGTATTTTTTTTTTTGTAAAAATTTTGATTTTAACTATTGAAAAAATAAAAAATTAGTAGTATAATATTAACACAAATAAGAATTATTTGCATTAAAGAAAATTTAAGGGGGATTATTTATGAATAAAAAATTGAAAAAAATTATTTCAATTATTATGATTAGCTGTATGTTTTTAGTTGCTTGTTCATCTAGTAAGGATGAAAATAATAAAGAGCAAAAAACGACAGAGCAAAAAGAAAATAAGAAAGTTATTTATACAACATTTTTCCCAGTAACAGATCTTACAAAGAGAATTGTTGGGGATAAAATGGAAGTTAAAACAATAATAAAAGGGAATCAAGAGCCTCATTCCTTTGAGCTTAAAGCTGGAGATATGCAAGAAATTATAAAAGCAGACTTGATTATTTATAATGGTGCTAATATGGAGTCTTTTATTTCTGCTATTGAAGATACTGTTAAGGATAAAAATAAGTTCTTAAATCTATCACAAGGATTAACTTTGCTTGAAAGTGGAGATGGATTGGAAGAAGAACATGATCATGGTGATGAAAAAGAAGATAATCATGAGCATGATAAAACAAATCCACATACTTGGCTTAGCGTAAAAAATGCAATTATTCAACTTGATACAATTTATAAAAAAGTTTCTTCTATAGATCCTGAAAATGAAGCCTATTACAAAGAAAATCTAAAAAAAGCACAAGATGAATTTAGAGCTTTAGACAAAAAATTTGAAACAGAACTTTCTAAAGTTAAGAGTAAACAAAAATATTTTGTTGTAAGTCATGCTGCTTTTAACTATTTAGCAAATGATTATGGCTTAAAACAAGTTGCAGTAACAGGTATATCACCGGAAGATGAACCATCAGCAAAGCAACTTCAAAAAATTGCAGACTTTGTTAAGAAATACAAGATAAATACAATTTTCTTTGAAGGAAAGGCAACTCCAAAAGTTGCTGAAACTCTTGCTAAAAACACAAATACAAAAACAGATACTTTATATACAATGGAAAATTTGACAGACGAAGAAATTGAAATGGGATATTTAAAATTAATGGAATTAAATTTAAATGCTTTGGTTAAATCTTTTAATGAATAGGAGGGAAATATGAGTAAAAATTTAAAGAATAAAATTTATAAAATGAACTTGATTTTAGTTTGTAGTGCAGTTTTACTTGCAAGTTGTTCAAAAAAACAGGAAGAAAAGGAAAAAACTTCTAGTAAAAATTTTGAATTTGTTGAAAAAGAGACAAATTATAAAAAAGATGAAACTACAGAAGTTTTAATTGATGCTGAAATAAAAAAGAGTGATATTGTAAGATCTTATAAGCACGGGGATCACTGGCATGTGTTTACTAAAGATGGGAAAGAACATATTACCTATACAGACCCTTCAAAATTAGGAGATGGAAATTCACTTTCTCTTGTTAGCGTTGTTTCAAAGAGTAAGTTAAGAGGATTAAATGTAACATCAATATTAAAACATGGAGATCATTGGCATGTTTATACAGCTGATGGGAATGAATATTTAACTTATGAAGATCCATCAAGTATGTTTCCAAATATTACTGTAGGAACTTATGTGGGTTCACATGGTTCACACAGAAATAGGAGAAATTCAAATAACTATTCACATGCAAATATTATTGAAGAGAAAAAAGATAGAGTTGTAAAAATTTTAAAACATGGAGATCATTGGCATATCTATACTGCAAGTGGTAAAGAATATATTAGTTATACTGATCCTACTTCAAAATATCCTGATGCAGAAGTCGGAGAGTATCAAGGAAATCATGGAGATTCACAAGATAATACTGAAAATGAAAGACCAAATGTTCCAAGTGCTAGTGAAAAATTATATGAAGCTAGAAAGAATTTAAATATAGTAAATGTTTTGGGAAAAGATCCTGTTGACAGATATAATATAGTAAAAATTTTAAAACATGGAGATCATTATCATATTTATGATTCAAAAGGAAATGAAGGAATCACTTATACTAATCCAAGATCACTTTATCCAGAAGCTGAATTTGGAGAATATCAAGGAAATCATGGTGAAGATTCAAATAAACCATTTGAATGGCCAAAATGGGTTACAAAAATTATAGATCATGGAGATCATTGGCATTTATATGTTGGAGATAAAGAGGTCGGAGTAGTTCACGAAAATCCTAGAAGCCGTTATCCTGATGCTGAATATATTAAAGAAGGAAGCGATCACTCAGATATTGGTGTAGATGAAAATGAATTATTTACTTATGAAAGTGTAAAAGCAGAAATAAAAGACAAAGTAATTCCATATCTTGATAGTAATCTTAGATCAATGAGAAATTATGGAGATTTAAATACAACATTACCAGTTTATGGATCTAATGGAGTTACAAAAGGAATATTTTATTGGTTGCATGGAGGTCACTATCATGCAATAACTATAAAACAAATTATTCAAAATGCAAAAGCTGGCCAATATGGTGAATGTACTGCAAGAGAAATAGTAGCTGCTTTAAAATATATAATTCAAAATCCAAATACAGAAATTGAGTCTAAAATAACTGTTGATAGAGATGAAGTATTAAAATATCTTAGAAAAGTTTATAATCTTGAAGATGAAACGGATGCTTGTATTATAGGTGATATTGCTTATGTTTATATAAATGATGAAACCTTAACATTCAGTTTAGCAGATTTTGAAAAAGTAAATGGAGAAATTAGATATAAAAAGAAACTACCAGAAGCACCAAAAAAAGCCAAAAAAGATAATGAAGATTATGTGGATGAAGAAGATACAAAAGATTATTCAGGTTATGAAGAAGAGAAAAATAAAATAACTAAAAAAAATAGTGAAGAATCTAAAGAAAAAATAGTTGAAGAAAAATCTGCAGAAAAAAATAATTCTATTTCAAAGACTGAAGATAAAAAAGTTGATGATAAGAAGGATGTAGAAAAAACAAAAACAGATAAACCAATAAAATCTGAAGAAAAGAATGAGGAAAAGGAAAATAAAAATAATTAGTTTTATAATTTAATAAATTTTCTAAATTTAAAATCACTCAATTATAGAGTAAAATCTGTATTGAGTGATTTTTTGTGAATAAACAAGTTTATTTTAAATAAAATTTTTTAATCAAAAAAATTTTTTTATAAAAATGTTTATAATTTATGTTTTATGTGGTATAATATATTTGTAATTAATTAGCACTCAAGTTAATAGGCTGCTAATAACTTTAATAGGAGGTATGTTATGAAATTAAAACCAATAGGAGATAAATTAGTTATAGAAATGGTTGAGGTAGAAGAAAAGACAAGTTCTGGAATAGTTCTTCCTACTTCTGCTAAAGAAGCACCAAGTGTAGCAAAAGTTTTAGCAATTGGTGATGAAATTTTAAAGGATGAAGATAAAAAAGATTTAATTAAAGTTGGGGATAAAATAATATTCTCAAAATATGCAGGAACTGAAGTTAAACTTGATAAAAAAGAATATATTGTTGTAAAAATTGCTGATGTTTTAGCAGTTGTTGAAGATTAGGAGGTTTTTAAATGGCTAAAGAAATTAAATTTAATGAAGAAGCAAGAAAAGGAATGGAAACTGGTATTAATAAACTTTCAAATACAGTTAAAGTTACTCTTGGACCAAAGGGAAGAAATGTAGTTTTAGATAAAAAATTCGGTTCACCACTTATTACAAATGACGGTGTTACTATTGCAAGAGAAATTGAATTGGAAGATCCTTATGAAAATATGGGAGCTCAACTTGTTAAAGAAGTTGCAACTAAGACAAATGATGTTGCAGGTGATGGTACAACTACAGCAACACTTTTAGCACAAGCAATTATCAGAGAAGGTTTAAAGAATGTTGCAGCAGGAGCAAATCCAATGATTATTCAAAAGGGAATTAAAAAAGCAGTTGATAAAGCTGTTGAAGGAATTAAAGAATTTTCAAAACCTGTTGAAACAAAAGAAAGTATTGCTCAAGTAGCATCAATTTCTGCAGCTGATGAAGAAGTTGGAAAATTAATTTCAGATGCAATGGAAAAAGTTGGAAAAGACGGAGTTATCACTGTTGAAGAATCTAGAAGTATGGGAACAACTTTAGAAGTTGTTGAAGGTATGCAATTTGATAGAGGATATGTTTCTCCTTATATGGTAACTAATACTGAAAAAATGGAAGCTGAACTTGAAGATCCATATATTTTAATTACTGATAAAAAGATTACTAATATTCAAGAAGTTTTACCTGTATTAGAACAAATTGTTCAACAAGGAAAACCACTTTTAATTATTGCTGACGATGTAGAAGGCGAAGCAATGGCAACACTTGTTGTTAATAAATTAAGAGGAACATTTAACTGTGTAGCTGTAAAAGCACCTGCTTTTGGTGATAGAAGAAAAGATATGCTACAAGATATTGCAATTTTAACAGGTGGTACAGTTATTTCAGAAGATTTAGGATATGAATTAAAAGAAACTTCTATTGAAATGTTAGGTAAGGCAAGAAGAGTAACTGTTGGAAAAGAACTTACTGTTATCGTTAATGGAGCAGGAGAACAATCAGCTATTGAAGAAAGAGTTGCTTTAATTAGAAATCAAATAGAAATAAGCGATTCTGAATATGATAGAGATAAATTACAAGAAAGACTTGCTAAACTTGCTGGAGGAGTTGCAGTAATTCAAGTTGGTGCAGCTACTGAAACAGAACTTAAAGAAAGAAAGTTAAGAATAGAAGATGCGCTTGCAGCTACAAGAGCAGCGGTAGAAGAAGGTATTGTTCCTGGCGGTGGAACTGTATTGTTAAATGTAATTCCAAAAGTTAAAGCACTTCTTGAAGGAACTAATGGAGACGAAAGAACAGGTGTTAATATAATTGTTAAAGCACTTGAAGAACCAGTTAGACAAATTGCAATAAATGCAGGTTTAGAAGGTTCAGTTATCGTTGAAAATGTTAAGAATGCTGAAGTTGGAATTGGTTTTGATGCTTTAAGTGAAAAATATGTAAATATGCTTGAAAATGGAATTGTTGATCCTACAAAAGTTACAAGATCAGCACTTCAAAATGCATCAAGTGTTGCATCAATGGTTTTAACAACAGAAGCTGCAGTTGCAGATGTAACTAAAGATGAACCAATGGGACAAATGCCTGGCGGAATGAATCCTGGAATGGGATATATGTAGAAAGCAGTTAACTTATAGATAAATTTATGGTAAAATAGAACTTGGATTAACCAAGTTCTTTTTTTATGGAGTTTTTATGATTAAATTATTTTTTAATATTATGTTTTTAGTTAGTATTTCTATTTTAGTGATACATCAAAGTTTTTATTATTATCAATTTAATAAGATTTTAAAAAAATTGAAGATTTTAAGTGAAGAGAAAAATATAAGAGAAGATAGAAATTTAATTTTAGAGTATAATTATAATCTCGCACAGCTTAATTATATTTTTTGTGTATATTTTTGTGGGTTGATGAAAAAAATTCTATATAAAAAGAATAATTTTGAATATGTCGAATAGGAGAATGTTTTGAAAGATTATTTATTTATATACAAAAATGAAGAAAAAATTGAATATGGAAAAGTTATAAATTCAAAATTAAACTCCTATTTCTTAAAAAAATTTAGTGATTTTGAAATTGGAGACATATATAGAGCAAGGGTTGTAAAAAAAGTTGATGCATTACAATGTTTTTTTGTAGAACTTAAAAATGGAAAAAATGGATTTTTAGACTTCAAAGATACTATTGGAGAAATAAAAGTTGGAGATGTTATATTTGTTGAAATTTATAAAATAAATGCAGGAGAAAAAGCACCTAATGTTTCAATGAATTTCTCAATTTCTTCAACGTTTTCAGTTATATCTTATAAAAAAAGAGAAGATATTTTGATTTCCAAAAAAATAAAAGAGCATAACTTTGATTTTGAAAAGATAAGAAATATAAAATCAAATTTTTCAGTAAAGTTGAGAACAAAAAGTGTCGATTGTGATGAAGATACTTTATTGCAAGATATAAGCAAAAATGTAGAAAAAATGCAAGAAATAGTTGATTGTTTGAATAATTTACCTGTTCCGAAATTAATCTACAAAAAGGAGAATTTTTTAGAGGACTTTTTAATTGAAAATGAAAAATATTGCTGTATATTAAATGATAAAGAGCTATATAAGAGTTTTAAAGATAATAAATTTTTGAAAAATGAATTAAAATACAATGATGAATATTCTCCAAGATATGACTACAATATTGGAGTATATCTTGAGGGATTAAATAAAAAAACAATTGAAGTTGAAGATATAAATATAGTTATAGAACAAACAGAAGCACTTACAGTAATAGATGTAAATTCAAAGAAAAAAACAAATGAAACAAATAAAAGTAAAAATGCATTATCTGTAAATTTAATAGCAATTGAAGAAATTATAAGACAGATTTCTTTTAGGGATATTTCGGGAATAATAATTGTAGATTTTATAAATATGAAAACAAAAGATAAAGAAATATTAGAAGAAAAAATTAAGGAAATACAAATCTTTGACAATAAGATTTGGAATTTTCACGGTTTTACAAAACTTGGATTATATGAAATTACAAGACAAAGAGGAAAATAATGGAATTAAAAAATTTAGAAATAATTGACAATACTAATGAGGGACTTGGAGTTGCAAAAAGTGAAGAGGGAATAGTTTTTGTAAAAGGTGGACTTGTTGGAGATATTGTTGATGTTGAAATTACTCAAAAAAAGAAAAAATTTTCTAACGGATATGTTAAAAAATATTTGAAATATAGTGAATACAGAGAAAATCTATATGATGAAAAACTAACAGATATCTATCATTTTATAAATCTAAAATATGAAAAAGAGCTTGAATTAAAGAAAAAGATGTTCTTAGACAGTCTTAGAAAAAATACAGGCATAGAATTAGAAGATGTTGAAATTTTAGAGAATAAAAATAACTTAAATTATAGAAATAAAATTGAATTAAAGACAAATGAAAACTTTGAACTTTGTTACTGTGTGGATAATGGGGAAAGCAAAATAAAACTTGAGAATTGTCCATTAAGTGATGAGAGTATAAATGAATTTCTACCATTTTTACAAGAAAAATTAAAAGAATTTAAGGTTAAGTCCTATGATGTAAATACTGATGATGGAATTTTAAAAAATATCAGCATAAGGTCAAATTACAATTCTGAAATTATGATTACAGTTGTTGTAAAAAAAGATATATTAGAAGCTCAAAATTTTGTAAAAAGTTTAAGTGAATATGAAAAATTAGTAAGTGGATATATAAATATTAACCCTAAAAAAGCAAGTATAATTATGGGACAAGAAAGTAAATTAATATTTTCAAAGAAGAATTTTACTGATAAAATCGGAAAATATGAATTTAATATTTCTCCAAAGAGCTTTTTTCAAGTAAATAGATTTCAAACTGAAAATTTATACAAAATAGCTAAAGATTTTTTAGGAGAAAATAAAGACAAGAATTTATTGGATTTATATTCTGGAATAGGAACAACAAGTATATATTTTTCAGAAAATTTTAAAAAAGTAATCGGTGTAGAAGTTGTAAAAGATGCAATAAACGACGCTAAAGAAAATTTAAAACTAAATGATGTGAAAAATGTTGAGTTTCTATATGGCAAGAGTGAAGAAAAAATTGAAGAAATATTAAAAAACAATAATATTGATATAATTTCCGTAGATCCTCCACGAAAAGGACTTGATAAAAAAGTTGTAGATACTATTATCAAAAGTAATATAAAAAAAGTTGTATATGTAAGTTGTAACGGAGCGACACTTACAAGAGACTTAAAACTTTTTATTGACGGTGGATTTGAATTAAAGAAAGTAAAGCTATGTGATATGTTCAGTAAAACAGCACATTGTGAAGTTGTTGTGGAGATTGAGGAATGTATTTAGTAATTTTGATACTATTATAATTAGAATATAATTAAGGGATACTTATATTACAGGAAAAGTAATTTAATTATTATAATAATATTTAGGAGGTAAAGAATGGACTGGAATAAGCTTTTGTCATCAAAAACTCAAATAAAAAGAGAGGATAATCCTACAGAGTTTTCTATTTATCCAATAAGTGATATTGAGAGAGATTATGAACAAATTATATCAAGTTCAGCATTTCGCAGATTACAAGATAAGACTCAAGTATTTCCTCTAGATAAAAGTGATTTTGTAAGAACAAGACTTACACATTCTATTGAAGTATCATCAATTGCCAGACAATTGGGAATAATGATTACAAAAAATACTAGTGGTTATGGAAAAGAAGATTTTAAAAATGGAGAAGAAGATATAGAAGATATACCTTCAATACTGGCTTGTGCTGGATTATTGCACGATATTGGGAATCCACCTTTTGGACATTTTGGAGAAGTTATTATAGGAGATTGGTTCAAAAAAGAGTTTGAAAAAGAGAAATTTTCTTTTCATAATAAGTTAATCAAAGAAATAATAAATCTGCAAATGAAAAGTGATTTAGAAAATTTTGAAGGGAATGCACAAGCATTAAGAATATTAACAAAGTCTCATAAAAATGGGAATGATTTAAACTTATCGTATTCTATAA
This sequence comes from Parvimonas sp. D2, assembly GCF_035282635.1. NCBI lineage: Bacteria > Bacillati > Bacillota > Tissierellia > Tissierellales > Peptoniphilaceae > Parvimonas > Parvimonas sp. D2. Next base: position 131,938 of record NZ_JAYKBO010000004.1, read on the forward strand.
TTAATACATTAATTAAATATCCGACAAACTCTATTGAGTTCTCTAATGATAATAATGATATTTTTAAACATAAAATGGGATATTATTATTCTGAAAAGGAAATTTTAAATGATATATGTGAAGAAACAGGAACGAAAATTGAGAATAACTATGTTAGACATCCATTAACTTATTTACTAGAAGCGGCTGATGATATTGCTTATTCAACAGCCGATTTAGAGGATGCCTTGAAAAAGGGTTTGTTTACTTTAGACCAATTTATTTTATATTTCAAAGAGGAAATTGACAAAATCGACAATACTAATAAAAAATATCAAAAGAGATATACTAAAGCCTTATTGGATGATTTGGAATGTATTAGAAAAAATACAGAAAAAAATATAGAAAATGATTTTAACTCTTTTAGTAAGTGGATAGGAGATACTAAAAAATGGTTGATGTATGTAGTAGCTTATAGATTTTCTAATTCTTACAAAAATATTATGAAAGGTGCATTTAAAAATGATTTGTTTTGGGAAACAAATCATGAAATTACAATAAAAGTATTAAAAAATGCAATGAAAAGATTCGTATTTAATGATGTTGATATATTAAAATTAGAACTATCTGCAAAAAAAATTATAGAGACTTTTTTGAAAGATTTCATTTATGCTATTAGGTATTGGGAGGAGGAAGATGCAAATGAATATATGTCAAAGGCTGATAAGAAATATATTAGTATAATTCCACAAGATTTAAGGGATGATTATATAAAGTCAAAACCTAAAGATCAAGGTGAAAGGTTGTATAAAAAGTTTTTATTGGTAACTGATTTCATTAGTGGAATGACAGACTCCTATGCAAAAAATTTGTATCAAGAGCTTTATGTAATTAAATAAAATATCAATAATAGAAGTTAAATATAGACAATATGAGTGCTTAAATTTTGTAAAATGATTTGTGGATTTATTTAGGTTTTTAAGTAGGTTAAATATATTAAAAGTTACTGTCGAATGATAGTAGCTTTTTTAATGCTTAGAAAGTACATTTTTATATTTTGTTGATATTATTAATATTTTGGGATATAATAAAAAATATAATAATGCTTAAAAGTAATTTATATAAAATAGTGAATACATTTTGAAAGGAGATTTTAAAATGGATAGTAAATTTAAAAAGATAAAAGTTCTTGAAAGTTCAAATACAAAAAAGGAATTGGATATAAAATTATATGGAGAAGAACAGGCGAAGTCTGTATTGAAATTTCATAAGCAAATTGAGGAATACAAGAAAACTCCACTAATTTGTCTTACTAATTTAGCTTCAAAGTTGAATGTTGGTGCCATTTATGTAAAAGATGAATCAAAGCGTTTTTCACTAAATGCATTTAAAGGACTTGGTGGAAGTTATGCGATGTTTAGAATTTTATGTGATGAATTAAATCTTAACCCTGATACTACAAGTTTGAATGATTTGTTATCTGATAAGTATAGAAAAAGACTTGAACAGATTGAATTTGTAACATGTACTGACGGAAATCATGGTAGAGGTGTTTCTTGGGCATCAGGATTATTTGGATGTAAAGCTCATGTATATATGCCTTATGAAACAGCGGAAGTTCGTGCAGAAGCAATTCGTAAAGTTGGTCCTGCAAAAGTAGAGATTACAGATTTAAGTTATGATGATACTGTTAAATATGCTTTAGAAATGAGTAAAAAATATGGTTGGATATTAATTCAAGATACTTCTTGGGATGGATATGAAAAAATTCCTACTTGGATTATTCAAGGGTATCTTACAATGGCTTATGAAATCACTGAAGAATTAGAAAAATTAAATGTAATTCCTACACATATTTTTTTACAGGCAGGAGTTGGTTCAATGGCTGGAGGAATGATTGCATATTTTGTAGAACATTATAAAAATAATAAACCTATATTTACTATTGTGGAGTCAAATGTTGCAGATTGTATTTATCGTTCTGCAGAGATAGGAGATGGTAAATCTTATTCTGTAGGAGGAGCTCCAACGACCATTATGGCAGGATTGAATTGTGGATCTGTTTGTAGTCTTATCTGGCCTATTATTTGGAATTATACTGATTTTTATATTTCAGGTTCTGATGAAATGGCAGTTGATGGAATGAGAGCCTACGCCTTTAATAAAGGAGAAGATTTAAAAATTATTTCTGGAGAATCAGGTGCTTCAACAATGGGTGCATTACTTGGAGTTTTGGCAGAACCTTCTATGGAAGAGATGAAGAAAAAAATGAAAATAGATGAAAATTCTGTTATTCTTTTGATTAATACAGAAGGAGATACTGATCCGGAAAATTATAGAAGAGTTATAGAAGGAACTATTAAATAATAAACTAATTTTTAAATTACTAATTGAATAATATCATTATTATTTTGGGTATAAATTCATTACATTTATATATAAGAAAAAAATGAAAAATTTTTCTATAAACAAATGATTTTAACAGAAAGTAGGGTGAAAAATATGAAAGCTATTATTTTCTACTATTCAAATAGTGGTAAGACTAAAAATGTTGCAATGAAAATCCAAAAAAATCTTGGTTGTGATATTATAAGTATTGAACCTGAAGTTTCTTATGGTTCATATTTTAAAGCTATTGGAAGAGCGAGAGATGAAAAAAAGAAGGATATAACAGCTAAATATGTAGCACCAGTTGTAGATATTTCTGATATTGATGTTGTTTTAGTGGGATATCCAATTTGGTTTAGTAAACCACCAATGATTGTATTAGATTATTTAAAGAATTATAATTTAAATGGTAAAAAGGTGGTTCCTTTTTCAACATCTGGATCTACTAATGTTAAGACAACTCTTAACACACTTAAAGAATATATTGGGAAGGCAGAACTATGTCTTCCATATAGTAAGGCAATAATATTTAAAACAAACTTTAATAAATGGATTGAAAAAGTTAAAGAATTATAGTATGTATGCTTTTGATACTTAAAATAAAAAAATACAGTCATTTAATTGAACTGGATTTAAAAATACAAAAATTATTAAAGGAATGTAATCCATAATTAATAAGAGACATTCCTTTTAAATTATTCTTAATTATTTGAGTCGGAAATGATTAAAACCAATTTGTTTTTTCATCCCTAAATTTTGGTATTTTTCCATTTTGATAAGGATTATAGTTGTTTCGATTACAGCCGAATTCTTTTAATTCTTTTATTTTATTATCATCAGTCCATACAATAAGAGAAATTCCGTCAAAATCTTCGATACTTCCATTATTCATTTTATTCTTAAAATACCATTCTACAATAGTTTGATTACCTTTATGAAAAAATTGTTTAATTGTCCAATCTATTACCATTCCACGATTATTCCATTCATTAAACCATAATTTTACTGTTTCACGATTTTCATATTTGGGGCTCCAACTTTCTGTGTAAATAACATCTTCTGTAAAAATTTCATCTATTCCTAAATCTTTTTGTTTTATCCACATATCAAACCATAGTTGAATTATTTTTTCTTTTTTATTCATCATACACCACCATATAAGCAATTCTCAATCAATTAAATAAACACAATTAAAAGAATGTTTTTATCATTATAACACATTTACATATAGTTTTATAGTATTCATTTTTACTTATAACAGTCATTATTTCCTATATGTTTTCACAGAATAATTTTTCTATTATTTTTATATTTAAAAACTGACCTTCAAAAAATTATTTTAAATTTATTAAAGTCAGTTTTAATTTATTAATATACAATGTTTTTATAATAGTTTAAATTTGTTTTTTTCAAAGTCTATTATTCCTTCTTTTTTTAATTTTCCAAGCTCTCTAGAAAGATTACTTCTATCAAGTGCAAGGTAATCAGCCATTTCATTTCTATTTAGATTTATTTCAAAGTTACTATCTAATGATAGTTGCTTTTTTTGATTTGAAAGATATTCTAATATTTTTTCTCTCGTAGTTCTTTTTGACAAGATTTGTAATTTTTTGTTTAAAATTAAATTTTTCATAGAGATTATCGTTAAAAAATTATTTAGAATTTTTTGGTAATATTGAGAATTAGATAAACTACTATACTCAATCCAAATTACAGAAGAACTTGTTAGAGAAATTATTTCGTGAGGAATTTTCGTTTCTAATGAAACTAAGGCTTCGCCAAATGAATCTCCTTTTTCAAAAACATTTAAAATATTTCTATTTCCAAAATAATCGAAATTAGAAACTGCAATTCTTCCATTTGTAATTATTCCAAAATATTCTACTTTTGTATTTTCAGCTAGAATTATATCATTTTTTTTATAATTTTTTTCGTAAAAAGATACTACTGAAAATATTTCTATTATTTCATCTATTGAAAAGTCCTTAAATATTGGACATTCTTTTATTATTTCAAAGTTATTCAAGTTTACCTCCTAAAATTTATTAATTATATTTTAGAACTTTTTTTTACATTTTTCAATATATTTTGTTTATAATTTATTAATAATTATTTAATATGGTTGCTATAAACTGACAAAGTTTGAAAAAAATAGTTATACATTCTAAAAAACATTGTAAAAAATATTGCAATAAATTTGAATAGGTGTTATAATACTTAAAACGAGAGTACGTTTTAGATTTTACATATTAATAAAATTAAATGAAAACAAAAATGGTAGGAGGTTTATTATGTTAGACGATAAAATTTCTGTTGCAGTTATAAAACGTTTACCTAAATATTATAGATACCTTGAACTTATTGGAGATAAGGGAATAATTAGAGTATCTTCTCAAGAATTAAGTAAAATTACAGGTTTAACTGCATCACAAATTAGACAAGATTTGAATCACTTTGGTGCATTCGGTCAACAAGGCTATGGATACAATGTAGAAGAGTTAAAAATTGAATTGGAAAAAATTATGGGTGTTGATAAGCCTTATAATGTAGTTATTATTGGTTTTGGTAATATTGGTAGTGCATTGTTAAACTATAGTGGATTTAGAAAAAAAGGCTTTAAGGTTGTAGGAATTTTTGATAACTCATCAGATATTATTGGAAGTAAACAAAATGATGTTGTTGTTAAAGATATTTCAGAATTAGAAGAAGTTGTAACTAGAGAAAAAGTTGATATTGCAATTTTAGCGATTCCTGCAAGACCTGCACAAGAAATAACTGATAAACTAGTTGCTTGTGGTATAAAAGGAATTTGGAATTTTGCACCAATTGATTTGAAATTACCAAGAAATGTTGTGCTTGAAAATGTTCATTTAGATGGAAGTTTATTAACTCTTACTTACTATATGAATAGTTTAAAGGATTATCCAGGAGTAAGATAGAACTATATTATATCAAGGTGTGTTCAAAAACCTTGATTTTTTATGAGTATACAATAAAACTCTTTTTTAAGAGTTTTATTTTTTTTTGTTTTATGCTATAATTGAAATAAGTTTTATTTGAGGGAATGGTCATTAAATGATTGTTTTTGTGACAATTTATATGTTAAAAATAATCTTTAAAATTTCTCTTTTTTAAATCTTAATTGCAAAGAATAATTATATTGTATTTTAATGCTAAGGCTATAATAATACAATAAATTTAAAATTTTTTTGAAATAATATTAATTTATTTATATCTTTAACTTTTATAATTAGTTAAGTTATAAGGTATTTCAATTTAATAATATTGATAAAATGGCTTATGAAAGGCTTAAGATATATGAATTATATTGATGGTATTTTAGAAAAATATGGGCTAAATTTAGATGAACTATTAATATTAATAGTTTCATTTACAGTGTTTTTACCATTTTATTTTTTAATATTCGCTTTTAATGCTCTATTTTTCTATTTAATAGTTAGTGGTAAAATTATTCCTATATTAAAAGGAACTCCATATGTTAAAAATGTTTTATCATTTACACTACTAATATTCGTAGTTTCAGTGTTTAAACATAATTTATATGGTATTGGAGTATCAATAATTATATTTGAATTTGCTATGTTTTTTATGTACTATAGATCTGTTATAAATAGAAAGTTATTTTCAAGGATTATTAATCTGTATATGATTGTTTCAATATTTTGTTTTATTTTGACAATTCTTTCAGTACTATATAGTAAGTTTAGTATGGATTTAAAGATGTATGAATTTATAGAATATATGGCTTTGCATAGACCAGTATCGTCATTTTTTAATACGAATTACTATGCTACAATTTGTGAATTCATAATTATAATAGCAATGTATTATTTTTTATCAAATAAAAATAAAAATAATAGACTGTATTTTTTGTGTGTAAGTACACTTGCATTTATAGTTCTGTTTTTGACAGAAAATAGAACTGCATTACCAACAATTTTGATTGCAACTTTGGTGCTTTCCTTAACGAAAAATAATAAAAAAGTTTTTGCTTTTCTTGGAATTTTTACAGTGATCATAGTAATACTTATGATTTTTTCTAATAGGATTTTTCCAAGATATGAATTTATAGGAAATTCTCTTGGAACAAGGAAAGAAATTTGGGATAATGCTATTAAACTATTTAAACAAACTTTCTTGTTTGGTAGTGGTCCAATGGCTTATCAAAATGCAACTTGGGTAACTCACCCGGCAAACCATGCTCATAACATAGCTTTAGATGTGTTAATTAATTTTGGTATTGTCGGTATTTTGGTAATTTCACCTCTTTTTGTAGGAATAGTTAAGCAAGTATATAGTATAAGAAAAAGAAATTTATTTAGACTCATAATAGCTTTAACTGTTGTAGTTGTTTTGCATGGAATGTTGGATGTTACAATCCTATGGCATCAAACTGCTTATATTTATTTTAGTGTATTACTAGCGGTTGGAAAAGTTAGTAACTTTGAATCTAAATTTATTTTCTAAAAAGGTGTTTTATGATTGTTTTGAGTGTTAATGGCTTAACTAAGTCGTTTTTAAGTGAAAATATATTAGAAAATGTGACTTTTTCAATTTCTAGCAGAGATAAAGTTGGAATAGTAGGAGATAATGGAAGTGGCAAAACTACATTATTTAACCTTTTAATTAAAGATTTATCTGCTGATAGTGGAGAAGTAAATTTTGCAAAAAATGTAAATCTATCTATTTTAAAACAAAATATTTCTTATACTAGTGATAAATCAGTTTTCGAGGAATGCCTAGAAGTTTTTGAAGATATTATTTTTCTTGAAAAAGAGATAAGAGAATTAGAGATTGAAATGGGTAATAAGGAATTGAGTGAAGAAGAAATCCACAAACTTTTTGATATATATGAAAGTAAAAGACATTATTTTGAAGAAAATAATGGATATTCTTATAATTCAAAAGTTAGAGGAGTTTTGTTTGGACTTGGTTTTTTAGAGGAAGACTTTTCTAAATCAGTTAATAATTTGAGTGGTGGGCAAAAAAGTAGATTACATTTAGCAAAAATTTTACTTAAACCGTCAAATTTGATTTTACTTGATGAACCAACAAATCACTTAGATATAGAATCTATTCAGTTTTTAGAGTCTTATCTAAGAGAATATAAAGGAAGCTGCCTTATTGTTTCTCATGATAGGTATTTTTTAAATGCTGTTTGTAACAGGATTTTTTCAATAGAGAATAAGAAATTAAAGGTTTTTAATTGTGGATATGATGAATATATTTCAAGACGTGAAAAAGATTTTGAAATTAATAGACATCTTTATGAAAAACAACAAAAAGAGATTTCTAGGCAGAAAGAAATTATTCAAAGATTTGAAAATTATGGAAATAATAGATTTATAAAGCAGGCAAGTTCAAGACGCAGACTTCTTGATAAAATGGATTTGATTGAAAATCCAGAAATTTATAAAAATTCAATGAGATTAAAACTAGTTCCAGAAGTTGAGTCTGGAAAAGATGTTTTGGATATTTCAGATTTGACAATGGGATTTAATGATAAAATTTTATTTAATAATATAAATTTAAATATCTATAAAGGAGATAAAATTGGTCTTGTTGGAAAGAATGGAGTTGGTAAAACAACTTTATTCAAAATAATTTGTAATAATCTTGAGGCTTTAAAAGGAAAATGTGATTTAGGTGCTAGAGTATCAATTGGGTATTACGATCAGGAGCAAAAAACTTTAAGTAATCAAAATACAGTTATGGATGAATTTTGGGATGCCTATCCAAAAATGAATAATTTTGAAGTTAGAAGTCATCTTGCAAAGTTTAACTTTTTTGATGAAGATTTATTTAAATCTGTTGGAGAATTAAGTGGTGGAGAAAGAGCAAGGCTTGAACTTTTAAAACTAATGTTGTCGAAATCTAACTTTTTACTTCTTGATGAACCAACGAATCATTTAGATATTGAAAGTAAAGAGGTTTTAGAAAAAGCAATTGTAGATTATTCTGGAACAGTTCTCACTATTTCGCATGATAGGTATTTTTTAAATAAAGTTGTAAATAAAATTTGGTTATTAGAGGATAGTAAAATAACAGAATATTATGGGAATTATGATTACTTTTTAGAAAAGTTAAATGAAAAAAATGAAATAGAAGAAAAGATAATCTCAAAGACAGAAATTGAGAAAGAAAAAAAGAAGAAAAGAGAATTAGAAAGACAAGAAAGAGCTAAAAAACAAAAATTGAAGGAAATTGAAGATAAAATTTTTGAAATAGAAGACAAAATTGAAACTTGTAATAGAGATATTCAAAATCCAGAAATTTTTAATGATAAAGATAAATTTTTAAAACTTAGTAAAGATTTGTCTGAATTGATAGAAGAAAAGGAAAATTTATATTTAGAATGGGAAAATTACTTGTAGGAGAATAGTATGAATAGTGTTAATCCGTTAGAAAATGTTCAAATGATTTTAAAAAAATCTTGTGAAGTTTTAGATTTAGATGAAAGTGTTTATAATCTTTTAAAGGAACCAGAAAGAACTATAGAAATAAATATACCTGTAAAAATGGATAATGGAAAATTTAGAATTTTCAAAGGTTATCGTTCTCAACATTGCGATGTTATGGGCCCATATAAAGGAGGTATCAGATTTCATCAAAGTGTAAATGGGGATGAAGTTAAAGCTTTATCTATTTGGATGAGTTTAAAATGTTCAGCTACTCATTTGCCTTTTGGCGGTGGAAAAGGTGGAATAATAGTAGATGTAAATGAATTATCTGAAAATGAGCTTGAAAAACTATCAAGAGGATATGTTAAAGAGCTTTATAAATATATTGGAGATAGATTTGATATTCCAGCACCTGATGTAAATACAAACGAAAAAATTATGGCTTGGATGTTAGATGAATATATAAAATTAACCGGTAATAATACTCTAGCAACTTTTACCGGAAAAGCGTTAGGCTTTGGGGGATCTTTTGGAAGAAAAGAGGCAACAGGAGTTGGAGTTGCTGTTATGACTAGAGAATCCTTAAATAAATTAGGTATTAATATAAGAGATTCAAAAATTGCAATTCAAGGTTTCGGAAATGTAGGTTCTAATACTGCGAAACATTTAGCAAGAATGGGTGGAAATATTTTAGCAGTTTCAGAATTTGATAATGAACATGGTGTTTACACCATATATAATGAGAATGGATTTAATGTTTTTGAACTAATTGATTATTTTTCAAAAAATCATACATTATATGATTTTAAGGGTTCTAAACATATTTCAATAGATCAATTTTATTCTTTAGATGTAGATGTACTTATACCTTGTGCTTTAGAAAATTCAATTACAGAAGAAGAAGCTCAAAAAATAAGAGCTAAATTAATTGTTGAAGGAGCTAATGGTCCTGTTAATTATCTTGCCGATAGAATATTAAGTCAAAAAAATATTGAAGTAATTCCAGATATTCTAGCAAATTCAGGTGGTGTTATAGCTTCTTACTATGAATGGGTACAAAATATTTCGGGAATTGATATGACAGAAGATGATGTTTTAAATAAAGTAGAGTATAAAATGCTACTTGCTTATAATGAAATAATGAAGATAAAAGATAAATATGATGTAACAATGAGACTTGCTTCTTATATTTATTCAGTTTTAAGACTTTATAAGATATTAAAGTTAAGATCTAGAATTTAAAAAATATAATTATTATATTTAGGTACTTGACATAATCAAAAAAATATTTTATTATATTAATATAAGTTAGGTAATAATATAGTTTAATAAATAAAAAATTTTGTAAATTGGTTTTTTTTTTCTCTATTTAGAGGTAAAAAGAAGACCAATTTTTTTATAGGAGGAATTTATGAGCAGAATTGATGATTTTGGAAAATTTACTTTTAATAAAAGTGCAATGAAAAGAAAACTGCCGTATCCTGTATATTTAAAATGGAAGAATGCTATCAGAAAAGAAGAACTTTTGGATAAAGACAGTGCCGATATAATTGCGCATGCAATGAAAGAGTGGGCTATAGAAAAGGGAGCAACACATTATTGTCATTGGTTTCAACCGTTGAATGGTAATACTGCAAAAAAACATGAGAGTTTTATAAGTAAATCAAGTGAAAATTTACCTATAGTTAGATTTTCAGGAGAGGAACTTTTAAAGAGTGAGCCAGATGCTTCATCTTTTCCAAATGGAGGAATGAGATCAACTTTTGAAGCTAGAGGTTATACATATTGGGATTGTACTGCTAATGCTTTTATTATGGATAATATTTTATATATTCCATCAATATTTGTTTCTTTTGATGGTATAAGTTTGGATAAAAAAGCTCCACTTTTAAAAAGTATGGACTTTTTATCAAAACAAGCTACTGCTTTATATAATTTATTTTCAGATGAAAAGATTTTTAGAGTTAGAATAAAAGTTGGCTTAGAACAAGAATTTTTCTTGATTGATAGGAAATTCTATGAACAGAGAGTTGACCTTATAAATACGGGAAGAACATTAATCGGTGAAATGCCACCTAAGGATCAAGAGTTATTACAGCATTATTTTGGTTCAATTCCTAAAAGAGTTATGAATTACTATAATAGTATAAATAAAAAATTAGAGGATTTAGGTATTAATTCTAAAACCGAACATAATGAAGTTGCTCCTGGTCAGTTTGAAGTTGCAATTTTATATGATACAGTAAATGTTTCTGTTGATAATAATCAAATTGTTATGGAAGTTTTAAGAAAAACAGCTTATGAGCATAATCTTGTCTGTTTATTACATGAAAAGCCATTTAAAAATGTAAATGGAAGTGGAAAACATAATAATTGGTCTTTGGTTACAAACTATGGTAAAAATTTATTTAAACTACCAAAAAAAGATGATGAAGTAGAGAGACTACTTTTTGCTATATTTATGATTTCTACAGTCTCAGCTGTAAATAAATATTCTTCATTACTTAGAGTTTCATCTTCAAGCGTTAGAAATGATTTAAGACTTGGAGGAGACGAAGCTCCACCATCAATAGTATCTGTTTATTTAGGAAATGAAATTGAAAATGTATTATGTGATATTTTAGATATGGAAGTTAAAAATCCAATAAAATTAAATGATTTTAATATTAGTAATCTGGAATTTGCACCAAGAGATACTGATGATAGAAATAGAACATCACCTTTTGCTTATACTGATGGAAAATTTGAGTTTAGAATGTTAGGTTCAATGCAAAGTGCAGCAGATTGTAACATAATTTTAAATACAATAGTTGCTTCAGAGCTTAAAAATATTTTACAGAAAGTTGAAAATATTAATGATAAGTCTGAAAGAATTGTGGCTTGCAAAAATATTCTAAAAGAAATCTTTGTTGAAAGTGAAAGAATTTTATTTTCTGGCGATAATTACTCAAAAGAATGGATTGAAGAAGCAGAAAGAAGAGGACTTAAAAATAATAGAACATATTTAGAAGCAATATTAAGTGCAAAAGAATCAAAAGAGTATGATGTTCTTTTGAAAAATGGTATTTTAAATTATTTAGAATTAGGTGCAGTTTATGATGTTTGCATTGAAGATATAAAGAATACTTATTTGCTAGAGATGAAAACATTAATTAATATGATTAATAAAGATGTCATTCCATCTTGTATACAAGAACTTAATTTTGAAATAAATTTGAATGAAAGAGTAAAAAATGTTAAACTAAATGAGAGAATTAACAAACTAAATAATTTGCTTGAGGGATTATTTGTGAAACTTGATGAATTTAATGAATTTGAAAAAACAATAAAAAATAAAAATGGAATTGAAGAAGTAATAAGTTTACATAAATTCGTTCCTAGAAAAATAGAAGAAATTAGGAAAATAAGTGATGAAATTGAATCAAATGTTTCAAGAGAAAATTGGAATATACCAACTTATGAAGAAATGTTTAGAGTATTAAATTAGGAGGATGTAATGAGTAAATTTATTTTTATTACCGGAGGAGTAGTTTCAGGGATTGGTAAAGGAATCTGTGGGGCAAGTTTGGGAAGACTTTTAAAGGACAGAGGTTTTAGTGTTTTTATGCAAAAATTTGATCCTTATATTAATGTTGACCCGGGTACTATGAGTCCTTATCAACATGGAGAAGTTTTTGTAACAAAAGATGGAGCTGAAACAGATTTGGATTTAGGACATTATGAAAGATTTATTGATGAAGAGCTTACTCAAAGAAGTAATGTTACTACTGGAAGAATTTATAGTGAAGTAATTCAAAAGGAACGTAGAGGAGATTATAACGGGGCAACTGTTCAAGTTATTCCACATATTACTGATAGAATAAAGGGATATGTTTATAAGGCTGCTGAGGAAAGTAAAGCTGATATAATAATAACTGAAATTGGTGGTACAGTCGGAGATATTGAATCATTACCTTTCATTGAAGCAATTAGACAAATTCATGCGGAAAATAAAAAAGAAGATGTTTTATTTATTCATACTACTTTGGTACCTACTATACCGGGATCAGATGAATTAAAAACTAAGCCAACTCAACATTCTTTTAAGGAGCTTATGAGTCAAGGAATTAAGACAAATATAATAGTTGTTAGAAGTCCTGAAAAAATTTCTGATGAAATAAAAAATAAAATCAGTCTTTTTTGTGATGTTCCAAAGAGTGCAATTGTTCAATCTGAAAATGTTGATTTTATTTATGAAGTTCCTGTTAGATTACATGAACAAGGTTTAGATGATTATGTTTTGCATAAACTTTGCCTTGAAGGAAATCCAATAATAAAGAATAATTGGAAAGAAATGATTGATTCTTATAAAAATGTAAAAACTGAATTAGAAATTGGACTTGTTGGCAAATATGTTCAACTTCATGATGCTTATCTTTCAGTCTCTCAAGCGTTAATAGATGCAGGATATAAAAATGCTCATAAGATTAATATTCATTGGATATATTCTGAAGAAGTTACTGAAGAAAATGCCAAAGAAGTATTTAAAGGGCTTGATGGAATTATTGTTCCAGGTGGATTTGGAGGAAGAGGTATTGAAGGAATGATTGCAACAAGTAAATATGCAAGAGAAAATAATATTCCTTATTTTGGTATTTGTCTTGGAATGCAAATCGCTATTATAGATATAGCTAGAAATGTTGCAAATCTTGAAGGAGCAGATTCAACTGAAAAAGATGATACTACAAAATATCCTGTTATAGATTTGATGGAAAATCAATTTGATGTTGAAAATATTGGTGGAACTTTAAGACTTGGGAATTATGATTGTAAACTTTTAAAAAATACTAAAGCTAGAGAACTTTATAATTCTGAAATTATTCAAGAAAGACATAGACATAGATATGAATTTAATAATAAATACAGAGAAGAACTAGAAAAGGCAGGGGTTATTTTCTCTGGGATAAATCCTGAACTTGATTTAGTAGAAATTATAGAATATACTGGCAGTGATTATTTTGTTGCTTGTCAATTCCATCCTGAATTCAAATCAAGACCAAATAAAGTTCATCCATTATTTGACGGATTTATAAAGGCATCTATAAAAAATAAAAATAAGTAGTTAATATTAAGTAAGAAACAGATTTTTATTTGTTCCTTACTTTTTTATATGCTGATATAGACATGTGTTTTGTAAAATGATATAATTTTAGTGAAAAAATTTTTAATAATGATATTAATATAGGAGGAAATAATAGTGGGATTATTTGATATTGTTAAAAAAGCTATAACAGGAGCAAGTGATGAGGATAACAAAAAAAATAAGGCAAGGATGCGTGAAATTTTCAATTCTTGTGTAGAAAACGGCGACGAATATAAGTTAATTTACTGTCATATGCAAAATGAGACTAATGCTGTTGTTGTAAAAGTTACAAAACATAGTAATTTTATTGTAGGATATAAAGAGGGAGAAGTTGTTATAATTGATGTAAATGCTACATTATCAGAATATGGAGAACCAGAATTCTTTAATAAAGAAAATGGAGCAACAATAAAAACATTTGTAGGTTATTGTGTTGCTGATAAAGAAAATGTACATTATCAATTTGAACCTATAACATTTGAGCCAGGATTTGTAAACGGTGCAAAATATAAAGTATCAATTTCACAAAGTGTTGCTGAAGTTTCTGAATTCCGTAAATTCTTCAAACGTGGATTGTAATTTAATATTTATTTTATAAGATTTTGACGATTAAGATTTCTTCTTAATCGTTTTTTTGTTGAAATAGACCAGGAATTGAAAATTTATATATAAAATAATTGTAATAAAATATAAAAAATGTTAAAATTAGAATGAAATAAGTAATTGAAAAAAATTATTAATGATTTGGAGAAAAATATGTTATTAGTTATAGATGTTGGTAATACAAATATCGTATTAGGTGTTTATGAAGGATATTCACTAATTTGTGATTTTAGACTTAATACGATAAAAAATAAAACAAGTGATGAATATGCAATGTCAATTACAGAAATATTACATGCTAACGATATTAAAAAATCTGAAATTGACGATGTTGTTGTAGCATCAGTTGTTCCTGATGTTATGCATTCAATTGAAAATGCTATAAAAAAATATTTTAATTTAAAACCAATAATTATTGATGATAATTGTGATTTGGGAATAAAAATAAATCACGATAATCCAAAAACAATTGGAGCAGATAGAATAGTAAATTCAGTTGCAGGAATTAAAAAATATGGAGTTCCTTTGATAATTATAGATATTGGAACAGCTATTACTTTTGATGTAGTTGATGAAAATTCAGTTTATCAAGGTGGAGCTATAATTCCAGGAATTGGAATTTCATCAGAAGCACTTTTTTTAAAAACTGCAAAACTTCCAAGAGTAGAACTTTATAAACCTGAAAGAATTGTAGCTAAAAATACAATGGATAATATTAGAGTTGGTATGGTAATTGGATATATTGGACTTATTGAAAAGTTGATTGATGAAATTGTAAAAGAGATGAATTTTGATGTTTCTAAGTTAAAAGTTGTTGCAACAGGTGGATATTCCAGCTTAATTACCAAAGATATAGATAAGATTAATATTATAGATAAGAAACTTACTCTTGATGGAATGCTTGAAATCTATAAGATGAAAAAGGGGTTATAGTATGCTTGATGGAGATATTTTTTTAGCTCCACTTGCAGGAGTTAGCGATGTTGCATATAGAATTTTAGCTAGTGAAATGGGAGCGAGTTTAACTTTTACTGAGATGGTTTCTATAAAAGGATTATATTATGATAATGACAAAACTTCAATTATAACTTATATTGACAAAAGAGAAGGACCTGTTGGATTACAAGTATTTGGAAGTGATGAAAATATTATGGCAGAAATAATCCAAAATAGGTTTAATAAAAGAGATGATATTTATCAACTTGATTTGAATTTAGGATGCCCTGCTCCAAAAATTGTTAAAAATCATGAGGGAAGTTACTTGATGAAAGAACCCAAAAAGGTTAAAAGTATTGTTTCAACTATGGTGAAAAATTCTAAAGTTCCCGTAAGTGTTAAAATTAGATTGGGTTTTGATGAAAAAAACAAAAACTTTTTAGAAGTTGCTGATGCTATTGTTGAAGCTGGAGCTTATATGATTACATTACATGCAAGAACAAGAGAAATGTTTTATTCAGGAAAGGCTGATTGGAATGCTATAAAAACTTTGAAAAATCATGTTCCTATAAAAGTAGTTGGAAATGGAGATGTTTGTAGCGTTGAAGATTATGTAAGAATGAAAGAAGAAACCGGAGCTGATGCAGTTGCAATTGGAAGGCATTCTCTTGGGAATCCATTTATTTTTAAACAAATTAAGGATTATAATTTAACAAAAAAATACTCATCTCCAACTTTGGAAGAAGTTATTGATACTATAAAAAGGCATTATAAACTGGAGTTGGAATTTAAACCAGAAAGAATAGCAATAAGAGAAATGAGAAAAAATATTTTATGGTATTTAAAAGGTTTTAAAGATTCAAACAAGGTGAAAAATACTATAAATACTTTAACTGATATTAACGAAATTTTTGATGTATTAAATGAATATAAAAATAATTTTAATTAAGATTACAATTACAATATACATAATAAACATAAGGAGAAATTTAATCTCAGTATAATAATTTTGTAAGATTTGGAGGATATTATGAAAAAATTATTTAAAGCCTTATCATTTTTACTTGTTTTTGTATTATTTTTAAATTCTTGTAAATCTGCAGTAAATGGAACATACGAGGGAAAAGCTAGAGGACATAATGGAGATGTTGTTATTGATGTAAGTTTTGAAAATAATAAAATAAAAAAAGTATCATTAAAGGAAAGTGTTGAAACTGAAGATGTAGGGAAACTTGCTATTGAAAAATTGATTGAAAAAGTTAATTCAGGAGATCTAAATTTAGATGAAATAACAGGTGCAACTTATTCTTCAAAAGCTTTTATAAACGCTCTTGCAGATGCTATAAACAAATCCGGACTCGATTATAAAAAAATTCTTAAAAACAACCCTACTACTAATGAAAAATTTGAAACTAAAGAAATAAATGTTGATGTAGTTGTTGTTGGTTCAGGAGGGGCAGGATTAATATCTGCAATTAAAGCCAAAGAATCTGGAGCTAATGTCGTAATTTTAGAAAAGTTACCAATAATCGGTGGAAATACTTTAATTTCAGGTGCTGAATATGCAGCTCCAATGAATTGGTTACAAGAAAAGGAAAATATAAAGGACAGTATAGACTTATTTAAAAAAGATGTTGAAAAAGCTGGAGGAGATAAAGAACTTATAGATGTTTTAGCTAATAATGCACTTGATGGTGCAAAATGGTTAAGAGATGATGTTAATGTTGAGTGGACAGATGAACTTATGTTTTTTGGAGGTCATTCAGTTAAGAGGTCTTTAATTCCTAAAGGTCAATCTGGAAAAGAATTGATAAACAAATTGCAAGCTAAAGCTGAGGAATTGGGAATAGAAATTTTAACAGAGACTAATGCCTATGAACTTATCACGAAAGATAATGTAGTTACTGGAGTTAAGGCTAAAATAAAGACTGGAGAATTGATAGTTAATGCGAAATCCGTTGTTTTAACAACAGGTGGTTTTGGAGCAAACAAAAAAATGCTTTATGATAATGATAAAGAAATTGATGATAAAATTCTTTCAACAAATTCTGCAGGTTCAACAGGTGATGGGATAAAAATGGCACAAGCTATTGGAGCTGATGTTGTAGATTTAGATAAAATTCAGTTATATCCTGTTTGTGATGTTGAGACAGGTAAACTTTTATATACCGGAGACACAAGACTTGTTGGTGGAGCAATACTCGTAAACAAAGAAGGAAAAAGATTTGTTGAAGAGTTGGGTACTAGAAGAGAAATTTCAATGGGAATTAAGGCTCAAACAGATAGTGTTGCATATCAAATTTGGGACGAAGAGTCAATGAAAAAATCAAATATTTTACCTACTCATGAAGTCGAATATAATAATTTGATAGAGGGTAAAAAACTTTGTAAGGTAAATTCAATTGATGAAATGGCTGACTTTTTTGGAATAGATAAGGAAAATTTAAAAGCAACAATAAATAAATTTAATGAAGATTCAAAAAATGGAAAAGATACATTATTCAATCTTAGAAGATTAGGTTTTAAAATAGATAAAGCACCTTTCTACTGTTTAAAAGCCGTTCCTGCTGTTCATCATACAATGGGTGGACTTAAGATAAATAAAGATGCAAGTGTGTTGGATAAAAATGGAAATATTATAAAGGGATTATACGCTGCAGGAGAGACAACTGGTGGAATTCATGGTAATAATAGACTTGGTTCCGTCTCAATAGCAGATATTACGGTTTTTGGAATTATAGCAGGAACTAATGCAGCAAAAAACAAATAATTTACACATAAAAAAGGAGCGTGGCTCCTTTTTTAATATTTGTTTTTTAATTCATTGTAGAAAATTGAAGGTTCAACAGGTAAATTGTTTCTTTCTTTTATAGTAAACAAAAATAATCTTTTTCTTGCCCTAGTCATTGCAACATAGAATAATCTTCTCTCTTCTTCTAATAATTTTTCGTCAAAAGAGTTTAACACACTCTTTTGTGGAAATTCTCCATCAATTAAATCAATAATAAATACATTATCATATTCTAAACCTTTTGCAGAATGTATTGTTGAAATTGAAATATTAGATTTTGATCTTGAGGCATTTTTAAGACATTCTTTTAATTTATCCAGTTTTTCTATAAATTCATCAAAAGTTTTTAAATCTTTGGATAAATATTTTATCAAGTCAAATATTAGATTATAATTTAGATTGGAAAAGTCATTAAAATTATCCAAATAATCCCCATATCCTATATCATAGAGAATACAATCAATTTTATCTTTCATTTTCATTTTTTTTAATCTTTTAAAATCATTTCTTAAAGATGTAAATTTGTTTATATAAAAATCATTTAACTCATCCAAGTCTAGTAGACTTTCCAAAACACATTGATTATAAGGCTTATATTCCAATTTAGCGATGAAGTCCTTTTTTATATAGGCATTAAGTTTAAAATAAATTCTTTTAAAAGCTTCCAAGTCTGAAGTATCTTCAGAAAATAAAAGGATATTTTTTACATCATTTAATATTCGGTTCGAATAAAAGTCGAATTTATTTTCTTTTACAAAAAAATCAATATCATTATTTTTTAATATGTCCGCTATATATAGCGAAGATATATTATTACGATACAAAACTCCAATTGTTTCATTAGGATTTATTTCAGAAATTCTTTTTAACAATTCTCTTGCTTGAATAGTTGAATTTTTGACTTTAAATAGCATTATTTGTGAACTTTCTTCAGTTGTATGTTTAGAAGTTTTTTCATATCTAATTTTATTTCCTTGAATTATTTTATTGCTTATTTTTATTATATTTTTTGTAGAACGAAAATTTTTATCCATAAAAAATATTTTTGAATTCGGATAAATATTTTTAAAATTTAATAAGTTTTCAGGACTTGCACCTCTAAAACTATAAATTGACTGATCATCATCTGCTACTATAAAGACATTATTTTCAGGAAATACAATCTTTCTGATGATTTCAAATTGTAATGTTGAGGTATCTTGACCTTCATCAATTTGAAAAAATTCATATCTATTTTTTAAAGCTTTTAAAAGTTTTTTATCTGTTGAAATATATTCATTAGCCAAAATGAGCAAATCATTAAAATCCATAAAATTATTTTGAATTTTTATTTCATCATATAAATTATACAGTTTTAACATTAAAGAACGATTTGAAATAAAATGATTTTTTCTTATATAGCCTTCAAAATCGTACATTTTATTTTTTGTAAAGTCATAAATTGAAAAGAAGTCATTTATTTCTTCATCAGAAAGTTTTTTATAGTTTTTTTGGTAATACACTCTTTTTAAAATTAAAATTCTATTGAATTCGTTATTTCCTTCAATTAAAGTTTTTTTGATGTTTTTTACTTTCATATAATTTCTAACTATTTCATAACAAAAAGCATGAATTGTTTTAAAAGTAATTTTTCCTCTGAATTCAGGATTTTGAGCTAAAAATCTCTTTTCCATATCAATTCCTTGAGATTTGCTGAAAGTAATAGAAATAATTTTACTTGGATCTATATTATGATTGTTAATCAAATTTAAAATTCTATTTAATAATACAGTTGTCTTGCCTGAACCCGGAACTGCTAAAATTAAAGCTGGACCTTCAAAATGTTTAATGGCATCAACTTGTTGATTCGTAAAATTCATATAATCACCTTAGTATATTCTATCATAAAAATAATTCCTTTTAAAGCATATTTATGGTAAAATATAGGACGGAGGTTATTATATGGACAAACATTATATTCCTAACACCAAAGGTGTTATATTTACAAATAAGAATAAATTTTCTTTCAATATTGATTCAATTTTGCTATCCTATTTTTCAAAAGTGAAAAAAGATAAGATATTAATTGATATCGGATCAGGAACTGGAATAGTAGGCTTTAGAATTAATTTTTTAAATAATTTAAAAACTGTATATCTTATAGAAATACAAAATGAAAATGCAAAGCTTATTGAGCATAGTATTGTTGAAAATAAACTAAAAAATGTTGTCCTTTTAAATAAAGATTTAAAAGAATGTTATAACGATTTTGAAAATTCATCTGTTGATTATATTGTCTCAAATCCTCCATATAAAAAAATGAATACTGGAATATTAAATGAAGATGAGAATTTTTTGATTTCAAGATATGAATATGCACTTAAACTTGAAGATATTTTAGATTTTTCATATAAAAAACTAAAATCTTCAGGAAAAGTTTTTTTGATTTACAGTATGGAACGTTTGGTTGATGTTTTAAGTGAATCGAGAAAATTTAGATTAGAGCCTAAAAGAATTCAATTTATTTCTACAAATATAGATAAAAAGCCACATCTGTTTATGGTTGAGCTAGTTAAAAACGGAAATAGTAATTTATTGGTTGAAAATAATATTTATATTTATAATAAAAATGGAGAATATACTGATAAGATTAAGGAGATATATTATGGACAGAATTTCTAATATTTATTTTATTCCAACACCTATTGGTAATATGAAAGATATAACACTTAGAGCATTGGAAGTTTTAGAGAAAAGTGATATAATTTATTGTGAAGATACCAGAAACAGCTCAAACTTATTAAAATTTCATAATATAAATACTAAATTAGTATCATATCATAAATTTAATGAGAGCGAGAGAATTGAAGAAATAATAAATAATATAGAAGATGGAAAAATTGTTTCTGTAATTTCAGATGCAGGAATGCCGATAATAAATGATCCTGGCTTTGTGATTTTACAGGAAGTTATAAAAAGAGATATATCTTATGAAATTTTACCCGGAGCATGTGCGTTGATAAATGGAATTTGTGGTAGCGGATTTGATGCGACAAGTTTTGTATATATGGGATTTGTTCCTAAAACGGATTCGGAACGTAAAAAATATTTTCAAAGTTTTAAAAATATGAAAGTTACAGGAATATTCTATGAAAGTCCACATAGACTTTTAAAAACATTAAAATTTTTATATTCTTTATTTGGAAATATAAATGTATGTGTATGTAGAGAACTAACAAAGTTATTTGAAGAGTACAAAAGAGGAAATTTAGAAGAAATTATTTCATATTATTCTGAAAAAGGAGTAAAAGGAGAGATAGTTCTTATAATAGAAAAAATATCTGATGAGAGAGTGGATATTGATATAAAAAAAGAGATATTAAAATTAAAAGATGATGGATATAGCACTAAGGACATTGTAAAATTGCTAAAAAATAATTATAATATTTCAAAAAATGAAGCGTATGAATTAGTATTGAATTTAGAAAACGAGGAGGAAAAATAAATGTCACAACAATTATTAAAAGAAAAACAATATCATATTGATATGAAAGCGGGAGATGTTGGAAGATATGTAATTTTACCAGGAGATCCAAAAAGATGTAAATTAATCGCTAAATATTTTGATGATGCGGTTTTAGTTGCAGATAATAGAGAATATGTAACATATACAGGATTTTTAGAAGGAGAAAAAGTTTCTGTAACAAGTACAGGAATTGGTGGAGCAAGTACATCAATAGCTGTTGAAGAATTGCATAAAATCGGCGCAGATACATTTATAAGAGTTGGTACTTGTGGTGGAATTGAATTAGATGTTGAAGCTGGAGATTTGGTAGTAGCAACTGGAGCAATAAGAATGGAAGGAACTTCAAAAGAATATGCACCAATAGAATTTCCTGCAGTTGCTGATTTTAATATCGTAAATGAACTTTCAAATGCTTGTATTGAAACAAATCAAAAATATCATGTTGGAGTGGTGCAATGTAAAGATGCATTCTATGGACAACATCAACCTGAAACTAAACCGGTAAGCTATGAATTATTAAATAAATGGGAAGCTTGGAAAAGACTTCATACAAAGGCAAGTGAAATGGAATCAGCAGCATTATTTATAGTATCAAGTTATTTGAATACTAGAGCAGGTTCAATATTTTTGGTTGTAAACAATCAAGAAAGAGTTAAACAAAATCTTTCTAATAATGTAATAGAAGATACAGATAGAGCAATAAAAACAGCAATACTTGCTCTTAGAAATCTTATTAAAAAAGATAGAGATAATAGATAATATAGATAGACTTTATAAATTTAAGAATTTACTTATTTTTAAAAAATAAAGTTAATAATAAATGCTCTAAATTGCTTGACAATTGATTTACTTTGTGTTATTATCTTATGAGTAATATAATGTATAATTATGTTCAAATTTAGCTTTCAAGGAGGTGTTTCTATGAGAGATAAAGTTGTGTTGGCATGTACAGAATGTAAAAATAGAAATTACAATACTAAAAAGAACAAAAAAGTTACAACTAACAGAATTGAATTGAATAAGTATTGTAAGTTTTGTAAAAAACACACTCTTCACAGAGAAACAAAATAGTTAGAGATTGGAGGAGAGTAGTATGACAACAAAAACTACTGATCAAAAACAAAAGAAAACTAGCTTTATGCGTGGAGTTCGTCATGAATTTAAGAAAATAGTATGGCCTTCTAAAAAAAGTGTTTTTTATTATAGCCTTGCAGTAGTTACGATTTCTATAATTAGTTCAGCTATAATTTGGGGATTGGATAATGTATTAAAAAAATTGTTAGGTTTAATTATCCATTAATTATGAAGGAGGGAAGGACTTTAGTCCGCTTATATGACAACAGAAGAATTAAAGGATATTAAAGAAAAAGAAGCTAAATGGTATGTAGTACATACATATTCAGGGCATGAAAACAAAGTAAAGGCTAATATCGAAAAGTTAGTTGTAAATCGTGGAAATGACATTGATATATTTGAAGTTGTTGTTCCAACGGTTAAAGAAGAAACAGAAACTGGAAAAATTAAAGAAAAACAATTATTTCCTGGATATGTTTTAGTTAAAATGATAATAACAGATATCTCATGGTATTTAGTTAGAAATACTAGAGGGGTGACTGGATTTGTAGGGTCAGGTAATAAACCTGTACCACTATCTGAAAAAGAAGTAGAAACATTAGGTGTTTCTGCAAAACCATATAATGATGTGGAAATTAATGAAGGAGATTCTATTACAATTATAGATGGAGCATTTAAGGACTTAACTGCAAAAGTAATAGAAGTATCTCACGAAAATGGTAAATTAAAAGCTTTCGTTTCTTTATTTGGAAGAGATACGCTTGCTGAATTGGATTTTAGTGACGTAATAAAAAATTAAATTTGAAAATAATTTGAAAAACATTCAAAACAGAGATATACGAGAGTGGGAGGGTTTTAGCACCCGAAAACCACATTAGTTTTTAAGGAGGAACTATAAAATGGCTAAAAAAGTACAAGCATTAGTAAAATTACAAATTCCAGCAGGAAAGGCGACTCCTGCTCCACCAGTAGGTACTGCACTTGGACCTCATGGTGTAAATATAATGCAATTTACAAAAGAATTTAACGCAAAGACAGCTGACCAAGCTGGATTAATTATTCCAGTTGTATTGACTGTTTACCAAGATAGATCATTTACATTCATTACAAAGACTCCACCGGTACCAGTATTAATTAAGAAAAAATTAGGTATCGAATCAGGATCAAAAGTACCAAACAAAACTAAAGTTGGTAATTTAACTAAAGAACAAGTTAGAGAAATTGCAGAAATGAAAATGCCTGACTTGAATGCTGCCACTATTGAAGCGGCTATAAGCATGGTTAAAGGTACTGCTAGAAGTATGGGAATAACTGTAGAAGAGTAATATTACGTGGGAGCAAAAAGCGAACACCACAAGGAGGATATAAATGAAAAAAGGTAGAAAATATTTAGAAAGTTTAAAATTAATAGATAAAACAAACTTATATGATTTAAAAGAAGCATGTGAGTTAGCTGTAAAAACTTCAACTGCAAAATTTGATGAAACAGTTGAATTACATGTTAAATTAGGTGTTGATTCAAGACACGCTGATCAACAAGTTAGAGGTACAGTAGTATTACCTCATGGAACTGGTAAAACTTTAAGAGTTTTAGTTTTATGTAAAGAAAATAAAGTTCAAGAAGCTAAAGATGCTGGGGCAGATTATGTTGGAGCAGATGATCTTATTCAAAAAATTCAAACTGAAAACTGGTTTGATTTTGATGTAATAGTAGCAACTCCAGATATGATGGGTGTTGTTGGTAGAATTGGTAAAGTTTTAGGACCTAAAGGTTTAATGCCAAACCCTAAATCAGGAACAGTTACATTTGACATTGCTAACGCAGTTAAAGAAATTAAAGCTGGTAAGGTTGAATACAGAGTTGATAAAGCTAATATTGTTCACTGTCCAGTAGGAAAAGTTTCTTTTGGAGCTGAAAAAATAGAAGAAAATTTAAGAACTATAATTACTGCTATTATAAAAGCTAAACCATCAGCAGCTAAAGGAAAATATTTAAAATCAGTTTCTATTGCAACTACAATGGGACCTGGAATAAAATTAGCTTCTACTAAATTAGGAGAATAATTAATAATTTAGACACCATAAGGTGTCTTTTTTATTGTGAAACAACAAGGTTCTCGGGTACCCATCTGAAGCGAAGCATCATGGAAGGGTGGGGTTATTATTGTGAAACAACAAGGTTCCCGGGTACCCACCTGATGCGAAGCATCA